>JAYGDB010000218.1:0-22855 GCA_046583095.1 Myxococcota bacterium | reverse complement strand
GACCGCGTCATCGCCCAGAATGCGGCGCGGATCTTCGCTCCGACACTCGGCAGTGGGACGGGCGGTGACATCCGGATCACGGCTAGCGAGTTCGTGCGGGTTGGCGGCGTCACTTCTCCGCAGCAAGATCCGACCCCGTCGGCTGTCAGCGCCAGCACCCAGGGGTCGGGGAACGGAGGCTCGATCATCATCGAAGCTCCGACGATCAGCGTGGAGGACGGGGCGGGAATATACGTGGCGACTGCCGGTATCGGGAAGGGCGGCGATATCAGGATCACGGCCAGCGAGGAAGTGCGGCTCAGCGGCGTGACCGTTCGGAACCAAAATCCGGTTCCGTCCGTCGTCAGTGCTACCACCTTTGGGCCGGGACTCGGCGGTTCGATCACCATCGAAGCTCCCACGGTCAGCGTCGAGGACGGGGCGGCGATCCAGGCTGTGACGCTCAGCACTGGCGATAGCGGCGACATCAGGATCACGGCCAGCGAGGAAGTGCAGTTCAGCGACGTAAAGTTCGTCAGCGGAGTCGTGTTCAGATCCCACGTCAACGCCAGCACCTTCGGGTCGGGGGACGGAGGTTTGATCAGTATCGATGCCTCTACCGTCGCCGTCGAGCAGGGAGCCGCGATCCTCGCCGTGACAGGGGCCACTGGGGCCGGTGGCGACATTGCGATTACCGCGAGCGACGCCGTACGGGTGAGCGGCAGCGATCCAGTCTTTGGGCTGATATCGCTCGTCAGTGCCAGCACCCTGGGGTCGGGGAACGGAGGCTCGATCCGTATCGAGGCTCCCGATGTCTCCGTCCGATCCGGCGCGACGATTGAAGCTGCGACTCGTGGTGGCAGCGGCGCGGGCGGCAGCATTGCCATCGACTCCGACGCGGTGCGGCTCTCCGGCGGGAGCCAGATCAGTGTTTTCGCCAGTGTGGGTGCTGAGATTCCGGAGGGGCTCGGGCCCGGCGCTCCGTCGGCGGGTAGTGCAGACGGCAACATCGCGATCGAGGCCCGCGACCTGCTGTTGCTTGAGGGCGGGAGCAGGATCGAGGCCAGCGTGGAAAGCGGCCTCGGGGGCAGCATCACGATCGGCGGCTCGCTCGAGGAACTTCCGAACCCGATGGATCCCGACCGCACGATCTTCCGGGCTGTCGGTCCCAATCAGGGCGTGGTGCTGCGCGAAGGCAGCGCGATCTTGGCCCAGGCGCGAGGGGACGAGCAGCAGCCCAAGGGTTCCAGCTCGAACGCGCTACCCGCTGCCAACGCGGATTCCGCGGAAGTGCTGACGGCCCGGGGTGGAGACATCGAGATGAATGCCCGCGCGGTGCTGGTGTGCTCCGATTGTGAGATCAACGCCGACGGTCCCACCAGCACTTCGGGGGGCAGTGTCGTGCTCGACAGTCCCGAGACGGCCATCGAGAGCCAGCTGATTCCGCCCAACGTCTCCTATGTGGATGCCTCGTCGATGCTGCTGGCCGAGTGCGGCCAGTCCGGGGGCGGCGAGGACGGCGGCGGGCGCTTCACGTTGGCGCGCTGGCCGGACCTGTCGCTTTCCGCGGAAGATCCCCTGCTCGCGTTCTCGCCGGACGATGCGGCGCTGAACGAGCCGGAGGAAACCCGCCGCGCTCTCACCCGGGCCCGCGAGGCGCTCGAGCAGGCTACGCCGGAGGCAAGTACGGCGATCTACCTTCGCCTCGCCTCCCTCGAGGCTGCCCGCGCGCGCCAGGATCCCGGGGGCCGCCGTGAGGCCCTGCTCACAGCCCACGCGGATCTGCTGCGGGCTCGCGATAGCGCGCAGCGCCAGCGCAACGGCCGCGCCGCCGCCCAGGCCCTCGGTCAACTCGGCGCGCTGTATCTCCAGGAAGGAGGACGCGACGAAGAAGCCCGCTACGTCACCCGCCGCGCCCTGGAGCTGGCCGAGCAGGAGCAAGCCGCGGATCTGCTGGTTCGCTGGTACGCGCAGCTGGGCCAGCTCGAGTGGCGCAACGCCCGGATCGACGACGCCCTCGACGCCTATCGCCGCGGCGTGAGCCTGCTCGGCGAGACTCGCCCCGAGGCCGCCTCCTCCGGGCGCGCTGACCTCGCCTTCCGCCAAGCCGTGGAGCCCGTGTACCTGGCCTTGGTGGATCTGCTGCTGCAGAGCAGCGCCCAGGCCCCCACGCCGGAAAGCCGACAGAGCCAGCTCGCCGAGGCACGCCAGGTGGTCGAGCAGTGGAAGGCCGCCGAACTGCGCAACTACTTCCACGACAGCTGTGCGGCCGAGTTCGCGGCCACGTCCCGGACCGTGGAGAGCGTGGATCCGCATGCTGCCGTCATCTACCCGATCGTTCTGCCCGATCGCCTGGAGTTACTCGTGAGCCGAGCCTCGGGCATCGAGCGTTTCACGGTGGCCGTCTCGGCGGAGCAATTGCAAGGCGAGGTCACGCGGTTTCGCAGGCTGCTCGGCAAGCGTGTCACCGACGAGTACAAGACGTCCGCCCAGCAACTCTACGCCTGGCTCGTTGCACCCTATCTCCCACTACTGAAACAAGAGGCCCTCGACACGCTGGTCTTCGTGCCTGGTGGGGCGCTGCGCACGGTTCCGATGGCGGCGCTCCACGACGGCGAGCACTTCCTGATCGAGCGCTTCGCGGTGGCCATCACGCCGAGCCTGGACCTGCTGGCCCCCGAGCCCCTCGACCTCCACGAGACGGATCTGTTGCTCGCGGGTCTGAGCGAGCCCGTTCAGGGTTATCGCGGGCTGCCCGGCGTGCCCGACGAACTTGCGGCCATCGAGGCACTCTACGGTGGCGAGGTGTTGCTCGATCAATCCTTCGATCGGGCTCGTCTCGCGAGCGTGCTGCGCAACGATCGCCCCGGGGTGGTGCACCTGGCGTCGCACGCGGAGTTCACCGGCGACCCGGACAGCAGCTTCGTGCTGACTCACGATGACCGGCTGTCGATGGAGGAGTTGGCGGCGCTGGTACGCACGACACGCTACGGCGATGAGCCCGTGGAGTTGTTGCTGCTGTCGGCGTGCCAGACGGCAGTGGGGAACGAGAGGGCGGCGCTCGGGTTGGCGGGGATGGCCATCCGGGCTGGAGCGCGCAGTGCGATGGGGAGCCTGTGGTGGGTATCCGACGAGGCGACCTCGAAGCTCGTGATAGACTTCTACCAGGCGCTAGACACACCCGGGATCAGCAAGGCTCGTGCGCTGCAACAGGCACAGCGGGTGCTGCTGGGCAGCTCGGAATTTCACCACCCCTACTACTGGGCGGCCTTCCTCCTCATCAACAACTGGCTGTAGAAGGTTCGTCGGGGTGACGCGTCACTCGAGTCGGTGAAGAGGAACAACCGTTGGAGACGGCCGCAAGTAGCAAGCAGAGACCTCGGGCTCGAGCACCGGGGGTTCGGTGTCGTAGTCTGTGCGCCCCGACGTGGGTCGTGGTGGGCCTGTGGTTGTGCAGCTTCGCCGCGGCGGCGGCGGCACAGCCCATCCAGCCCATCCTGCCCGACGAACGGCCCGGAGACGAGCGGTGGCAGCTGCGCCCGTTTGCGGAGCCGCCGTCGTCCGCGATCGTTCCGATCCTGCCCCCCTATCCGATTCCGGACGAGACGGGCACCGACGAGCTGTCAGCCGGCCTGCGGGTCGAGGTCCGGAAGATCGAGATCCGGGGAAATACCGTCATCCCGAGTGCCGTCCTGCAGGAGATCGCGCAGCTCTACGAGGGGCGCAAGCTTTCCTATGCGGATCTCCAAGATCTGCGCGACCGGCTGACGCTGGCGTACATCGAGCGCGGCTACGCGACCTCGGGCGCCAGCCTGCCCGGGCAGACGTTGGCCGATGGTGTGCTCGAAGTGCAGATCATCGAAGGGAAGCTCGAGGTCATTCACGTCGACGTCAGCGGACGTTTCCGCCCTGCCTATTTCCACAGGCGCCTGGCCCACCTGCAACAGGACGTGCTGAACATCCAAACGCTCCAGAGCCAGCTGCAGATCTTTCAACAGGACCCCCTGGTCGCAGCCGTCCAAGCGCGAGTCGAGCCCACTTCGACGCGGGGAGCGTCCCAGCTGAACCTGGTCGTGAAGGAGACGCCCCCCTACTACCTGAGCAGCGACTTCGACAGCTACCGAAGCCCGTCGATTGGCTCCCTCGGGAGTACGGTCCGCGCCGGATTCCAGAACCTGGTCGGCGTGGGGGACGCCGTCCACGTACGCTTCACGGGCAGTCATGGGCTGCGCCAGGCCGAGGTCCGTTTCGACCTGCCCTTCACCGTCTGGGACACCCACTTCTCCGCTCGCTACCAGTACAGCGAAGGCCAGGTGGTCGAC
Source organism: Myxococcota bacterium (assembly GCA_046583095.1). GTDB lineage: Bacteria > Myxococcota_A > UBA9160 > UBA9160 > UBA4427 > JAJDAN01. The sequence continues at coordinate 18,554 of JAYGDB010000218.1, read as the reverse complement.
GAGAGCTTTTCGGCTCTGGGCATCGAGAGCGAATCGCAGTCCGTCACGATCGAGGTGCGCCAGCCGCTCTACCGCACGCTTCGTCTCCGGGTCGAGGCACACGCCAGCGCAGGCTGGCGTCGAGCACAGAGCTTCCTCTTCGATGGGGCGATCGGCCTCCCAACCGCCTACGCCGACGACGGGAGATACAGTGAGAGCGTTCTGCGCTTCGGTCTCGATGCTTCCTATCGAACCCGCACGCAGAGCCTGGCCCTCCGGTCGATGCTCAGTTGGGGAATCGACGTGGCTGGGGCCACCGTGAACGCCGGCGATATCCCCGACGGCCGCTTCGTGGCCTGGCTCGGGCAGTTGCAGGTGGCCAGCCGACTGCCATGGCTCGACGCCCAAATCCTGACCCGCTTCGAGGTCCAGCTTTCGAACGATCCGCTGCTCCCGCTCGAGCAGCTCGCGGTTGGCGGTCGCTACACGGTGCGCGGCTACCGCGAGAACACCCTGGTGCGAGACAATGGCCTCGCGGCTTCGCTCGAATTTCGGGTTCCGCTGTTCCAGCGCAGTGATCCGGCCATCCGCATCGAGATGGCCCCCTTTGTAGACATCGGCCGCTCGTGGAACGACACCCGCAGCGGCCCCCTCGAAGAGACCACCTCCAAGACCCTTGCGAGCGTTGGCCTGGGCGCTCGTATGATGCTGGGGCAGTGGGGCTTCGGTGAACTCTATTGGGGTCACCGCTTCATGGGCGTCACCGACTCCGGCGAGAGCGATCTTCAAGACGACGGAATTCACTTCCGCATCAGTCTGAATTTGCCGTGACGGCTCGCGCACGGACCGCCGGGAAGCCGCGTGAGCGGCAAGCGACAACGCCGGGTGCTCCGGAAACGCTCGAATCGGCAGCGTGGTAGACTCGAGTACGCCGATCTCGTAAGGCGCGCACGTTTCGGACGCGACACAACGCTTCACGATTTCGCGTTCGATCGATCGTAAAGCTATCCGAGGCCCCAGCCGATGTCCCGCTTGCGACGCCCGCTACCGGCCATGTTCGCCGCCTTCGGGGTCGCCGCCATGGTGCTGGCTCTGCGCGCCTTCGGCGGTTTCGAGCGCCTGGACCTCGCGCTCTACGACGAGTTCCTCAAGCGCAGGCCGGTCGCCGAGCGCTCCGATGTCCTGTTGGTGCAGATCACCGAGCAGGACATCCGCGATGAGGGCCACTGGCCCATCAGCGATCGTCGCCTTGCCGAAGCGCTCCAGGCCTTGGTGGATGCCAACGTTCGTGCGGTCGGTCTGGATCTCTTCCGCGACCTGCCGGTTGCGCCGGGCGTCGGATTTCTACGCGAGGTGTTGCGGGACCACGGCAGCATCGTCGCCGTCTACAAGTTCGGCGATCCGGAGAAGGAGGGGATTTCTGGACCCAGAGTGCTCGAGGGATCGGGTCGCATGGGCTTCAACGATCTACTGCCCGATCCCTTCGGCGAATCCATCCGGCGGGCCACACTCTTCATGACTGACGACCAGGGGCCGCCCCAGACCTCCTTCGCGATGCTGCTCGCCGCCATCGCCCTGGGTTCCGATGGCATTTCGAAAGATCCCGACCGGCCGATGTGGATGCAGCTCGGTTCTCACCCGCTGCCCCCGCTGGACACCCACTACGGCGGATATCGCGATCTCGATGCCCGGGGCTACCAGTTGATGCTGGACTACGCGGCGCCGGAGACCTTCGAGTCCATCACACTCGGCGAGGTGCTGAGCGGAAGCATCGATCCGGCCCGGCTGCGGGGTCACATCGCCATCGTCGGAGCCAGCGCGAAGAGCCTTCGTGACGAGCTTCCCGTGCCGCTCGGAGGTCGCCGCCACGGCATGGAGATACACGGACAGATCGTGGACCAGCTGCTGCGCACGGCCTCTGGCGAGAGCGCACCGCTTCGGGTTCTGGAGGAATGGCCAGAGGCGCTGGGGGTCGTGGTGGTCTGCCTGCTCGGTGCGTTCCTGGGACTCGGCAGCGGGCGACTCCCGCTCTTGGGCACGGGTGCCCTGGTCGGTGGCGTGCTTCTCGGCGTGTTGTCGCTGCTGGGATCGAGCTACCTGGCCTTTCAGGCCGGCTGGTGGATGCCGATGGCGGCGCCGGTCACGGCCTGGCTCGGATCAGCCGGTGTGCTGACGGCCTGGGTCTCCAGCCGCGAGCGTGCCGAGCGGTCTCAACTCATGAGTCTCTTCTCACGCCACGTCTCTCCCAGCGTGGCTGACGAAATTTGGGCGCATAGCGATGAGTTTCTCGCCGAGGGACGACCGCTGCCCCAGCGACTCGTGGCCACGGTGATGTTCGTGGACATGAAGGGCTACGCGGCCAGCGCGGAACACCTGGACCCCGCGGACTTGATGGAGTGGGTCAACCTGTTCATGGGGCGCATGGCAGAAGAGATCGAGCGCCACGGTGGCGTGGTGGACGACTACTTCGGCGACGGCATCAAGGCCAACTTCGGGGTGCCCGTACCGCGAACGAGCGAAGAGGAGATCTCGGAGGACGCGTGCCGGGCCGCGCGCAGTGCTTTGTCGATGGAGGAGGCGCTGGCCCAGCTAAACGTGGGTTATCGCGCTCACGGCCTGCCTGAGTGCGCGATTCGGATCGGGCTGAACACCGGGACGGTGGTGGCAGGGAGCCTCGGCGCAGCGGATCGACTCAAGTACACGGTGGTGGGGGAGGTGGTGGTCACGGCCCAGCGCCTGGAAGCCACGGACGCTGTGGAGCATGACTATACGGCGACGCCGTGCCGTATTCTCGCGAGCGAAGATACCTGTACACGGCTGTCGCCGGAATTCGAGACGGAGCGACTCGACCCGATTCCCCTCAAGGGAAGGAAGGAGCTGTTGCCCGTGCGTCGTCTCACCGGGCGAAAGGGGGTGTGAACCAGCTCACAATGCTGTGCCCGGAATGCCTCTAGAATGCTGCGAGTCCGCCAAGGAGAATTCCCCGTGTCGCTGATCGTTCGCCTGTGCCTGATATTGGGCCTGATCCCCTCACTGAGCGCTGCGCAAGCAGAGACTTCGAAGCTGCTGCTTGCCGAGCGCGAAGCCCACCCCATGGAAACGCGGGAAGCTGAGCCGCGGCCCCAGAACCAGCAGTCATCCATGGTGTCGCCCGAGCCGGCACCGATCTTCTGGAAGCCGGCGGGGGTGGGTGCTCCCGCGCGGCGGGTGGCCGGGGGAGTGCGAGGCAACGTGGCCCTGCCCAGACCCACCGCCTTGGTGCCGCGACAGATCGGATTGACCAGTCGCGCCGCCCCGTCTCTCTTCTGGCACCTGGACGGGGCCACACCCGCCGAAGTGCGACTCTTCTTCACGCTAACCGACGCGGAAGTGGCCTCGCCCATCGCCGAGGTGGAGCTCTTGCCGCCCTCCAGCGCTGGCGTTCAGCGCGTCAGCCTGGAGGAGCACGGCGTCGAACTCGCCAACGAGAAGTCCTACACATGGTCGATTTCGCTGGTCTCGGACATGAATGAGCGCTCCCGAGACATCGTGACCATGGGGGCCATTCAACGACGCGAATGGCCCCAGGACAGGCCCCGGGATGCGGCGCACTTCGCCGAGTTCGGCTTCTGGTACGACGCTCTCGAGGTGCTTTCGGACGCGGTGGAAGCGAGGCCCAGCGAGGTCGGACCGCGCGCCCAGCGGCTTTCGCTGCTCGAGCAGGCCCACCTGAAGATTCCGACGGACTGACGAGAGCCGCACCCACCAGGCATCCGTCCCGCGGGCCCGAAGGCGTTTCCCTCCCCGGGCGCGGGTGAAAGACGTGGGAAATTCGCTCTGTATCGAATCGGAGCGAACTCCCTATACTCGCTCCCCCGCAGCTGGATCGTTCCCCGCAACCTTCGATCGGTGACCCCGCGGAGCCCGCCGGGTCCAGAACGAGCGAGATGTCCCCATGGAGCCCGACACCGATCGAATCCAGCTCCTGCGAAGCTGCTCTCTGTTTTCAGAGATGTCGGATGAGACCCTCGCGCGCATCGCCGGTCTGGTCCAGAGCACGAGCGTGCGGGCCCGCGAGGAGCTCTTCCACCGGGGGGACGACGGCTCTCAGCTCTACATCCTCGTGCGCGGTCGCATGAAGGTGGTGGCCTCCTCGGCCGACTCGGGGGAGGACCTGGTGCTCAATCTGATCGGCCCCGGAGAAGTCGTCGGTGAGCTGGCCATCCTCACCGGATCGCAACGCACCGCCACCATCGAGGCCGTGGACGTCTGCGAGCTGCTCGTGCTCGACCGGCGCAGTCTGTTCGCCGCGCTGTCCGAAGATGCCAGCGCCAGCCTCTCGCTGGCCCGGGTACTGGCGGAGCGGCTGGAACATCTCAGCGACAATCTGGCCGATCTGAAGTTCACGAAGCTGCCCCAGCGCCTTGCCAAGAGGCTGCTCGACCTTGCGGAGGTCCACGGCGAGGAGCGCGAAGACGGTGTTCGCATCAAGCTGCGCCTCTCGCAAGGCGAGTGGGGAAACGTCGTGGGCGCCACGCGCGAGAGCATCAACAAGCAGCTGGGTAGCTGGAAGAAGGCCGGCATCGTGGAGACCGAGCGGGGCTTCCTGGTGGTGAAGAAGCCTGACGAGCTCCGGCGCATCGCCGGGCAGTCTCCCGGCTGAACTCGCCCCGCGCCGTTCCGTCTGCCGCAGATGCGTGTCAGTCGAAGGCGGACAGCACCTCGGCGTAGATCTCCGGCCGGTTCGGGATCGACTGCAGTGTGAAGTGCGTGATGCCCGCATCGAAAAAGTCGTGCGTCCGGATTTACGCGGCTGAGATCGGGCCGGGCGTGAAGCGGCACGGCATCCGCTTGATGCCGTGGATGAAGTTCGAGGCGAGACGCTCGGGCGGGCCGGTGATCTCCAGGTCCGGCATCCGCTCGAAGATCTGGCGGAAGAAGATCCGGATTTCACGGCGGGCGAGACTCGCACCGAGGCAGAAGTGCGGGCCGGGCCCGCCGAAGCCCAGGTGCTCGTTCGGGCTGCGGCTCACGTCGAAGCGGAAGGGGTGTTCGAAGACGTCCTCGTCGCGGTTGCCCGAGCTGTAGAAGAGGACGAGCTTCTCGCCTTCGCCGAGCTTCTGGCCGCCCAGTTCGCAGGGCTGGGTGGTCGTGCGCCTCATGAAAATTACCGGGCTCGCCCAGCGTACGATCTCCTCGATCGCGGTGTCGGCGACCCCGTCGAAGTCGTTTTGCCAGGCCTGCCTCTGCTCCGGATGGTCAGAGAGCGCCTTCATTCCGTGGCTGATGGCGTTGCGGGTCGTCTCGTTGCCCGCGGCGACCAGCAGGATGAAGAACGAGGCGAGATCATCCTGGCTCAACCTTTCGCCATCGATCTCGGCGTGCAGGATCGCCGACGTAAAATCGTCTGTAGGATTCTCGATCCTCTGCTGGGCGAGGTCGAACATCAGCTGGCGCAACCCCGTCCCTGCAGCGAGTAGCGCGGCTGCGACATCGGTTCCCTCCGGCACATACTGGGGATCACCGGGCCCGAGGATCACATTCGTCTGATCGAAGACAAACTGGTGCTGGCTGCGCGGGATGCCCATCATCTCGCAGATGATGCGAATCGGAAAGGGCGCCGACAGCTCGGTGACGAAATCGCACTCTCCCTTCTCGATCACCGAGTCGATCGCCTCTCGTGCTGCAGTCTCGACCTCCCGATCGAGTCGTGCGAGGCGGTTCTTCGTGAAGCCCACCGAGACGAGCTTCCGCTGTCGCATGTGCTTCGGGTCGTCCATGTTGATGAAGCCGCCGAAGAACTCGAGGAACGGCACCGGCATGTCGGGGATGCTGGTTGCACCCTTCGACGAGCAGAAGAGCTTGGCTTCGCGGCTCGATCGCAGGATGTCGGCGTGCTTCGTGACCGCCCAGTAGCCCGGGCCCTGGGGCACGAGTCCCCGGGTGTCGGGCTCGGCGTGGAACGACATCGGCTTCTCATGGCGCAGCGTCTGGAAGGCGCCTTCGCGCTCCTCCCACGGCCGTGCCCAGAACTCGAGGGCTGAGAGATCGATCTCGTCGACGGAGAGGACGGTTCGAGGCTCCACTTCGTTCTCCTGCTGGCGGACGCGTGAGGGGGTACAGTCTAGGAGCTTGCGCGGCAGAAGGCCGCGGATCCGCTGCAAGCGGACTCGTAGAGTTCGCCGCTAGCTACTGGAGACCCCCCCCGTGACCGACTTCGGCACCTTTGGCGACGTCCACGTCGATCTCGACGACGACTACGTTGCCACGGCAGAGATCCGACGCCCGCCCCACAACTACTTCGACATGAATCTCATCATCAGCCTCGCCGAGGCCTTCGAGGCTCTCGACGCGGATTCACGATGCCGTGCGATCGTGCTCTGTAGCGAGGGCAAGAGCTTCTGTGCAGGCGCGCAACTGGGTGGAGGCGGTGACGTTCGACCGCTCCCCGTCAGCCAGCCCGGCCGGCACCTGTACGACGAGGCGGTGCGGCTCTTCGCGACGCGCACCCCCGTGGTCGCGGCCATCCAAGGCGCCGCGATCGGAGGCGGACTGGGGCTGGCCCTAATGCCCGACTTCCGGGTGGCGGCCCCCGAGGCGCGCTTCAGCGCGAACTTCGCGCGTCTTGGCTTCCACCAGGGCTTTGGGTTGTCGGTGACGCTGCCGGACCTCGTCGGCCCGCAGCGCGCGATGGAGCTCTTGTATACCGGCCGCCGGGTGAAGGGCGAGGAGGCCCTCGCCCTCGGTCTCTGCGATCGCCTCGTTTCCCAGGACGAGCTGCGCGGCGAAGCCCATGCCTTGGCGGTCGAGATCGCGACCTCCGCGCCCCTCGCCGTCACGTCGATTCGCGAGACCCTTCGCGGCGATCTCGCCGCGCGAATCCGTGTCGCCACCGACCGTGAGAAGGCCGAGCAGGAGCGGCTGCAGAAGACCGCCGACTTCAAGGAAGGCGTGCGCGCGATGGCAGAGCGACGCACACCGAACTTCCAGGCAGGCTGAGATGTTCGGTTTCGAATACGGCGACGACATGGATCTCATCGTCGAGACGGCGCGCAGTTTCGCGACGGACGAGTTGCTGCCGAAGTTGCGCGATCACGAGTCGGCGCGGGCCGTCGAGCCGGATGTCCGGAAGGCCTACGAGGAGATCGGCCTGGCGGGGCTCGAGTTGCCGGAGAGTCTCGGCGGCGCGGGCCTCGGCACAGTGGCGCGAGTGCTGGTGAACGAGGAGTTGGCGGCAGGAGATGCGGGTGCCGCACTCGCCCTGGATCCGCTGGGCCCGGCCCTGTATCCGCTCCTCGAATTCGGCGGCGAGGCCGCCCTCGCAGAGTTCGCCGTTCCGCTGCTCGAGCAGCCGGGTGCGCGGGCGGTTCTCGCATGCGAGTGCGATGCGACTCTCGAGATCGGGGACCGTGTCTCCGGGACCGTTCCTTGGGTGCCCGCGGATCGCGTCGATCTCGTCGTCGTCCTGCGCGCCGACGGAGCCGTGGCGATTCGGGATGGCATCACGATCGAACCCCTGCGCGGAAGCGGCCTTCGCGCGGCTGGAGCTGCGGAGCTTCGATTCGATTCGTCGCCGATCGTCGCCCAGTGGCAGGACGCGGGTGCCGCCGCTCGCGCCTGGGCGCGTTCGAGGTTGCACGCCGCGTCGCTGCTCGTGGGCGTGATGCGCCAGGCCGCCGAGTTCTCCCGCGAGTACGCGCTCGAGCGGCAGGCCTTCGGACGCCCCATCGCCCACCACCAGGGCCTGGCATTTCTGATCACCGACATGCGTGCGGCCGTCGACACCACGCGCCTGCTCGTTCACGAGGCCGCGTGGCGCGTGGACTCGCAGCTCGACTGCGGCGCCGAAGCGGCGGTCGCCTACGCGGAGGCGATCGACGCGTCGAGCTTCGTCGGGCCGAATGGCGTGCAGATCCTAGGCGGTCACGGCTTCATGCAGGACTACCCGGTCGAGAAGTACATGCGCGAAGCGCGGGCGCTCGGTCTCGCCCTCGGCGGTCTCGACCGCGCTCGGGAGGAGGTGGGCCGCGCCCTGTGCGAAGCGCCCGGGCACGTCGACCTCTCCTACGTGGCGGCCTCGTAATGGACTTCGCGATCGACAAGGCCATGCGCGAGGCGCTCGAAGGGGTGGCCGACCGCGGCAGAACCGAGATCCGCCCGATCGGCCTCGAGTCCGACCGCCTCGGCCGCCCGATCCCGGCCGACGATCCGTTCTTCCAGAAGTTGGTCGATCGCGGTGAAGGACGGACGCGCTGGTCCGGCCCGGACGGCCGCAACAAGCCGCGAGGCCCTTCGAATCTCCGCAGCACCGTGATGACGCTGCTGTCCGTCGAGGAACTCGCCTACTGGGACCGCGGCGTGATGGTGGCGCAGCCGGGCGTCGGCCTGCCCGAAGGCAACGTCCTCGCGATGGGAACAGACGCGCAGAAGGAGCGCTTCCTCTCGCCCTTCCTCGAGCCGGACCGTCCGCACTGGGCCTGTTTCGGCATGACCGAGCCCGGATGCGGATCCGACGCGGCTGCCATCCAGACCACCGCGAAGCAGGACGGCGACGGCTGGATCCTGAACGGCGCCAAGTGCTTCATCGGCAACGCCAGCCGCTCCGACTGGATCCTCGTGCAGTGCACCCTCGATCCGAGCAAGGGCCGAGATGCCCACCGCGCGTTCTTCGTCGAGCAGGGCACGTCCGGTCTCGGCGGCTTCAAGATCGAGAAGAAGATGGGACTCAAGGCCTACGAGTCGACGTCCTTCAGCCTGCAGGACTGCCGGGTGCCCGCGTCGAACCTGCTCGGAGGCGAAGAGCGCTACCAGCAGAGTGCGGGCTTCAAGACGGCGATGCGAACCTTCAACGCAGGCCGCCCGGTGATCGCGGCCAACTCGGTCGGGATTGGCAGGGCCGCCCTCGACGAGGCTCTCGCGTTCGCGCGCGAGCACGACCTGCTCGGCAGCGAACGCGTACGCGACCGTCTCGAGCGTTCTGCCCGTAAGTTGAAGGCAGCGCGGCTCCTGTGCCTCAAGGCGGGTTGGCTGGCCGATCGGCAGAAGCCGAACATCGTCGAGGCGTCGATGTCGAAGGCGATCGGCGCCCAGGTCGGCATGGAGGTCACGAGCCTCGGCATGGAGCTGATCGGCATCGTCGGCGCGCGCGGCGATCATCTGATCGAGAAGCTCTACCGCGACGTCAAGGCGATGGACATCGTCGAGGGGACGGGCCAGATCCAGCGCGTGATCATGGCGCGCCAGCTGGTGCAGCTACCTCGCTAGCGGTGGGTACAATGGAGTGGGCGGCAAGCGCGTGATCGGAGGCTGACTTGGCGGGACGCGAGAACAAGGTATTCGAGCTTCGCGGTGTGAATCATCTGGCCCTGGTCTGCAAGGACATGGCTCGCACCGTCGACTTCTACTCGAATGTGCTGGGGATGCCGCTCAAGAAGACCCTCGACCTCCCGGCCGGGATGGGGCAGCACTTCTTCTTCGACATCGGAAACGGCGATTCGCTGGCCTTCTTCTGGTTCCCGGAGGCGCCGGACCGGGCTCCTGGCGTGGCCTCGCCCGCGCACAACGTCGGCGAGGGCTCGATTGCCACCGCCCATGGCTCGATGAACCACATCGCCTTCGACGTGGCTCCCGAGAAGATGGAGGAGTATCGAGAGCGCCTCCAGGCGAAGGGGATCGATGTCACCGAGATCGTCAATCACGACAACTCGCCGATGCAGATGAGCGAGGCCATGACGGACGACGTCTTCGTTCGCTCGATGTACTTCTTCGATCCTGACGGCGTGTTGCTCGAGTTCGCGGCCTGGACACGCGATCTGCGCCCCGACGAAGCCGCTCACGAGCCGGCCACGCACGAGGACAAGCAGCGTTACCTCGAGGTGCAGCGGGAGTTCATGGCGCGCATCGAGGCAGCAAAGCGGAAGAGCGCGCCTCCGACTCGAGACGAGTAGAATCCGGAGTGGACCGCGGCCGCGTCTCGGTTGCGTGAGGAGGAGCTAGGCATGAGCACGAGCCCCGTACAGATCCAGGACTGGGTGATCGATGTCGACACCCACGTCACCGAGCCCGGTGACTTGTGGACGAGCCGGCTACCGGCCCGGTACAAGGATCAAGCGCCCCACCTCGTTCGCGACGCGGAGACGGGTATCGAGACCTGGCGGATCGGCGATAGCCAGGGGTTTCTGCCCGTCGGCTTCACCGCCGTGGCCGGTTGGCCCGAGACGTTTCCGGCGGCGCCGCGGAACATGGACGAGGTGCCGAAGGCCGCCTATGACGCGAGCGCACGCCTCGAATACATGGACCGGGTGGGGATCTGGGCGATGGCGCTGTATCCGAACGTGGGCGGCTTCGGGAGCCAGGCGTTTCTCAGCTTGAAGGACCCGGGGCTCATGCTCGCCTGCGTCCGTGCCTACAACGACTTCCTGATCGACTGGGTCTCCGTGGATCCGCGTCGCTTTATTCCGATCCTGGCCACTCCCTTCTGGGACGTCGAGGCTTCGGTCGCCGAGATCGAGCGCTGCGCGAAGACCGGACACAAGGGGGTCCTCTTTACCGGGGAGCCCCAGAGCCACGGCATGCCCATCCTGGGCAGCCACCACTGGGATCCGCTGTGGGCGGCAGCGCAGAGCTGCGATCTGCCGGTGAGCTTTCACATTGGTGCCGGGACGTTCGACGACGGCTACACGCCCGAGCGTATCAAGACGACGGGCATGGGAAGGACCAACGGCTTCGCCGCGGTATCGCTCTTTCTCGACAACGGTAAGCAACTCACCGATCTGCTCTTCTCGGGTGTCCTGCCTCGCTTTCCGGAGCTGAAATTCCTCTCCGTCGAGTCCGGGATCGGCTTCATCCCCTTCGTCCTCGAAGCCTGCGACTACACGTTCGAGTACGGCGATGTGCGCGGCTCGAATCCGGAGTTCGAGCTCAAGCCGAGCGAGTACTTCGCGAGGCAGGTCTACGGCTGTTACATCTTCGAGGAGTTCGCGCCCCGCGAGTTGATGGACGTGATCGGAGTGGACAACATCCTCTTCGAGACCGACTACCCGCACCCCGTATGCCTCTACGACAACGTGCGGGAGAAGATCGACGCTGCGCTCGGAGGCGCGACGCCCGAAGCACAACACAAGGTGCTCTTCGGGAACGCGGCGAAGCTCTACAAGATAGAGGCGCCGGATGTCGCACCGCCGGTTCCGTCGGGTTGAAACCGGGCTCCCTGGGGCATCGTTCCAGCTAGGACTTGAAGGCGGCTTCGGCTCGCGCGCGCATGAACGTGATGCAGGTGGAGTCGGCGGGGATCTCCTCCAGCGGCTGACGGACCAGCTCCGGCGTGATGCCCAGCGTCTCGGCCAGGGGCCGCAGCGCCTCCAGGTCGAATCCGTAGAGCGCGGCTGCATTCTCCCCGAGCATCATCCGCACCTCCCGTTCGTCGGTGTCCGAGAAGGCGAAGCGCATGTTCTCACGGGAGTAGGGGTAGCAGCCCTCGTAGTGCGGGTAGTCGTTGCCCCAAAGAATCCGGTCGACCCCGACCACGTCACGGCCCGCGATCTCTCGCGGCGACGGGAAGCTGGCGCCGTACCAGCAATTTCGCTTCGCGTAGAAGCTGGGAAGTTCGTTCAGCGCCGGATCGCGGGAGGTGTCGATCTCGCCGATCGCGCCCGCCTTCCAGGCCATGTACATCGCGTCCAGCTGCTGCATCAGCTTCGGTGCCCACGCGCAGCCCGATTCCGTCAGGATGTATCGGAGCTTGGGAAAGCGCTCGAAGACGCCGCCCATGATCAGGTGGCTGAAGCCGCGTTGAACGAAGAACGACATCTCCAGCGCCCACAGCGCTTTCGAGCCCTGGCCGTCGGTATAGCTGGGCGATCCCTGGCCGGAGTGCTGGTTCATGACGAGGTCGCAGTCCTGGATCGCGGCCCAGAGCCGGTCGTAGCACGGATCGTTGAGCGGCTCGAGATGCACGTCCGAAGGCGAGGGCAACGGCAGCAGGACGCCGCCGCGGAGTCCATTCTTCGCGATCCAGTTCACGTCCTCGATCGCGTCGTCGATGTCGTTCAGGTGGATGAGGCCGATACCCGCGCGACGGTCCGGCTCGTCCGCGCAGAATTCGGCGAGCCAGCGATTGTGGGCGCGTGCGCCCGCCCGCCAGCGGAGGTATTGCGACGCCGACGGAGGCGGCGCGATGTGGAAGGCGGTGTCGTAGAAGGGCGGAACCGTGTTCGGGAAGATCACCTCGCCGACGACGCCGTCACTCTCGAGATCGCGCCGCCGCTCGGCCGAGTCCCAGTTCTTCGTCTTCTTGCCGCCGAGGTGCTTTTTCGAAGGGCTTGCATAAGCGCTTCTCCAATCGTCGAAGTCCGAACGCTCCGACGGATCGAGATAGTCGCGGTATCCCTGGATCGAGGCGCCGGCATGGGTGTCTGCGGTAATCGTGATGTAGGGGGCTGAAGTGCTCATCGGGTTTCCTCGAGCTTGCTCTGCTGCATGCGGAGGCCGGCCTAGCCGAGAAAGTCGCGGACGAAGATGCCGTCGCGGACGATTGCCGGCATCCGGGCCGGGTCTCGCAGGCAGGTGATGTCGGCGACCGGGTCTCCGTCGATGACCAGCAGGTCGGCGAGCTTGCCCTCGGCGATGGTGCCGAGTTCGTCTCCCCGGCCGATCGCGTCGGCGGCGTTCTTGGTCGTCCACTGGATGACATCGAGGGCAGGGATTCCGAGCTGCTTCACGTAGACCTCGAACTCGGAGATGTAGTCGCCGTGGGGCATCAGCGGCGTGCCGAAATCGTCTCCGACCACGAGCCGCACGCCCGAACTCGCCACCTCCGGGAGGATCTCGCGGGTGTAGTCGAAGTCCTCACGGACGCCGCGGATGCGCGCGAGGGTGCTCTCGAGCGCCTCGGGGAAGCCGTCTCCGATCGGGAAGGGCTGGGCGGCGTGGTCCCAGTTCTCGGCCATGCCGAGGAAGCGGTCGTACCAGAGGATGCTCGGGCACACCGTGGCGTCGGCCTCGAGGATCGCATCGATGCACTCGCGGTCGATGCGGTCGGCGTGGTCGATGAGGTCGACGCCCGCACGGGCACACGCGAGGATTGAGGTCTTCGATGCGGTGTGGGCTCGGACGAGCTTGCCGCGGTCATGGGCGGTCTCGGTGACGGCATGCAGCTCTGCGTCCGTCATGTAACACAGCTCCCTCGTCGGCATGGATCCGTGGCCGGGGCTGGTAGACAGCTTCACGACGTCGGCGCCGCGGCCGAGTTCTTCGCGCGTTGCCTGGCGAAAAGCCTCGGGGCCGTCGCAGCGACGGACCAGGCCGTGGTTCTCGATCTCCATGAACCAGGAGCGGTTGGTGCCGTCCGCCATGTCTCCCGAGACGATGAACTCGCGGGTGCAGGCCGTCACGCGCGGGCCCTCGACGACACCGGCGAGAATCGCCTCCTTGAGGCACACGTCGAGACCCTGGCCGTTGCTCGAGCCGATGATGCTCGTGAAACCGCACTGCAGGGCGGTCGTCGCGTTCTTCCCGGCGAGCATGCCGAGGTAGGCGGTCGGCTCCTCGAGGCCGAGCAGCGGCGCGGCAGTGCCCCCGCCGAAGGCGCCGAAGCCCGAGTGGAAGTGGCCCTGCCACATGCCCGGCATCAAGGTCTTGCCGGCGAGATCGATCACCCGATCGCCGTCGGCGGCGTCGGGAGCGTCGTCGGAGACGCCCGTGATTCGGTTGCCTTCGAGAACCACGTTCACTCCCGAGCGGGGGGGATTCTCGCCGTCGAGGAGGTTCGCGTTCGTGAAGAGGGTTCGCGGCATGGGGTTGCTCCTGATGGGTCTCGGCATCGTATCAGATCCAGTTTCGGTGATAACCTTGCCGGATGCCCGGCAAGGCCGAGAAATCGTTCGATCTGAGCGGCAAGGTCGCCCTGATCACCGGCGGAAGCCGGGGCCTCGGTCGTGCGATGGCGTTGGGGTTCGCCGCCGCGGGCGCCGATATTGCAATCGCAAGCCGCAAGCTCGAGGCCTGCGTGAAGGCGGCGGGCGAGGTCGAAGCCCTCGGACGCCGGGCATTTCCGTACGCGTGCCACGTCGGAGACTGGGACGGCCTCGAAGCGCTCACCGACGCGGTCTACGGGCACTTCGGCCGGGTCGACATCCTGGTCAACAATGCCGGGATGTCTCCCCTCGCCCCGTCATCGCTGGAGACGAGCGAGGCCCTCTACGACAAGATTTTCGACGTGAATCTCAAGGGGCCCTTCCGACTCACGGCACTTGTCGGGAGCCGGATGGTCGCCGGCGACGGCGGCTCCATCATCAACATCAGCAGCACGGCGTCGATCCGGCCCGCGCCTTCGACCGCCCCCTACGGGGCCGCCAAGGCCGGGCTGAATGCCATCACCGTCGCGTACGCCCACGAGTATGGCCCGAGCGTCCGGGTCAACTGCATCATGGCGGGCCCCTTCCACACCGATGTCAGCAAGGCCTGGTCGCGCACCGAGGCATTCGAGCGCCAGGCGAAGGCCACGATCGCGCTGCAGCGAGCCGGCGAGCCGGAAGAAATCGTGGGCGCGGCCATCTACCTGGCGAGCGACGCCGCTAGTTTCACGAGTGGTTCGGTGCTCCGGGTGGATGGTGGCGGTCCGTGAGCGAGACGCCGGTCGCTCCCGAGCACGTCGATCTCGAGCGCCTCGCGCAGTGGATGGACGGCCAGGAGCTCCCCGGCGAGGCGATTGCCGACGCGGAATTGCTCGCCGGGGGCACCCAGAACATCCTGCTGCGCTTCACGCGCGGTGGCCGCACCTTCGTGCTGCGTCGCCCGCCCCCGCACCTGCGCAAGAACAGCAACGAGACGATGCGGCGGGAGGCGCGCGTCCTCGGGGCGATCGCGGACACCGACGTCCCGCACCCGCGGCTGATTGCGGGCTGCCCGGAGACAGACGTGATCGGGGCGGCCTTTTATCTGATGGAACCGGTGGAGGGCTTCAACCCGACCCAGGGCCTTCCCGAGTTCCACCGATCCGATCCGGTGGTCCGTCGCGCGATGGGCTTCTCGCTCGTCGACTCGGTGGCCGCCCTGGGGCGCGTCGACTACCTGGCTGTAGGGCTGGAGGGCTTCGGCCGTCCCGAGGGCTTCCTCGAGCGGCAGGTCCCGCGCTGGCGTTCGCAACTCGAGGGTTATTCCGAGTTCGAAGGCTATCCCGGACCCGAGATTCCCGGCGTCGACGACGTGGCGCACTGGCTCGACGATCATCGCCCGGCCGACTTTCATCCGGGGATCCTCCACGGGGACTACCACCTCGCGAACGTGATGTACCGGCCCGACAGCCCCGACCTCGCAGCGATCGTAGACTGGGAGCTCTGCACCATCGGCGATCCGCTGCTGGACCTCGGTTGGCTGCTCGCCACCTGGCCCGCCGCCGACGCGCCCTCGGCCGCTGCGGTGGGCGGCGGGATTCAGCCATGGGACGGGTTTCCGAAGGCCGAGGAACTCGTGGCACGCTACGCCGAGGGCAGCACGCGAGACGTGCGCGAGATCGGTTGGTACGAGGTGCTCGCCTGCTACAAGCTGGGAATCATCCTCGAGGGTACCCATGCCCGCGCCTGCGCGGGCATGGCGCCCAAGGCCACCGGAGACGTCCTCCACGCGACGACGGTCGGCCTCTTCCAGCGCGCGCTCCACCGCGTCGGGGCCTCCTAGGCCCACTCCCACCGGGTCCGGTAGACTCTCCGTTCTCACCGGCAGGCGCACGGTTGCCACCGGATGGGTGCAGCGCGCGCGAGACAGCGCGGGGAGATTGCCGTGGCTTCGAACGATCCGTTGGACACGCTCGACTACCTGGCGTTCGACGCCGACAACCACTACTACGAGGCTCTCGACGCCTTCACGCGTCATCTCGATCCGAAGCACGGGAGGCGCACGCTCCAGTGGGCGGAGATCGACGGCCGTAAGTACCACGTTCTCGGCGGCAAGGTGAGTCATGCCGTCAAGAATCCGACCTTCGATCCCATCGCCATGCCTGGCGCGATGCACGAGTACTTCCGCGGCAATCCCGGGCGCAAGAACCCGATGGAGTTTCTGCGCGAACGCGAGCCGATCTGTCCCGAGTACCTCGGCAGCGAAGCGCGCGTCAAGGTGATGGACCAGCAGGGCCTCGAGGCCTGCTGGCTGTTCCCGACACTCGGCGTGCTGTACGAGGAACTCCTCAAGGGCGACCCGGAAGGCGTCGCGATCTTGTATCGCGCCTTCAACGAGTGGCTCTACGAAGACTGGGGGTACGACTACGAGAACCGCATCTACGCGGCGCCCTATATCGCGCTCGGTGATCTCGACGCCGGGATTCGCGAGCTCGAGCTTGCCCTCGAGCGCGGCGCCCGGGTGGTCGTCATGCGCCCGGCGCCGGTCTGGACCCTGACGGGTCCCCTCTCACCGGCCGATCCCCTCCTCGATCCCTTCTGGGCGCGCGTCAACGAGGCCGGTATCACCGTGGTGATCCACGCGGGCGACAGCGGCTACTCGAGCAACGGCTATGCGAAGGACGGCTTCGGAGCGAGCTTCGAGGGAGGGGAAGGGGGCTATGGCCCGAGCATCAAGATGCTCAACATCGAACGGGCCGCCTACGACTGGCTGCTGACGGTCACCCTCGCGAGGCTCTTCGAGCGCTTCCCCAACCTGCGGGTGGCCTCGGTGGAGAACGGTTCGGAGTTTCTGCCGGACCTCTTCCGCAAGCTGAAGTCGACGGCCAACAAGATGTCCGGCTATTTCAAAGAGGATCCGGCCGAGAACTTCAGGCGCCACGTCTGGATCAACCCGTTCTGGGAGGACGATGTCCACGAGGTTGTCGAGTACATGGGCCCGGAGCGCGTGATCTTCGGTTCGGACTGGCCGCACATCGAAGGCATGCCCCGGCCTCTCGACTTCCTCGAGGAGCTCGAGGGTTTCGACGACAAGACGACCCAGCGGATCGTCCGCGACAACACCCGCGAGCTGACCCAGCTTCGTCCCGCGTAGCAGCCCGTGCGGCGAAACTCCGCGCACCGGAGCTGATTCCCGGAAATCGCCTCGAGCAACGGTGGTTCATGGAAGGCAGAAAAGACAGTCGCCAAGGGAGTCTCCCCGAGGAGTCTCACGGTATTTTTCACTGTCCTGGCTGCGGCAGTGAGCTTCGGTGGGGCGACGCTGACATCAGCTGCCTCGGTTGCGATCACGCTTTCGCGATCGACGACGGCATCCCCATGCTCTTCTGGCCCAACGACTGGGATGAATCCCGATCCGACGTCACCGACACCGTGAAGGAATTCTACGAAGAGACTCCCTTCCCCAACTACGATGACTTCGACAGTGTCGCGAGCCTCCAGCGAAAGGCGAGCGAAGGCCTGTTCGCACGCTTGCTCGACGAGCAGGTGCCTCCCGGCGCACGCGTCCTCGAGGTTGGCTGTGGTACGGGTCAGCTCAGCAACTTCCTCTCGATCGCCAACCGCTCGGTCTTTGCCTCGGACATCTGTCTGAACTCGCTCAGGCTCGGGCAGGGATTCGCTCGCAGTCACGGGTTGCAACGGGTTCGATTCGTGCAGCAGAACCTCTTCAAACCGGTCTTCAAGCCGGAGACCTTTCACCTGGTGGTCTCGAACGGGGTCTTGCACCACACCTCCGACCCCTTCCTCGCCTTCGAAACGATCTCTGGGCTCGTGCGGCCGGGTGGCTACATCCTGATCGGTCTCTACCACCGCTACGGTCGTCTGATCACGGACTTTCGACGAAAGGTCTTCAACCTGTCGGGGGACCGCCTCAAGTTTCTGGACCCGAATCTCCGCAAGCAGGACTCGAGCAGCGCGAAGAAACGAGCCTGGTTCGCGGATCAGTACAAGCACCCACACGAGTCCAAGCACACGATCGGCGAATCGATCCGGTGGATGGAAGAGATCGGCTTCGACTTCGTGACCAGCCTGCCCTACACCAGGCCCTTCCGCGGCTTCTCTTCGCGCGCGAAGCTCTTCGAGCCCGCGGAGCCGGGCAATGCCGCCGAGCGGCTGGCGGTGGAGCTCGGAATGCTCTTCAACGGCAGCCGCGAAGGCGGATTCTTCATCGTGATCGGAAGGAAGCGCGGCTGAGCGATCGACAGCTCGCCCCACCGCTGGACAACGTGCAACGCGAAGGTTCCGGAGCCGCCCGGGCCTAGTCGGAGCCGGCCAGGCGCGGCTGGAGCAAGGCTTCGTAGAGACGAGCCGCGATGTGCGCGGCCGCGAGCCGCGAGCCGTGGTCGGTGAAGTGGACTCCGTCGTAGAACACGACCATCGGCTCCTTCCAGTCATCCACTTCGTCCAAGAAGAAGCCCGCAAGGTCGATCACCAGAACCTCTTCTTCGGCGCCCACCTGCCGAATCAAGTGATTGAAGATCTCCTGGTTGCGAGGGTCTGTCCAGTCAGGCGTCAAGGCGGTTCGAACGTGGATGGCCGGCTGCGTCATCAGGACGGGAGTGATTCCGAACGCGCGGCATATGCCCACGAAGGATTTCAGCCGTGCGACGTATTTCTCCGTCGGGAGTGAGCGTGACTCTGTCAGTGAGCCCGGTCGCTTGTACTCGGTTTTCTCTCCTCGCGGTCGGACCGTATCCCAATACC
>JAYGDB010000188.1:0-3552 GCA_046583095.1 Myxococcota bacterium | reverse complement strand
GGCGCCGCCGTCCGCGATCACCGCGAACAGGTACTCGTCGGACACGGTGTTCATGTACGCCCCGGCGGTGTGATCGGCGGGCCGGGTCTGGAGACTCGAAGCCAGCGGACCCGTGGCATCGCCGCGCACGCCGTGGCAGCTGGCGCAATAAAGGGCATAGGCGTGTTGGCCGGCGGCCGGGTCGCCGGCCAACGGCTCATCGGCCGGAGCGCCCGGGCTGCACGCGGCGAGGACCAGCACGGGAAACGCAAGGAGGGGCCTCACCCGTGAAAAAGACACTCGGCGCATCCCGGGAGGGTGTAACGGGAGTTCGTGAAGTCGAGCCGAGTTTCGCATTCGTATGGTGTCCATCCTCATCATGCGGGCGAATCAGGCGCCCGATACGGGGCCGCGCTGCTAGGCGGTCACCTCGCGGTCTTCGATGAACAAGTTCTTGTTGGCGACGTGGAGGATGAAGAGTGCGATGAAGGGCGTGATGTTGTAGGGGTAGTTCATGATCGCCCATCCCCAGATCGGGAATTCAGCGGTCCATTGGTTTTCGTTCCCGAAAAGAGTGTGGTTGATCGCGTAGTGCATGCAGCCATAGGCGAAGATCCACGAGAAGGTGATCGTCCATTGGTAGCCCCACCGCTTCATTCGGTACAAGCCATAGTGGGCCACCGTGTAGATCGGAAACAGGAGAAAGCCGTTGGTGATGTTCCAGGTCGCTTCGTAGCGATCCGCCGGGCCTCCCCACCACGCCGTGTTGTACCCGTAGGCCCAATAACGCTCATCGATGAATATGCCGTAGACCTTGACGAGGGGCATGAAGAACGGGTTGTCGGATGCGAACAGCATTCCGTGAGCCGAAAAGAGATTGACGAGGCCGTTTACCATGCCGAAGATCGCGATGGCTGTGATGACCGCGGGCCTTGTGATCCGTCCGGCCTTTCGCTCTTGGCTTTCTAGGTAAAGGCCGTAGAAGATCATTGCCAGACCAATCGGACTGGGCAGCGCCAGTCCTACCAGGGCCGCTCCTCCCAACAGGTAACGATCGATCTTCTTGTTCGTCGGGTCCACTTGGGTCGCCTCCATCGCGATCATTTCGTCCAGTGCTGATAGATCTGAATCAGGAGCGTCGTGTAATAGGGCACGAAGAAGATCGCGCAGTACGCCAACAAGATCAGAACGCCTTTCTTGAGTCTCCGCGGGTCGGTCATGTCGTTCTCCTGAGTTGGATCAGAATCCAAAGATCTCGGCGATAACGCCGGTGGTGTACGCGAGCACCATCATCCAAACAACGCCACCCACGAACCACACGAGGCCAAAGAGTGAGAGGTAGAGCCCGAGCTTCTCCAGGGTTCTGAAGAAGAGGCCCTCCGGAAGCAGTCTCGGCTCGTCCGAGGAGTAGTCGCCGATGGTCGTGCAGAAGTGGTACGCGAATACCAACAGGGCGATCCACACAAAGAAAGAGAAAATCAGGTCCACAGTCGTCCCCCTTGCTTCAATGGGTTGTCACACATCCGGCCGGATCTGGTCAAGCAGATAGGACGTTCAAGCTGTGTTTCCGCAGGGTCCGATAAGTAGATATTCCGTCAAATAGAGGCGGGGAAGGGGCTCAGGCCCCCAGACGGAAGGCCCGGTATCGTCGGATCCCCGCCCGAGCCTCTCTCGGATTGGCTCGGATCTCCTCGAGAGGCTCGGGCGCGGGCAGAGACTACGATCGCGATCCTCGCTTCGGGCCCGTCAACGATCGGAATCGATCCAGGCGACCGGTTCCTTCAGTTCGTCAGGAGCCGTCCGCTCCCAGTAGCGTGCGGCGGCAGCCAGCGACTTCTCCATGATCGATCGGGCTTCCTCCGTTTCTCCGTTCTCGATCGCCCGAATCACCGTCTGGTAGCTGCGCAGCGCCGACCGCCGTTGCCTCTCGTCCCACTCGGCGCCGGCGCCCTCCGACATCCGGTGCAGCGCGTCCACCAAGAGCGCCAGGACCCGGTTGCCCGAAGCGGTAGCCACCAGACTCATGAAGCGACGGGCCTCTTCCTTGAAGAGCTCCCATTCCTGAACGCAGGCGTGCATCCTGGAGATGCTCTCCTTCAGCGTCGCGACGTCCTCGCGGCTCGCGTGCTCCGCAGCCTGGGACGCCAGCACCGGGTAGATCGCACGGCGTGCATCCACGACCGAGTTGAAGGAGGCGTCGGCGAACTGAAGGTGGAGTGAGAGCACGCTCGCGAGATGACTGGCGCCTGGAACGCTCACGACTGGCCCGCCGCCGGGTCCGGCCTTGATTCGAAGCGCGCCCTGGAGTTCGAGGAAGCGGAGCGCCTCTCGGATGGTGGCGCGCGCCACTGCGAACTTCTCCACCATCCGATGCTCGGACGCGAGTTGCGCGCCCGGCCGCAGGTGCCGGCGCCGAATCTCGCTCACGAGCTTCCGGGCGACGCGAACGGCGGCGCGTTCGTGGGTCTTTTTCGCACTCATGCGTGGCTATCGCCCGCTGAAGACAGGCTTGCGCTTCTGACGCATCGCGCGTCTGGCTTCCCTGCCATCCTCGCTCATCAACCCGCGCGCCGCGTACGTAAGCTCGTCGCGCAGGTGAGGTTCGAGGTCATCGAGGAGACCGATCCGCGTGACCAGGCGCTTCGTCTGTGTAGCGGCCAGCGGCGCAATCTCGGCGATCTTCTCACAATAGGCAACGAAGGCCTGATCGAAGCCATCGGCGTCGACGA
Organism: Myxococcota bacterium; assembly: GCA_046583095.1. GTDB lineage: Bacteria > Myxococcota_A > UBA9160 > UBA9160 > UBA4427 > JAJDAN01. The sequence continues at coordinate 844 of JAYGDB010000188.1, read as the reverse complement.
CTTCGCCCACCAGCCCCAGCGCGAGCGCTGCCTCGGCATCGTGCATCTCGGGCTCGAGAAAGAAGCGCATGGCCCGTTCGCGTCCGATGGCTTCGGGCAAGGTCCACGAGAGGCCACAATCCGGCGAGGTTCCGATCCGTGCATAGCCCGGATGAAACCGGGCTGCGGAGCTGGCCAAGCGCATGTCGGCAAGCATGGCGAGCGCCAGCCCGGCTCCGATCGCGATTCCATCGATGCCGGCGATGACGGGCTTTTCGCAAGTCACTCGCATACCGGTCACTAACTGAACCACGATGTCCGCGGTTTCCTCAACGGAATCGGGCTCGGGATCCGTAGGTTTTCTGGGGCTGATATCTGCACCCGAACAGAACGCGCCCCCAGCGCCTGTCAGTGCGATCACCCGCACCTCATCGTCAGAGGCCGCCGCTTCAACACTCCGAACAAGCGCCCGGGTCAGATCGTTCGAGAGCGCATTCTTCTTTTCCGGTCGATTCATCCGGAGGATCCGGACCCCATTCCGGGTTTCTTCCAACAGAATGGGTTCGGATGTCACGGAGGGGGCAGTCATGGAGATCTCCCTTTTTGTGATGCTTCCTCGAAATGTGCGCCAAGCGCTCGCTGTCAGGTGGCGCGGTCTCGGCTTCCCGTCAGCTCCGCCATCAACTCGAGCCCCTCGGTCCGCCGGCACGAGAGGGTCAGACCCGTCGCGCCCGAGTTCTCCCACTCCTTGTAGCGTTCGCGGATTCGCTGGGGCGGGCCGATGAGCGCCTGTTCGTCGCAGTAATCGTCGGGCACGGCCGCAATGGCCTCACCCTTGCGACCGGCGAGATACAGTTCCTGGATC
>JAYGDB010000107.1:0-4757 GCA_046583095.1 Myxococcota bacterium | reverse complement strand
AGCGACACCGTCCTGCTGGGGCGCAGCCGGCTCAGCGAGGCCTCGATGGCGCTCCAGTTCGGCGATGCCGAGCGGGGGATCCGGCTGATCGAGGAGGAACTCGCGCAGGGCATCGAGCGCAAATCGGACGCCGCCAAGGCTCTCTCGAACCTGTGCGCGGGCTACATCCTGATCGGTGACTACGACGTTGCGCAGGTGCATTGCGATCGCTCGCTCGAAATCGATGACACGAACTGGCGGGCCCTCAACAACCGCGCCTCGACCTTCTTGGGCCAGGGCCGGTTGGAGGACGCGATCGCCGACCTGGGCCGCGGGCTCGAAATCAGGCCCGCCTCGGCCATGATGCGCCGAAGCCTCGAGAACGCCTACGAGCGTAGGCGGCTCGGTCTCGGCGACGACTAGAGACGACACAGAAGCTACCGCTGCTGAAGGACCTGGGGACCGACGCGCTCGCCTAGCAGGAAGGCGAGGGGCCGGGCCGGGACACTGCGCGCACTGGAACTGCGCCCCGCTGCCGTTATGGGCATCCCTCGGCACTGTCCGGGACGAGCTCGCACAGGATATGAGCGGCGGTATTGACCGCGCAGTCACCCACGCAGGCTGGCGGGCTAGTCTTGGGCATCGTGTCGCGGATCTTGGCCGTCAGTGAATCGAAGGTATAGCCCTTGGCTGGATTGGAGCGGTAAGGGACGATATCCGTGAGGTTCCGATTGGTCGGTCCCATCCCATCCGCGCGGTGACAGCCCTGGCACTGGCTCGCATAGCGGGACTGTCCCGCGGTCAGATCTGCAGTCGCGGGAACCACGATCCCGGTTGCGGCATCACTGCATCCCTCGGCAACCATCGGGTTGAAACTGCAGAGGATCAGGGCCGCAGTGTCTTCCGCGCAGTCATCCTCGCAGGCTGAGGAGGAGAAGGGGAGCGGAGGCATTGTCGCGTGGATCTTGGCTGTCAGTGAATCGAAGCTATATCCGTTGCCAGTGGCGGGGTCATACGGGGTGATATTCGTGAGGGCCGGCGGGCCAATGCCTCCCGTCCCATCCGTGTTGTGACAAGCAGCGCACCCGACTTTATAACTGGCCTGGCCTGAGTTCAGATTCGCGGTTGCGGGAACGGTAACGGTAAGCGGGTTGCCGCTGCTGCCCGAATCGCCATCGATGTCCGCAACTACGATGTTGAGAACCGGGGGAGTCATGTCGAACGCCACCAGTTCAGGCGGCGTCGCGTCCTGCGCGAACGCCGCTGGCGCGATCGCGACCGCAAGAATCAGCAAGCCAATCAACAGCCAACAAGACCGCACCGAAGCTCTCCCGACTGGCCCGATTCTACTCCGAAACGCCATTCGGGGGCGGAGCGCCCTTTCACAGAGCACCTGTGGCGTCTCGCTAGGGCGTATCGAATTCGGCGCCGACCCAAGCGACTGAAATAGATGGTGACCCAGGCAGAATTCGAATCTGCGACCTTCGGCTTCGGAGGCCGACGCTCTATCCAGCTGAGCTACTGGGCCACGTCGCGCCCTGACGAGCGCGGGCCGGGACCGTACCACCTCCCCCAGCCGCGTGCCTCCCGGCACGGGGTACCACGCTCGTAGGCGGCGCCCGAATTCCGCACGAGTGGAGACGGGCGGAGGAATTGGTGGGACGTAGAGGACTTGAACCTCCGACCCCCGCGGTGTGAGCACGGTGCTCTAGCCAGCTGAGCTAACGTCCCAGAGCGGCGGAGTCTTCGCCATCCCGGAAGCGATTTCAAGTTCGCTGGGAGAGTCCATGGAGAGGACCGCCAGCGGGCAGCCCTGGCCTTCGGCCGGCCCGGCAGGTCGCTAACGGGAGCGACTGGCTCCCGGTCCTCGCGCGCCCCGATCAGTCGCGTTCGAGTTGACGCTTCGCCACGGCTTCGATGAAGGCCCCGAAGAGCGGGTGAGGCGCGAAGGGCTTCGACCTGAACTCGGGGTGGAACTGCGAGGCCACGAAGAACGGGTGCTCGGGAAGCTCGACGATCTCGGCCAGGCGCCCGTCGGGCGAGTTGCCGGAGAACACCAGGCCGGCTGCCTCGAGCCGCTCGCGGTAGTCGTTGTTGAACTCGTAGCGGTGCCGGTGCCGCTCGGCGATCTGCGTGGTGCCGTAGGCCGCGTGGACGCGGGAGCCCGAGACCAGGGTGCACGGATACGAGCCGAGGCGCATGGTGGCGCCCTTGTCCTCGATCTGTTCCTGGCCGGGCAGCAGGCTGATCACCGGGTGCGCGGTTTCCGGATCGATCTCCGTGGAGTTCGCACCCGGGCAACCCGCCACGTTGCGGGCGAACTCGGCCACCGCCATCTGCATTCCGAAGCAGATCCCGAGGAACGGCACCCCATTTTCGCGGGCGTACTGGACGGCGCGGATCTTTCCCTCGGTACCGCGGCTGCCGAAGCCGTGGGGAACCAGGATCCCCTGGCAGTCTCGAAGCTCCGAGACGCCCTCGAGCTTCTCGGAGTCGATGTACTCGATGTTGACCTTGGCGCCGATCGGGATGCCGGCGTGCACGAGCGCCTCGTTCAGGCTCTTGTACGACTCGGTGAGATCCACGTACTTCCCCACCATCGTGACCGTGAGTTCCTGCTTCGGATCCCGGAGCACCTGGACGACCGACTCCCACTTGCGCAGGTCCGGCCGGCCGGTCCACATGTTGAGCACCTGGGAGATTTTCTCGTCCAGCCCCTCCTGATGGAAGACGAGCGGCACCTCGTAGATGGTGTCCACGTCCTTGGCGGTGATCACGGCATCGTCGTCGACGTTGCAGAAGAGGCCGATCTTCGACTTGATGGATTTATCGAGGTAGCGGTCCGTACGACACAGGATGATGTCCGGGGAAAGACCGACGGACTGCAGTTCCTTGACGGAGTGCTGCACGGGCTTCGTCTTCAGTTCGCCCGCCGCGGCCAGGTACAGGACCGGCGCAACGTGCACGAAGCAGGTGTGCTCCCGCCCGACGGATGCGCGGAATTGCCGGATCGCCTCGAGGAACGGAAGCGACTCGATGTCGCCGACCGTGCCGCCGGTTTCGACGAGGATCACATCGACGCCGAGGCCCTTCTCGCAAGCGGCGACCGCGTTGTGGATCCGTTCCTGGATCGCATCGGTGACGTGCGGAACCACCTGCACGGTGCCACCGAGATAGTCGCCGTGGCGCTCGCGGGAGAGCACGGTGTCGTAGATGGCTCCCGCAGTCACATTGTTGACCTTGCCCATCAGCGAACTGGTGAAGCGCTCGTAGTGACCCAGATCGAGATCGGTCTCGGCGCCATCCTCGGTGACGTAGACCTCGCCGTGCTGGAACGGGTTCATGGTGCCCGGATCGACGTTCAGGTAGGGATCGAGCTTCAGGAAGGTGACGCGCAGACCACGGGCTTCGAGCAGCGCACCGATCGATGCAGAAGCGAGGCCCTTGCCGAGGGACGACATCACGCCCCCGGTCACGAAGATGTACTTGGTCTGTCGCGTTCTCATGCTTCTCCCCCCGACCCCGAATCACCCACAAGAGAAACGGGAGGACAAGGGCCTCCCGTTTCGTGAATCAGACTTCTGTCGGCACCTCAAGCAAGGTGCGTCCTCCGCTTAGCGTTTCGAGAACTGATAGCGCGCCCGGGCCCCCTTCTGCCCATACTTCTTCCGTTCCTTCCGCCGCGGGTCCCGCGTGAGCAGACCTGCCCGCTTCAAGGTCAAGCGCTGGGTCGGATCGAGTTTCTCGATTGCCCGCGCGATGCCGTGGCGCAAGGCACCGGCCTGGCCCGACGGACCGCCGCCGTGGATCTTCGCGCTGATGTCGTAGCGGGAGAGAGACTCGGTGAGCTCCAGGGGCTTGCGAATCAGGATGAGGTTCAAGGCGCGCGGGAAGTACTCCTCCAGCTCGCGGCCGTTGACGACGATGCTGCCGGAACCGAGCTGGAGCGTCACGCGCGCAACGGCGGTCTTCCGCTTTCCCGTCGCTGCAATGACGCCCGGGACTACCTTCGGGAGACGACTATCCGTGTTAGCTGTCAATCGTGAGCTCCTCGGGCTTCTGAGCGGCGTGCTTGTGCTCGGGCCCGGCATAGACGCGCAGCTTCGTGAGCATCTGTCGGCCGAGGGCGTTCCTGGGAAGCATGCCAGTGACGGCCTTGCGGACGACCCGGTCGGCATGCGGACCGGAGAGCAAGGTGTCGGCATTGACGGTCTTCAAGCTACCCATGTGGCCCGAGTGCCGCTGATAGAGTTTCTGCTCGCGCTTGTTTCCCGTGAGCTTCACCTTCTCGGCGTTGATCACGATCACGTGGTCGCCGGTATCGACGTGAGGCGTGAAGGTGGGCTTGTGCTTACCGCGCAGGATGCTCGCGATCCGCGTCGCGAGCCGACCGAGCACCCGGTCCGTCGCGTCCACCACGAACCACTGGCGTTCGACGTCTGCGGGACGCGTACTCTGGGTTGCACGGTGAGCCGAAGCTCCCATCGTCCTGCCTCTCTACTTCCTCGTTCTTTCGATCGGGAAGGTCGCCCGACGCAGCTGGAACGCGGCGGCGGGCGTTCGGGACGGCCATTGGGTACCGGAGGGGGACGGGGGAGTCAAGGTCCGCGCGCGGAGGCATCACCCTCAACCCGCCGATATTGCAACGAAATACATGAGGCCCCCAGGGCAAGCGCGGTGCTGCACTCGTGCCGGAAGCGGGGTCGTCTATTCTGACCGCGATGAGCCGCAGCCAGGACGCCGTAGCCCTCGAAGAACTCCGGAAGCGGACGCTGGCA
>JAYGDB010000049.1:0-28832 GCA_046583095.1 Myxococcota bacterium | reverse complement strand
TTGGCTACTATACAGTTTGGTTCGCTGTTTGCGGACAAGCTCTCCCAATTCGCGGGAGAAGTTTCCATTCAAGCCCAGTACGAAGAGGAAGAGTGGAGCATTGTACCGGCAAGGTCACCCAGTGAGGGAGGTGCCCCCCTGCTGCGAAGAAATGTCCAGATCCCAAGGTGTTGTGCTCGGTATGCACTATGCCAAGATGCCGAGGCGCCCAAGAAAATTTGAGGGGCAGGCAAACCCTGTTGCCGCAGGCGGCCCCTTCAATGCGCTTTAAACGGCGTTGAGACGCCGTTCAGATGCGCATCGGCATCACGACCGCGAGGGTGTCCTCGTCATCGGTTGGGACCAGTTGCGTCGGTGACAAGTCGTCCTGGAGCCCGAACCGTACCTCCTTGGCACCCGAGACACCCAGCGCCTCGATCAGGTACTTCGAGTTGAAGCCGATCGCGATCGTGTCGCCCGCATAGTCGATATCGAGCTCCTCCCGAGCATCACCCAGGTCGGGATTGCTGGAAGTAATCATCAGCTTCCCGTTCGACAACTCGAGCGTTACCGCTCGACTTCGCTCGGACGAAAGTAGCGAAACACGCCGAAGAGCGTGCAGCAGCGGGTCGGCCGGGAGCACGAGTTGGTGTTCGAGTGAATCAGGAATTACCTGCTGGTAGTTTGGAAATTCGCCTTCGATCAGGCGCATGACGAGCGTCACGTTGCCTCGCTTCGCAAGCCCATTGTTCCCTTCGAACGCCAAGTTGACCTCGTCGACGCCATCTTCGTCCAGCAGACGCTTCAGTTCGGCGAGTCCCTTCCGTGGAATGATCACTCCGCTGGCAAGTGCCGCCGTATCGTCACCCACGAGACGATCGACACACGCCAGGCGATGTCCATCCGTGGCGACCATGCGGAGCTTCCCAGTCTCCTTCAACACTTCGAAGTAAACACCGTTGAGGTTGTAACGGGTCTCATCGACCGAGGCCGCGTAAATCGTGCGTTCGATCATTTGGCTGAGGATCAGCGCTTGAACCGGGACCATCTTCTCCGGAGTAAAGGTGGGTAGCGTCGGATACTCCTCCGCCGCGGTACCTGCGAGCGTAAACTCGGCTCTTGCGCAACGAACGGCAAGATACGCATTGGGCGTTGATTCGAGCTGTATCACCTCATCGGGGAGCTCGCGTGTAATTTCAAATAGCTTCTTGGCCGAGATCGTAAGTGCTCCAGTCTCGGAGACATTCGCAGCATGCACGCCTCGGATCCCCACTTCGAGATCAGTCGCTGCGAGTTCGAGTTCGCCCGCTTCCCCCTGGCCCCGCGCTTCGAGCAATACATTCGCGAGGATCGGCATCGAGTTACGTTTCTCGACAATCGCTTGGATGCGAGAGAGACCCCGAATGAGTTCGGCTTTTGTAATCGTGAGTTTCATGCTGTTATTCCTACTGTATTAATATCTAATTAAGAGAAAGCAGTAGTAGTCGCGCGTGACATTTGGACAAAACACCCCGAGGTACCCGCACTCACAAATGTTTTGCGATTGTCAGGTATCGATCGAAGACACCTCGAGGTACACCGATCGAACAGAGTCTCTGGTTGGTTGCTGCTGTTTGGATCAACGTTGGTCCAACGTTGTCGGGCAGTTTACCACGCGAAGGGACCTGCCGGGCTACTCCATGGGGTTGCAGACGCGCTCGGCAGTCGCGGTCGGCCACGCGGATGCGCCGAGACGAGACGACAGCACTGAGAACGTCAACCAGCGTTCGCTTTGTAGGGGTGCGGGTGGCCCGTCGCTGCTTGTGGGAGGACTCGAAACGGGGGATTGGCGCGTTTTGCGAGGCGTTGACATCGACTCGGGGAGACGGATACTTCCGCCCCGCCCGGCCCACAGGGGGCCCGGCGGTTCCAGATTCAACCCCGACGCGCAGATCAGGGGCTCGGAATGAAACGTACCTATCAGCCGAGTCGTATTAAGCGACTCCGGAAGCACGGATTTCGAGCCCGCATGAAGACCCGCGGGGGCCGCGAAATTCTGAAGCGGCGCCGACAGAAGAGCCGGAAGCGGCTCACCGTCTCGGTGGGATCGAAATAGCCGGCGAGAGGATCGAAATGCCGCGGTCGACCGGGCGCTTCCGACGGTCCGACCGTCTACTGCTCCCGCGTGATTTCCAACGTGTAGCCCGACAGGGCACCCGTATTGCGTCAGGTGACTTCGTGGTGCTGGTGGCGCCGGCACGCCGGGGAGCGGGTGCGCGCGGTGATATTCGGAGGCTTGGGGTCACCGCGAGTCGCAAAGTGGGACCCGCCGTCCAACGCAACCGCTTGAAGCGTGGAATTCGTGAGTGGTTTCGGCACTCGCGGGGGAAATTCGAGGAAAACGTGGACATCGTTGTGATCGCCCGGCCAGGAGCCGGAGAACTCGATCGAAAGCAGTTGCGAGCCCAGTTGGCCGAGCTTCTCAGCAAATTGGAGCGCAGACCAGGATCCGCGGATGTCTGAGGTCAGCCAACCTAGCCCCCTCGCACGTATGCTGATCGGCTCGCTGTGGCTCTACCGACGATTCATCTCGCCCCTGCTCGGGCAGACGTGCCGCTTTCATCCGACGTGCTCACGCTATGCGCTCGAGGCGATCCGAGCTCACGGAGGCCTACGCGGTTCCTGGATGGCCATCCGCCGCGTCAGCCGCTGTCACCCCTTCCACGACGGCGGCCTGGATCCGGTTCCGTGAGGTAAGTCGTTGGATCGCAATACAATTCTGGCGATCGTGCTCTGCTTTGGGGTGTATAGCCTGTGGCTCTCCTACCAGGCGACGCGCGAACTTCCGCTGACGCCAATTAACGCGACGCAGCAAGAAGATCCTCGCGATGACGCCAATATGACGCAATATGATGACGCAGGAATAGATGCGACGCGTCATGAAGCGCCGATTCCTTCGACGGCCTCCGCCAGGCATGCCCAGGTCCCGGTTGTCCCGGACGTGGCGGCCTGGGAGGGCGTGTTCGAAGGCGAGACGTTCTCGGCGCGGCTTACGAATCGGGGTGGGGCGCTCATCGCCTGGACGCTGAAGGACTTCGCGGAGCTGGATGACTCGGGAGGGAAGGGAGCCCAGGTCGAACTCGTGAGCCTCGACGAGAGCACTCCGCGAGCACTCGAGATGTCCTTCGACAGCCTCGGCTTCGGCGATCTCGGCTCTGCGGTCTACGACGTGGAGTCGCGCACATCCAATAGCGTGACCTTCCGGCTGGTCCGGGGTGGGGTCGAGATCCGTAAGTCCTACACGCTGGACCCGGACCCGGACAGCTATGGGTTCGAGTTGTTCGTCGAAGTGCGGAATGGGAGTGATCGCCTGATCGCACCGGACTTTGCGATCCAATGGCCCGCCGTGGCTCGCGCCGGCAATGACTACGAGGAGCAATCGCTCATCGCGCTTCACGGCGAGGACGTCGAGAAGGAGCTGCTCGGCGGCGTTGGGCAGGCTGGGTTCTTCGACGGCCTGTTCGGGAATGGGGGTGAAGAAGAGGTCTGGCGGGACGTCGTCTGGGCAGGCGTTGATCTCAAGTACTTCGTTGCGTTGTTGCTCCCCAGCCCGAGCGTGGGGGTGGGGACGCGCGCTGACTTCGAGGCGCGTGAACCCGGGAAGTCCGCGGCCACCGTGCTGCGATTCTCTGCAGTCGAAATTGCGCCGGGCCAGACGCTCGGGCGTCGCTGGACGGCATTCCTCGGGCCGAAGGAGTCGGGGCTTCTCGAGAGCGTTGGAAGCCAGGTCTACAAGTCGATCGACCTCGGATACTCGTGGTTCGAGCCGCTAACGCGCTTCTTCCAATGGCTGCTCGAAGCCTGTTACGGCTTCGTGCCCAACTACGGTTGGTCGATCATCTTCATCACGATCCTGGTTCGCATTCTCACGCTTCCCATCCTGAACAAGCAGATGCGCTCGATGGAGAAGATGCGAGCACTGCAGCCGCGCTTGAAGGAACTCCAGGCGGAGTTCGCCGACGATCGGCAGAAGCAGTCCGAGGCCACCATGGCGTTGTACAAAGAGTCGGGTGTAAATCCCCTCGGTGGATGCTTCCCGATGCTGCTTCAGTTCCCGGTTTTCATAGGCCTGTTCTTCGCTCTGAAGAGTTCGTTCGCGCTGCGCCAGGCGCCCTTCATGTTGTGGATCAACGATCTGTCGGCGCCAGAGGTCCTGTTCGTGATCCCCGGACTCGACTTCCCGTTGAGGATATTGCCGCTCGTGATGGGCGGATCGATGGTTCTGCAGCAGAAGCTCACCCCGACGACCATCGACCCCAGTCAACAGAAAATGATGTTGATCATGATGCCTGTGATGATGACGGTACTCTTCTACCAGTTTCCGTCGGGTCTCGTTCTCTACTGGATGATCAGTAACTTCCTCGGGATCGCTCACCAGATGGTGGTCGGGCGACGCATGAAGCAGAATGCGTAATCCCCGGGCCCGAACAACCTTTCAGGAGTCCCTCCCAGATGTCGTATGACGCAACTGCCGAGCCGAATGAGTTCTTCGCCGACACCCGTGCCGAAGCGATCGAGAAGGCGGTCCGCTTCTTCGGAAGCGAGGAAGCCGAGTTGAATATTCAGGAGCTGAGCGACGTCTTCGGGCTCGGAGCCCGGGTCGCCGTGGTGGCCGTTCCGAAGTCCGCTCCGAAGCGTCCGCCTGGCGGCGATCGCGAGCGAGGGCGCGAAGGCGAGCGTGGTGGTGGCCGTGGCGACCGAGAGCGTGGTGGCCGGGAGCGCGGTGGCCGGGAGCGTGGTGGCCGGGAGCGTGGTGGCCGGGAGCGTGGTGGCCGGGAGGGCGGTGGCCGGGAGCGTGGTGGCCGAGAGCCTGGTGGCCGAGAGCGGGAGCGAGGCGAACGCAACGAGTCGCGGGCTCCACAGGACCAAGCGGCGGTTGTAGACGTGGAGGAGCCCAGCGAAACCCCGGCCCCGATCGTCTCCAAGGGCCAGGCCGAGGGCGATCTCAGCCCGATCGGCGAGTACATGCTGGGCATCATCGAAGCAATGGGCCTGGGTGACTTCGAGTTGAGTGAGAGCGAGGAGGACGACCTGATCGTCATCCAGGTCAAGGGTCCCGCTATCGACCAGTTGTCGTCAGACGATCGTGCCGTGGGTGCACTTCAGTTGCTCGCCAACCAGGCCGTAAGGCTGGGCGACGAAGATCCGAAGCGGGTTGTTCTCGACTGCGATGCGGATGCCGAGCAGCGGGAGTCGTTCCTCGAGCGCCAGGTTGGCCGCGCCGCGGGTCGGGCGAAAGACACCGGCCGCTCAGTCGCCCTGGATCCGATGAACGGCCGGGATCGGCGTGCGCTCCATGTGGCGGTCCGTGATATCGAGGGTGTCATCACGATGAGTATCGGCACGGGACGCTACCGACAGGTCGTAATCGTTCCGGAAGGTGCTCCCGAGTACGAGGAAGCGGCGCAGGCGGCCCAGGAAGCCGAGCAGCGCGACGCCGAGCGCAACAGCTAGTCGCTCCCAATCCGACGTTCCACGGGGAACCCCTCCTTGCCCGGCCCGGCGCCTTCTGCGGTTCTCAGCAAGGCTCTTCGCGAGCTCGGGCTGGCACTGCCGCCCGCTGCGGTCGAAAGGTTGGTAAGCCTCGCCCAGCTAGTCGAGTCGTGGGGCGCACGGCTGAACCTCACCGGGCACCGTGACGTAGACAGTATTACGCGGCGCCTGGTGGTTGACGCGGCGGCTTTGCTCGCGCACCTCCCCAGCTTCGAGACCGCTGCCGACCTCGGCGCCGGAGCCGGGTTCCCGGGTCTGCCGATCGCGGTTCTGAGGCCCGAGTCGCGGGTGTTCCTCGTGGAAGCACGAGAGCGCCGCCACCACTTCCAACGTGAGGCTATTCGGCACCTAGGTCTCGAGAACATCCAGGCCATTCGTGGCAGATTCGAGAACCTCGAGCCTGTCCGGTGCGACCTGGTCGTCGCTCAGGCCGTTGCAGCACCCGCGCAGCTCGTTGACGGCATGCTTCGGTGGGCGAGTCCAGGCGCGGTGATCGCGGTGCCTGGAGGTGCCCTGCCCCGCTCGGCCGGCAAACACGCCGGCCTGGTTGGCTCGGAAGTTGTCTCCTACGACGTCCCTCTTGGCGGCCCAACACGAACTCTCTGGCTCGGCACGGCCCTCTAGTGTCCCTCAGAGCGCGTTGAGGAAAAAGTTGGTGATCACTGCGTGGCGCGTGGACGCTCCCGAACGCTCTGTGGTACTTATTGCGGGCGTTTGGGGGCACCGGGGTGATCAAGCAGACCCGAGTAATCGCCGTCGTCAACCAGAAGGGCGGTGTGGGTAAAACCACTACTGCGGTGAATCTCGCCGCCTGCTTCGCGGTCTCCGAACGACCCACTCTCCTGATCGATCTAGACCCGCAAGGGAACGCCACCAGCGCGTTCGGGATTACTGACGCACCGCGTCAGATATATGACGCGCTCATCGGGAGTTGCGTCATGAAGGACGCCGTTCTCCCCACGGCGTTCAGTCACCTCCACATCGTGCCGGCGGGTCCCGATCTGGTGGGCGCCGAGGTGGAGTTGGTTTCAGCGATGAGCCGAGAGCGTCGGCTCGAGTCCGCGCTGGCCGACCTACGAGACTCCTACGAGGTGGTCATCATCGACTGCCCGCCCTCCCTCGGGCTGCTCACCCTCAACGCACTCACGGCCGCTGACTCGATCCTGGTCCCGATGCAGTGCGAGTACTACGCGCTCGAGGGGCTCGCGCGCCTGGTCGAAACCGTCGATCTCGTTCGCGAGCACCTGAACCCCGGGCTGTCGCTCGAAGGCATCGTGCTCACGATGGTGGACAGGCGGAACAACCTCAGCCGCCAGGTGGAGCAGGAGGTCCGGAGCCACTTCGGCGACAAGGTCTATCGCACGCGCATTCCGCGGAATGTGCGCCTCAGCGAGGCACCCAGCCACGGCATGCCCATCATCCTGTACGACATCGAGTCGCGTGGGGCCGTCGCCTACCTGCGGCTGGGCGAAGAAATACTCTCGGGCCTGTCACTGACGGAGGCGCCGCGAAAGCCGCCGCCGCTGGCCGTTGCTGTGGCTCCTCCGGAGAATCCGCAGACAGGAGGTGAGACCTCGTGAGCGCTCCCCGAAATGCCCTCGGTCGAGGCCTGGGCGCCTTGCTTCCGCCCGCGTCGCCCCGGACAGACTCTGCGAACGAGATCGCACAGGCCCCGCCCGGATTGAGGCCGCAACGCGACGAGGTGCCGCGCATCCCGGTCGCGCTGATCGACCCCAACCCCGACCAGCCGCGCCGACTGTTCGATGCGGACCGGCTCGCGGATCTCGCAGGGTCGATCTCGCGCAGCGGCCTGCTGCAACCGGTCGTCGTTCGCCGTGCAGGGGATCGCTACGAGTTGATCGTCGGCGAGCGGCGCTGGCGTGCCGCCAAGCAGGCGGGGTTGGCCGCGATTCCCGCCGTCGTCGCAGACGTGGCGGCCGAAGACCGGCTCGCGCTTGCGATCATCGAGAACGTCCAGCGAGAGGATCTGAACCCGATCGAACTCGCCGCGGCCTATCGCTCGCTCGCAGACGCGGGCACGACCCAGGAAGAGATCGGCCGACGCGTGGGCAAGGACCGCTCCAGCGTCGCCAATCACCTGCGACTGCTGGAGCTGTCGGTCGACATCCAGGAGGATGTCGAGACCGGCCGGATCAGCATGGGTCACGCAAAGGCCCTGCTGCAGGTCGGAGATCCGGAGCAGCGGCAGCTCCTCCGTGACCGCGTCATCTCCGAGCGGCTCTCGGTGCGGGAGACCGAGCAGGTCGGTCGCGAGATCGCAGGCCCGGTCGCGGCAGGCTCCCGGAAGCCGCGCACGAAGAGCTCCGAGGCAGCAGCGAGCAGCGACCCGCACCTCAAGGGTCTGGCCGATCTGCTCGAGGGTCACTTCCAGTCTCGTGTCCGAATCCTCGGCAACGCCAGTAGCGGGAGGCTCGAGATCGAGTACGCGTCGACGGAGGATCTCGATCGCATCACGCGCCTGATCCTCGAAGGACTCTGATGGCCGCTACGGCCCATTCCGTGAGTGTCGTCGCGCCGCGCCGCATGGGCGAGCCCGCCGACGAGGAGCGCCCGGTGATCCTCGTCGGTGAGTCGGGGCGCTTCGAGGGTCTCGTCACGTTTCGCGGCTCTGCCCAGGTGGACGGCGAGATCGAAGGCGAGATCGTGTGTCGCGGCACCCTGCGGCTGGGCGAGACGGCTCGCGTCAGCGGCGTGATCGAGGTCGACGAGCTGATCGTCGCGGGCAGCCTGGAAGGCGAAGTCACCGCCAGGAAGCGCATCGAACTCACCGCGACGGCGCGCGTCCAGGCCACCCTCCGCACGCCTCGTCTGGCTCTCGCGGACGGCTGCGTGATGGAGGGCCGCTGCGAGACCGGCCCCGCGCCAGACGACTCCTGAAGCTCTCACTGGCCTCGCAGCGCGCGCTTGAAACTGGGCTGGCCTATGTCAGACTCGACCGCGCCAAGACCCCGATTCCGCGCCGGAAATTCCCTCTGCGGGGAGCGGGCGGTGTGTCCCCCGCAGCGTTTCGATGCGTTGTGGCGAGCCACCAGGGGCGCTTCTTTCTGAAGCCCTCCCGAGAGCCGCTGCGCCGTGAGGTGGACACTGAGGATCCGTTCAGGAGTGATGCAATTGACACCCCTCGACTCCAAGCCCGTTCGCGCGTTGCTGGCGGTCGTCCTGGGGATGCTCGCTGCGCTGCCCGCCCAGGCGTCCGAGCAGCTCGTACTACTGCCCGATCCAACCATACTGCTCGTGCTGCTGGTGGCTTTCGTGGCGGTCATCTTTCCGCTCAATCGCTTGATCTTCCAGCCGCTTCTGCAGGTGATGGATGCGCGCGAGGAGCGGATCGACGGAGCGCGGTCCCGCGCCGACGAGGTGCAACAGCAGGCCGAGGACGCCCTGGGTCGCTACCGGGAGTCGATCCGCAGCGCGCACGACGAGGCGAGTGCTGAGCGTCGTCGGCGGGTGATCGCGGCACGCGAACAACTTGCGGTGATCACCAATCAGGCGAAGGAAGAAGCCGCACACGAGGTCGCGCGCGCCCGTGAAGAGCTCTCCGCTTCGGTGGACGAAGCGAGAAACAGCTTGCGCGAAGCCGCGGGCGATCTCGCGACCCTGGCGGCCGAACGTATCCTCGGACGAGGTCTCGCGGAATGAAGGGGCCCGCGAGCATCGCAGCTCTCGTCCTGGTGTTGCTGGCGACGCCCGCTCGGGCTGCCGAAGGCAGCGGTCTCGGGATGTTGCTGATGCAGACCTTGAATCTGCTGCTGCTGTTCGGTGTGCTCGCCTATTTCGCACGCAAGCCGCTTCGCACTTTCTTCGCCGACCGTCGCAGCCGGATCCAGGGCGAGCTCGAGGAGGCAGCGGGGCTTCTCGAAGCCGCCGAGAGCCGCTACGCGGAGTGGCAGCGCAAGCTCGTCGATCTCGAGCAGGAGAGCGAGACGATCCGGAACGAAGGTCGCCGGCGCGCTGTAGAGGAGGGCGAGGCGATCCTGGCCGACGCCCAGGCGGCGGCCGAGCGTATCCACCGCGATGCCGCAGCCTCTGCCGCGCAGGAGCTTCGCCGCGCGAAGGCGGAGTTGCGCGCCGAAGCGGCCGAGCTGGCCACCCGGATGGCCGAGCAGATCCTCGAGGAGAAGCTGGCCAATTTCGACCGCGAACGCCTGGTGGACGAGTTCATCACGCGCGTCGAGCCGGGAGAAGAGTGAGACGATGAAGAGCACAGCGGCAGCCCGGCGCTATGCGCGCGCTCTCTTCCAGCTCGCCCAGGAAGAGCAGCAGACGACACAGATCCGCGACCAGCTGGACACTCTCGATGCCCTGTTCGAGGCGAGCCCGGAGCTGAAGGAGGCGCTGCTGACGCCGCTCTATCCTGTCCGGGAGCGGCGCCAGGTTCTGCGTCGCATCAGCGAGGCCGAAGACTTCTCGGGCGTGATGAGGAATTTCTACTCCTATCTCATCGACCAGCGGCGCCTAGTCGATTTCCCGGGCATCCGCGAGGAGTACACACGGCTCGTGGACGAAGCCGCAGGCCTCGTCACCGCCGACGTCATCTCTGCTACCTCGCTCGACGAGGCGCGCGAGGATCGCTTGCGCCGCGCCCTCTCCGAGCGCACCGGCTTCGAGGTTCGCCTCGAGGTGGACGTCGACCCCAGCTTGATCGGGGGTGCCATCGCCAAGGTGGGCGACCTGGTCTTCGACGGCAGTATCCGTGCGCAGCTCGACCAGCTGCTCGCGAACCTCACGAAGGAATCCTGAACGATGAAGATCAAGCCCGGCGAGATCACCGACATCCTGCGGCGCGAGATCCGCGACTACGATCGCGAGATCGACGTGGCCGAGACCGGCAGCGTGCTGATGGCTGGCGACGGCATCGCGCGTGTCTACGGCCTCGAGAACGTCCTGGCGGGTGAGTTGGTGGAGTTCGCGGACGGCCAGCCCGGGATGGTGCTGAACCTCGAAGAGGACAACGTCGGCGTGGCCGTCATGGCCGAGGCGCATGGCATCCGCGAGGGCGACACCGTCAAGCGCACCGGAAGAATCATCGAGGTGCCCGTTGGCGAGGGGCTGCTCGGTCGTGTCGTCAACGCGATGGGTCAGCCGATCGACGGCAAGGGCCCGATCGAGAGCAGCGAAAGCCGGCAGGTCGAGATCAAGGCACCCGGCATCGTCACCCGAAAGTCGGTCGAGGAGTCACTCCAGACGGGCATCAAGGCAATCGATGCCATGGTGCCGATCGGCCGCGGCCAGCGGGAGCTGATCATCGGCGACCGCCAGACCGGCAAGACGGCCATCGCGATCGACGCGATCATCAATCAGAAGAACACCGACGTCTTCTGCATCTACGTGGCCATTGGGCAGAAGCAGTCGACGGTCGCACAGGTGGTCGAGAAGCTGACGCAGCACGGCGCGATGGACTACACGATCGTGGTCGCCGCCACGGCCGC
This sequence comes from Myxococcota bacterium, assembly GCA_046583095.1. Taxonomy (GTDB): domain Bacteria; phylum Myxococcota_A; class UBA9160; order UBA9160; family UBA4427; genus JAJDAN01. Next base: position 17,871 of record JAYGDB010000049.1, on the reverse strand, counting down.
GGAACCCGCGCCGCTCCAGTTCATCTCGCCGTACGCGGGATGCACGATGGGCGAGTGGTTCCGGGACAACGGCAAGCACGCGCTGATCGTATACGACGACCTGTCCAAGCAAGCGGTGGCCTACCGCCAGCTGTCGCTGCTGCTCCGCCGCCCGCCGGGCCGCGAGGCCTACCCGGGCGACGTCTTCTATGTGCACTCACGGTTGCTCGAGCGCGCCGCCAAGCTTCACGATGGCCTCGGCGGGGGCAGTCTCACGGCGCTCCCGATCATCGAGACGCAGGCCGGCGACGTGTCGGCGTACATCCCCACCAACGTCATCTCGATCACCGACGGCCAGATCTTCCTCGAGACGGATCTCTTCAATTCGGGCATCCGACCGGCCATCAACGTGGGCATTTCGGTCTCGCGGGTGGGTGGCTCGGCCCAGACGAAGGCGATGAAGACCGTGGCCGGCACCCTGAAGTTGTCGCTCGCCCAGTACCGCGAGCAGGCGGCCTTCGCCCAGTTTGGGAGCGATCTCGACAGCGCCACCCAGGAGCAGCTCGCCAACGGCGACCGCCAGGTAGAGGTCCTCAAGCAGGGCCAATACTCGCCGATGCCCGTCGAGGAGCAGGTGGTGTCGATCTATGCGGCGACGCCCCAGCGCTCCCGTAAGTCGTGGATCCGCGAACTCGATCTCGCTGACATCGGCCGCTACGAGCAGGAAATGCTCGCCTACATGAGGAGCAGCCACGCCGACCTGCTCGACGCGATTCGCAGCAGCGGAAAGCTCGAAGACGACGTGGCCGAGAAGCTGGATGCCGCGCTCGACAGCTTCGGGGAGAGCTTCCGGCCCCAGAATTCGGCCGCGGGCGCCGCGGCCTGAGCGGGCCGTCGCGCAGGTAGACAGGAGCGACACGAAAGAGAGATGCCCAATCTCCGCGACATCAAGCGCCGGATCAGCAGCGTCGAGAGTACGCAGAAGATCACGAGCGCGATGAAGATGGTCTCGGCCGCCAAGCTCCGGCGCGCTCAGCAGGCCGTGGAGAGTGCGCGCCCGTATGCGACTCACATGCGCGAGACCCTCGAAGCCGTCGCGGCCGGAGAGACTGACGCGGAGAACCCGCTACTCGTCGCACCCGAGTCGGTGAAGAAGCTCGGCGTGGTCGTCATCACGTCCGACCGTGGGCTCGCAGGCGCCTTCAACAACCAGGTGCTGAAGCTGGCCGAGGCGCTGATCGTCGAGCGGGAGGCGGACGGGCAGGCCGTCTGCCTGTACCTGCTCGGTCGCAAGGCGGGCGACTTCTTCAGTCGACGCCGGCCGGAGCAGATCGTCCTGCGAGAGTTGGTCGGCAACCAGATCACCTACCCACAGGCTGCAGCGGTCGCCGCTCAGCTCGCCGCCGCATTCGAGCGCGAAGAGTTCGACGAGGCGGTCCTCGTGTTCAACGAGTTCGTGAGCACGATGGTGCAGCGACCGGCGGTCCAACCGCTGTTGCCGATCGTGGCTGCCGCGTCCGAAGAGGACGGCGACGAGGATCTCGAGGCCACCGCCTACACGATCGAGCCGGATGCCCAGCAACTGCTCGCCACCCTGGCCCCGAAGGCCCTCGAGGTTTCGGTCTTCCAGGCGCTGCTCGAGAACCAGGCAGGCGAGCACGCCGCCCGGATGACGGCGATGGAGAACGCCACCCGCAACAGCGAAGACCTGATCGAGACACTGACCCTGCAATTCAACCGCGTCCGCCAGGCCGCGATCACCCGCGAACTCGTGGAGATCGTTACCGGCGCGCAGGCGCTCGAATAGACCCGCCTCCGGGAAACCGGGCTGGGAACGAGGAGCCAATCCGATGGCAGATGGAAAGATCACGCAGGTGATGGGGCCGGTGGTGGACGTCGAGTTCCCGCCGGGTGACATCCCCGAGATCTTCACCGCGCTCACGACCACGAATGCGGCGATCGACGACCGCGAAGACAACCTCACGATCGAGGTTGCCCTTCACCTCGGCGAGAACACCGTTCGCGCGATCGCGATGGACACCAGCGATGGCCTGCGTCGCGGCCAGCTCGTCCGAAACACCGGGAAGCCGATCCTCGTGCCCGTCGGTCCCGGCACTCTCGGTCGCATCATGAACGTCATTGGCGAGCCGGTCGACGAGAAGGGCCCGATCGAGGCCACGATGTACGCGCCGATCCACCGGTCGCCGCCGGAGTTCGTCGATCAGGCGACGTCCGCGGAGGCTCTCGAGACGGGCATCAAGGTCGTCGACCTGATCGCGCCGTACGCGAAGGGAGGCAAGGTCGGTCTCTTCGGCGGTGCCGGTGTGGGCAAGACCGTCGTCATCCTCGAACTCATCAACAACATCGCGAAGCAGCACGGCGGCTACTCGGTGTTCGGCGGAGTCGGCGAGCGCACTCGCGAGGGCAATGACCTCTGGCACGAGATGGCGGACGCGAAGCTCGCAGACGGCACGACGGTGCTCGACAAGGCCGCCCTCATCTATGGCCAGATGAACGAGCCGCCGGGTGCGCGCGCGCGCGTCGGCCTCACCGCCCTCACAGCGGCCGAGTACTTCCGGGACGAGGAGGGCAAGGACGTGCTCCTCTTCATCGACAACATCTTCCGCTTCACACAGGCGGGCTCGGAGGTGTCGGCGCTGCTCGGCCGGATTCCGTCAGCGGTGGGCTACCAGCCAACCCTCTCGACCGATATGGGCGAGCTGCAGGAGCGGATCACGTCGACTCACAACGGCTCGATCACGTCGGTGCAGGCCATCTACGTGCCCGCCGACGATCTCACCGATCCCGCGCCCGCGACGGCGTTCACCCATCTCGATGCGACGACGGTGCTGTCTCGGCAAATCTCGGAGCTCGGCATCTACCCGGCGGTGGATCCGCTCGACTCGACCTCGCGAATCCTCGATCCGGCTGTCGTAGGCGAAGAGCACTACAACGTGGCGCGCGGCGTACAGGCGGCGCTCCAGAAGTACAAGGATCTGCTCGACATCATCGCGATTCTCGGCATGGACGAGCTCTCTGAAGAGGACCGCCTCACCGTGGACCGCGCGCGGAAGCTCGAGCGCTTCTTCTCGCAGCCCTTCGCGGTAGCCGAGCAGTTCACCGGGACGGCCGGAGTCTACGTGCCGGTCGAGGACACGGTCCGTGGTTTCAAGGAGATCCTCGAGGGCAAGCACGACGACCTGCCCGAGCAGGCCTTCTTCATGGTCGGCACCATCGAGGACGCCCGCGCCAAGGCGGAGACCCTCTAGATATGCCGGTCGAACTGGTCGTCGTCACCCCCCAAGGCGAGGCGTTCTCGGGCCCCGCCGAGGAAGTCGTGCTCCCGGGCGTCGAAGGCGAGTTCGGTGTCCTCGAAGCCCACGAGCGCTTTGTGTCTGCCCTCGACCACGGCTGCATGGAGATCCGGACGCTCGAAGGCTCCCACTTCTCCTTCGTCTCGGACGGCTTCGCGGAGGTGGGGCCGGAGCGGGTCGTCGTGATGGTCGATCGCCATGTCCCCCAGCACGAGATCGACGTTGCGGCCGCGCGCAGCGCCCAGGAGAACGCGAGCGCGGAACTCGAGCGGATCGGAGCTGCGGACGATCCGAACAAGGTGGAACTCGAGAAGGCGCTCGCGCGTGCGAACGCAGAGCTCGACGTCGCCGATCGGGGCTAGCTCCCTGCGCAAGTCCCAGCTGCGGCGCTAGAGGCCGCGCGGGGTCGCCAGCGGCGAGGCCCTCAGCTTCACCTTTCCCCGCTGCACGATTACGCGGAAGCTCACGTCCCTGCAGCCCAGCTTTTCGCGGAGGGCGAGGGTCTGCTTGTCGATGACGGTTTGGAGCTTCGTGGCGGTGAGGCCCTTTACGTCCTGGCCGCAGGCTCGGGCCGTCTCGCAGTAGCTGTCGATCAGTGCGGCACCCGCACGGGCCGAGAGGATGTCCTGGCTCCTGTCCTGCGGGTTGCGCTTCGCCGGCGGCCTGACGCTTGCGCGGATGTCCGCCTTGAAGACATCGCGCTTGTAGGTGCCTGCCTCCAGTTGGCGGACGACGTTGTCCCACTGGCGCTTCATGGCCTGGTAACGGGCGTGGATGGAATTGAACTTGAAGCGGACGGCCGTGTTCTGGATTGGCGTGTTGGCCCAGATGTTGACGGCTCTCTGGATCTCCTGGCGAGCCATTACGGGCTCTCGAGGCCGAGTGCCTACGAAGTAGCGGTCATAGTCGAGCTTCAGCGCCTTGAGCTTTTGCTCGAGGACTCGGAGATCTTCTTCGAGCGTCGCCAACAGGGGCCTCCCGGGGAGCCGATCGACTTCCCGGCCGAGGCTCTTTAGCCACCGCGGCAGGCGCTCAGTCCAGCGCGATCTCCTGCTTCAGAAGCTGATCGCCGCCTCCAGGGATCCGGAACTCGCCGGCATGTGAGCCGGCTGCGTCATACAACGGATTGCCCGCGACCTCGAAGCCTGCGTCCCGGATCATCTGGTAGGTCTCATCGGTCCCGTCGCCGCGGGTCGTCAGGTAGCCCTCGACGAACAGCGAGTTCGCCGGGTAGAGGGCCAGCGGCTGGAGGGACCGCAGATTGCCCTCGCGTCCCCCCGCGACGCGGATCTCGGCCCTTGGGTTCACAAGCCGCATGACGCACAGGGCGCGGAGACAGCGCTCGGGGGTGAGGGATCCGTCGTGGGTCACCTGGTTGCCGTCGATCGGGATCAGGAAGTTCACCGGAATCGAGGGCACCTCCAGCTCGCGCAGCTTGAAGGCGACCTCGACGAGATCCCGGGTCTCCTCGCCCATCCCCATGATCAGCCCGCTACAGGTCTCGAGGCCGTTGTTACGCGCGGCTTCGAGCGTGGCGACGCGATCCGCATAGCTGTGGGTCGAGCAGACCTTCGGGTAGTGGCTCTCGCTGGTGTTGAGGTTGTGGTTCAGGCGATCGAGCCCGGCATCGGCGAGGATCTTCGCCTTCTCGTCATCGAAAAGACCCGCAGACAGGCATACCTCGACGGGATAGCGGCGCTTCACCTCCTGGATGACCTTGGCGAGTCGCCTCGTATAGGCGAGGGTCGGGCCGCGTCCCGAGAGCACCATGCAGTAGCGGGACGCGCCGCTGCGCGCCGCCTGCTCGGCTTCCGCGAAGATCTCCTCGTCGCTCTTCATCGGGTACTGGCGAATCGCCGCCGAGGAGTTCTTGTTCTGCGAGCAGTAGCCACAGTCCTCTGGACACAACCCGTTCTGCAGATTGTTGAGGATGTGGACCATGACCTTGCGACCGAAGTGGTGATGCCGCGGCACGTAGGCGGCGTGCACGAGCTGCAGCAGATCCACGTCGCGGCCGTCGAGGAGCCTCCCGGCTTCGTCGGGGCTGGGAGGCTGGTCGTCGATGGCCCGCTCGGCGAGTCGCGCGTAGTCGATCACGGGAGTTCTCCTCCTCGGGGAGCCGCAGCCTAGCGCGGCGTCAACCCTGGGTCAGCGCTGAGGTTGACGCTGGAACACACGTTCGTACGCGGCTGTTTACTCCGGTGTGAATAGCCGTTAAGCATTTGATTTATAAGGTTTTTTGTGCCTATTCGTCTTTGACAGCAATATCCCCCACGGCTAAGCTCGGCCGCTCATGTCGCAGCCCCCCAAGCTAGTGCCGGGTGTGAGTGGGACCGTGCCGGGCGGCGGATTGCCGTCGATCGCGCAGGTCTTCTCGCGCCTCGCGGGCGACCTGGAGCTGGTCGAGCGCACGATGCGCGATCAGCTGGTGGGTGAGAGCGCTCTGATGGTCTCGATTGGAGACCACGTGGTGTCTTCGGGTGGTAAGCGGCTCCGGCCGGCCCTGGTGCTCCTCACGGCCGAGCTCTGCGGCTATACGGGGCCCCGTCGGGTCCCGATCGCCGCAGCCATCGAGTTGCTCCACACCGCCACGCTGTTGCACGACGACGTCGTCGACTTCTCGAACCTGCGACGCGGACGCCCCTCCGCGAACGAGATCTGGGGGAACCGGCGCGCCGTGCTCGGGGGCGACTTCCTGTACGCGCGGGCGTCGAACATCGTCATCGACGACGGCAGCATGGATATCATGGAGAGCTTCGCCGACACGATCCGGCTGATGGCCGAGGGCGAGCTGCTCCAGCTCGAGTTCAGCTTCGACGCGGCGGCCACCGAAGCGCAGTACTACAAGGTGATCGATCGAAAGAGCGCTCAGTTGCTCCGGTCGGCCTGCGAGGCGGGCGCGATCCTCGCCGGTGCGACCCGGGGAGAGCGGCGCAAGATCGCCGACTTCGGCTGCGAACTCGGCCTCGCCTTCCAGCTGCGCGACGACGCCCTCGATTACGAGGCCCGTTCTGAGGAAACGGGCAAACCGGCCTACACGGATCTGCTCGAAGGCAAGGTGACGCTACCGCTACTGCTCACGTTGAAGCGCTGCACGGGCAACGAACGCGAGCTGATCTCGAGGGCGCTCAAGCGTTCACGCCAGACCGACGCCGAAGATCCTGTTGCCGCGCGCTCCAGCGGCAGCGACCCGGCGGCGGAGACCGACCGCGCCACCATCGTCGAACTCGTCGAAAGCTACCGCGGTGTCCCGGACACCGTGAGGCGAGCGGAGGAGCACGTCGCCAAGGCGCGCGCTTCGCTTGCCGTGTTTCCCGATATCCCCGCCAAACACAGCCTGCTGACAGCGGCCGAGTACGCGGCGGGCCGCGATTACTAGCGAATCCCCGCGGTCCCGCGGAGAAGCTCCACATGACTCGAAAGACCCATCCCGCACGGCGGTTCGTCGTGCAGGGAGTCGCACTGGTGTGCGCACTCATGCTCGCCCAGGCGGCAGTGAGCGGCGCCCAGGCCGCGCAACCGGAGGCGCCTTCCATTTCCGGCGTCGTCAATCTCAACACTGCAACCCCCGAAGAGCTGCAGCTGCTCCCGGGCGTCGGCAAGCTGCGGGCGGTCGCGATCATCGCGAAGCGCAAGCAGCAGGGCGGCTTTCAGGACGTCGATGACCTCCTCGAGGTGAAGGGGATCGGTCAGGCGATGCTGAAGCGGATGCGCCCGCACGTGACCCTGAGCGGAAAGACGACGGCCCGGAAGCTCTGAGCTCCAGCGCAGGACGCGAATGGGGCAGGGTGCCGGGCGTTTCGCGTCCGGCACCCGATGCCCGGCTAGAATGTGCGAATGCGCGGATTCGCCCTGCTCGGAGCCCTGTGCCTGGTCCTGGCATGCGACGCGCGAGATCCGAGACCCGAGAAAGCGCCGGGCTCGCTGCGGATCGTCTCCATCAATCCTTCGCTGACTGCGATCCTGGTGGCGCTGGGCGCTCGCGACTCGCTGGTCGGCATCGACGAGGTCTCCGCTGCCCAGCAGCCGGAGTTGGCGGGTCTGCCGCGGGTCGGCGGACTCTTCAACCCGAGTCTCGAGGCGGTGGTAGCGGTTGCGCCCGACGTGGTCGTCGTGGTGCCGAGCGTCGAGCAACGCGACTTCCGGGGTCGGCTGGAGGGGCTCGGCGTTCGCGTCGAGTCGTTCGAGAACATCCGGCTCGATCAGGTCCTCGAAAACATCGCACGGCTCGGCGGGCTCGTCGGGCGTACAGAGGAGGCCAGCCAGCGAATCGAGGCCATTCGCGCAGCACTGGCGTCTGCCGAACGACTGACCGCCGTCCGTCCGCATCCCAAGGCCCTCGTGATCCTGCAGAGAGACCCCGTATTCGTGGTCGGAAGCGGTGGCTACATCGATGAGTTGCTGGCAGCGACGGGTGCGCGCAACCTGGGCGCCGCCTTCGACGAGCCCTATCCGCAGGTGGCCGTCGAGTGGTTGGTCGAGGCCGGTCCCGATGTACTGATCGACATGACGGACGAGCCCGGGGATCCGCACGCGTTCTGGTCACGCTGGCCGGCGATTCCGGCGGTGGCGACGCGTCGCGTGCTACACCTGGATCCGGAGATCTTGACGCTGCCGGGCCCGTACCTAGATCGCGCGGTCGTGTCCCTCGTCGAGGCGCTCCATGGGCGTAGTCTGGCGATGCAGTTGTCTCGGCGATGATGCACCTGACTGCCACGCGCTTCAGCTCGGTGATCGCTGGGCTGCTGCTGCTGCTGCTGGCGTCGGCGCTCCTCGGTCTCGTGCTCGGCCCGAGTGCGTTGTCGTTCGGCGACGTCGTGGCGGCGCTCTCCCAGGACGAGGGCGTGGCGGCGGACATCGTCTGGCGCATCCGTGTGCCCCGTATCGCTCTGGCGGCCCTCGTCGGCGCATGTCTCTCGGTGGCGGGTGTCGTCTTCCAGGCCTTGCTCCGCAACCCGCTCGCGGATCCCTTTATCCTCGGCGTGTCGGGCGGCGCAGCGCTCGGGGGCATCGCGATGCTCTCCCTCGGCGGCCTCCTGGGTCTCGGCTACGCGGCGGTGCCTCCCGCGGCATTCGGCGGCGCGGTGGTCACCACCGTTCTCCTCTACCTGGTCGCCGGTAGGCGCGGGCGTGTGTCCGCTGCGAATCTTCTCCTGACCGGCGTCGTCTTCAACGCGTTCGCGTCGGCGGCGATCGTGTTCTTGGCCTCGGCGGCGGGGCTGACGGAAGGCGCGCGCATCTTCCTGTGGCTGGTCGGTAATCTCTCCGCAGCGCGTCTCGACGTCGCGCCTTGGCTCGTGGTGTTCCTGGGGGTGGGATTCACGGCAGCGGTCGCGCTGTCCCGTTCGCTCAACGTACTCGCGCTCGGTGACGAGGCTGCCGAGCAACTGGGCGTTCCCGTCGCATCCCAGCAGCGAATTCTGCTCCTCGCGACCTCGCTCATGGTGGGAGCGGCCGTGTCTGTCGCGGGGCTCGTGGGGTTCGTGGGCCTGATCATCCCGCACCTGCTGCGGCTGATCCTCGGCCCCGATCACCGGCTGTTGGTTCCGGCCGCGGCGCTCGGAGGCGCAGCGTTTCTGGTTCTATGCGACACCGCGGCGCGGACGCTGCTCGGCGGCCGCGAGTTGCCCGTCGGTGCCATCACGGCGATCGTCGGCGGGCCGCTCTTCCTGGCGTTGCTGCGCCGGCATCACCTGCAGGTGCTCGCCCGATGAGCTTGTCGCTGCGCGGCATCCATGTGGCCTTGGGCGAGCGTCCGGTCTTGCGTGGTGTCGATCTCGAAGTGGCGCCCGCCGAGGTGGTGGCTCTGGTGGGCCCGAATGGGGCCGGCAAGACGACCCTGTTGCGGGTTGCGAGTCGGGTCCTGTCTCCCGACGCGGGCGAGGTGCAGTTCGAAGGACGTCCTCTCGACAGCTGGGGGCGGCGGGCGTTGTCCCGCGCGATTGCCGTCGTCCCCCAGGATGCCGGGACCCCGTTTCCCTTCCGGGCGGGAGAGCTGGTGGTGATGGGGCGCGCCCCTCACCAGCCCCTCCTCGGTTTCGACCGCAAGGAAGATATCGACCACGCCAGGCGCGCACTCGAGCGACTCGGGATTGCGGATTTCGCGGACCGCTCGGTCTTCGAGTTGTCGGGCGGAGAGCGGCAGTTGGTCGCGTTCGCGCGGGCGCTCGCCCAGGATCCGAAGCTGCTGCTCCTCGACGAGCCGACGGCGTTTCTCGACCTGCGTCATCGCGTACGGCTTCTGGGCGTGGTTCGCGAGTTCGCCGCCCAGGGGCGCTCCGCTCTGGTCGTCTCCCACGACCTGAATCTCGCAGCGCGGGCGTGCGATCGCCTGGTCGTGCTCCAGGAAGGCGTGATCGTTGCCAGCGGCTCGCCCGAAGAGGTGATGACGGCCGAGCTCCTCGCTCAGGTGTACGGAATCGAGGCGGACATCCTGACTGCTCCGGATGGCCGGCCCGTTGCGGTGCCGAAGGCCGTCTGAAGCCGCTACCGTCCCGCCCTCTGAAATCGCCCAGCCGGAGGCGAGCAGCAGGAGCGACATGAGCGGCGCAGTGGTTGCAGCGGTAGAGGCGCGAGAGATTCTCGATTCCCGGGGAAATCCCACCCTCGAGGTCGAGTTGGTGACATCGAACGGCCTGCGTAGCTGTGCGGCGGTTCCCTCCGGTGCATCCACGGGCTCCCGCGAAGCCCTCGAGCTGCGAGACGGCGACGAGGAGCGCTACCGCGGCAAGGGCGTCCTCACGGCGGTTGCGAATGTGAACGACGAGATCGGGCCGGCGGTGAAGGGCAAGGCTCTCGGTGGGCTCGAGGAACAGGCCAGGCTCGATCACGCCATGATCGACCTCGACGGTACCGACACGAAGTCGCGTCTCGGTGCCAACGCGATTCTCGGTGTGTCGCTTGCGGCGGCCCATGCTGCGGCTGCGGAGTCGGGTCAGCCCCTCTACCACTTCCTAGGTGGAAGCCAGGCCCATCTGCTCCCCGCTCCGATGCTGAACGTGATCAACGGCGGAGCGCATGCCGACAACAACGTCGACTTGCAGGAGTTCATGCTGTATCCGCTCGGTGCACCGACGTTCGCGGAGGCGCTGCGCTGGGGAGCGGAGATCTTCCACACGCTGAAGGATATCCTCGGAGACGCGGGTCTCTCGACGGCGGTCGGGGACGAAGGTGGTTTCGCCCCAGACCTCCCGAGCAACCGCGACGCCATCGAGTTGCTGGTCACCGCCATTGAGCGCGCGGGCTATCGGCCCGGCGAGGACGTCTTCCTGGCCCTCGATCCGGCGGCCAGCGAGTTCCACAAAGGCGAGAGATACAGGCTCACCGGCGAGGGAGCCGAGAAGACCACCGCCGAAATGATCGAATACTGGTCTGACTGGGTGGGGCGATACCCGGTCGTCTCGATCGAGGACGGTCTGGGCGAGGCGGATTGGTCGGGATGGAGCGACCTCACCGCCGAACTCGGCGACCGCCTGCAGATCGTCGGCGACGATCTCTTCGTTACGAACCCGAAAATATTTTCCCGGGGTATCGAGGAGAAGGCGGCCAACGCAATCCTGATCAAGCTGAACCAGATCGGAACGCTCACCGAGACGCTGGCGACTATCGAGATGGCCCGCGACGCCGGCTTCTCGATCGTGGTGTCGCACCGGTCTGGCGAGACCGAGGACACGACGATTGCGGATCTTGCCGTCGGCACCGGCGCGGGGCAGATCAAGACCGGCTCTGTCAGCCGTACCGACCGCATCTGCAAGTACAACCGTCTGCTTCGGATCGAGGCCGAGCTGGGTGCGAAGGCCGCCTACGCGGGCGGCAGCATGGTCAGCGGATTCTCCAGGTGAGAGGACGGGTCATCGCCCTGGCGGTGCTGGCGCTCGCGCTGCCCGTTGCAGCGTTCGTTCCGAAGGCCGACCGCATCGCCAACGCCACCGCGAAGGCCAACGCGGCCGCGGGTCGCGGCCAGGCGCTGCAGCTCGATCTCACGCTCCGAGTGGCCGGGCGCGAGCCCATCGGCAGCGGGAAGCTCCTGACGCATCCGACCGGCCTCGCGCGCCTCGAGTTGCACAACGCCGCTGCCGACATCGAGCGACACCTACTCCTGGGTAGCGAGTATTCGGCGAGCCGGAACGGTCGCGCGCTTGACGAACCGCGGGCGTTTCTGCCGCCGCTCTTCTTCCTGCAGGTCGATTCTCCGGACACCTTCGAGCAGGCTCTCTCGGGCTTCGGCCTCGATCTCCAGGCGGCGAGTCTCGCGCCCTGCGGCAAGGCGCTTTGTTATGTGCTGGGAGACGCGTCCCGAGTGGCGCCGCCCCTCGTCGTTCCGGAGGATCCCGAAGAGGACGAGGCCGGGCAGGAGCCCGGCGAATTCGCGACGCCCGAGGCGATCGTCGAGATCTACGAAGAGCCCGATTCGGCAGTTTGGGAACAGGCGGAGACGATTCCCGAGGGCCCGGAGCCGACGATCTGGGTCGACTCCAAGACGTTCGAGATCGTCCGCGTCGAGGCACGCAGCGGAGTGACGGTCGACTTCGGCCCCGCGGTCGCATTCGGTGAGGTTCGCTTCCCCGAATCGATCAGCATCCACGAGCCCGAGCGGGAGTCGATCCGCTTCGACATCCTGGGTGTCCTGCCCGTCTACGCACCGGCTGCGGAGTTCAGCCAGGCGTGGCTGCTGGCCCCCGCGGCCGACGACGGCGCGCTCCCCGCGGGTCAGCCGTAGGAGCGCTCTGCGCCTCGGGTCTTCGTTCCGACCACGAACGACTCGCGCGATTCGGCGGCGCTCAGCAAGAAAAATCCGGGAATTCTCGATTTCAGGCCTAATGCAGCATGCCTCGAATACCGAAGAAACTCTGCGTAGCACGCATCGCAGGTGCCGGAATACCTGAAGAGTTCGGGATTTCCGGCTACCGACGCACGCCCGGGAAGCGGCAATCCGCAACCGCACAAGCGGAAACCATCCGGGCCGATGGGAGTTCGTGAGATGAGTCAATCGCAGCGGCTCAACATTCTGGTACTCGACCCGGATGAAGAGACCAACATCCAGATCAAGAGCATTCTCAGCGATGAGGGCTACCAGGTGAGTGCCCAGACCGATCCGATCGGCGCCGTCGAGGAGGTTTTCAGGAATCGCTACCAGCTCGTGCTGGTCGATGTCTCGCCCGACAACCCGGCGGGGATGAAGGCACTCCGGGCTCTGCGCGCCTCCGATAGCGACCTGTGCATCGTTGCGACCACCGACTTCCCAACCGTCGAGATGGCCGTCTTGTCGATGAAGCAGGACGCGTTCAACTATCTCCGCAAGCCCCTGTTGGCCGACGATCTGAAGGCCGTGGTGCGCGAGGCCATCCGGGAAAAGGGCCTGCTCGTCGACCTCGAACTGCGCCTGAACCTCGAGGTGGGGCGCCGCATCCGTGAACAGCGGCACTCCCGACCGCTCACCCTCAAGCAGTTGGCCAACCGCACGGGCCTGTCGGTCAGCCTCATCTCGCAGATCGAGCTTGGCAAGAGTGCGGCGTCCATGTCGACACTCCACAAGCTGGCCACGGCGCTCGGCACGAAGATTACCTACTTCTTCGAGGCGGTCTGAGGCAGAATACGCTCCCATGAGGAGCGTCGAGGACACGCGGCCGTGCTCCGGACTCTCGGTGCCTGTGCTGACGGTTCTGGATGCCGAGGGCGGGCTGATCGATGCCGATCAGCGCGCCCTTGTCCGTTATGTGGTGCAAGACGGCTACGGGGCGGACATCGTATTCTCGGCCGGTACCACGGGCGAGTGGGATCGGCTCGACAATCGCGTCCGCCAGCAAGTCACCCAGGTGTGCGCCGAAGAGGTGGCCAAGCTGAACGCATCCCTGTCGGCCACGCCCCCCGGCCGGGCCATCGAGGCCTGGGCGGGTGTGACAGCGCCCACTCCCGAGGAGACGCTCGAGAATCTCGATTTCGCAATTGCCTGCGGGGCCGACGCCGCCGTGCTCGCACCGCTTTCGATCCAGGGCGTCGATGACCCGGTGCGTTTCGTCGCAAGAGACATCTCGGACCTCCTGGACGCCCGCCCGCGGCGCATCCCCGTGTATCTATACGACAACGCGGACATCGCAGTCGATCCCAGGGTCCTCCACATCCGCACCCGCCAGGTGAAGGCGATGTCGCGGCTCGACTTCGTGCGCGGCATCAAGGTGTCGGCGACCCGGAAGATTCTCGGCAACTACACGAAGGCGGCCGCGAGCTTCCGTGACAGGGGCGAGTTCGGCATCTACGTCGGCAACGCAATGCTCATCTTCGATCTCTTTCGGCCCCGGCCGGGCTTGATCGGGACCGTCAAGGAGCACTGGTATCGCTGGAGGATGCAGGACAGCCTCCCGATCGGTGTGGTTGCCGGCCCCGCGAATGCGTTTCCGCGAGAGTGGGCGCGGGCCTGGCAGGTGTGCCGGGTTGGCGACATCGAGCGGATGCTCGAGGTGCAGCGGATCGTCGAGGGGTTCCGGTTGGCCACCGAGGTGGCGGCGGGCGGACGCCGCACGATTGCCTGCCTGAAGCGAGCCCTGATGCGGGAAGGAGTGATCAGCAGCGCCGCCGTGGCTTCGGGGACGCCGGCCCTGGGCGCCCCCGACGCCGATCGTTTCGATATCCGCTATGAGGCGGTACGCGAGGAGGCCCGCGCGCAGTTGGGCCCGCCCTGGGTCACGGTCGCGCCCTGACCCCTCCAGGATTCACCGATGAGCAACACCCGTCTCGACGTCGTTGGGATTGGAAGCATGGCGGTGGACCGTGTCCACCGAGCTGCTCGCATCCTCGAAGGAGGCGAGAAGGGCATGCTCTCGGACGTCGAAGGGGCCGGGCCTGTGCGCCTCTACGTGGGGGGCGTCGTCCTGAACCACCTGGGGTGGGCGGCGATCCTGGGGCTTCGAACCGGGATCTGCGGTCGCCAGGCGGACGATGAGAGCGGACGCTTTCTGCGCGCGGCCATGGCCCGGACTGGCATCGAGACCCATATCCACATCGAGCCGGGCGGTGCCCCAAGTGCGATCGCTGAGATCTTCGTCGATGACTCCGGGGAGCGGAGCATCTACATGGCGCCGGGTGCGACCAGCGAGACCACCGCCGAACACGTTCGCGCCGTGCACGCTGCGTTCATCCAGCGCGGTCGGACGTTCAGCACCGAGATCTCCCAGCTTCCCCTCGACGCGACTCTGGAAGCCCTTCGAGTTGCCCAGCAGGCTGGCGCCCGGACGGTCGTCGACTTCGACGTCCCGGCCTCGGACGCCGTCGCGACCCTCGGTGAAGAGACGACCTTGACGGCCGTTCTCGAAGCCGCACAAATCCTGAAGCCTGCGAAGATTGCCGGCCGCGAGTTGTTCCCCGATCTCGAGGGAGATCCGCTCGCGCTCGCGTGCGCGATCCGCGAGCGGTACCGCAACGAGGTCGTCGTTGTCACCGACGGTGAAGCGGGCTGCGCGATCTCGAGCGACGAATTCGAGGGCGCCGTCCCCGGTTATAGGACGAAGGCCGTCGATGCCACCGGTGCAGGCGACGCCTTCCTGGGTGGCTTGCTCACTGGGCGGCATCACGGGCTCGGTTGGGAGGATACGGGCCGGCTCGCGAACGCCTGTGGTGCGGCGTGTGTCGAGCAGATGGGGGCCTTCCCGGAAGAGCCGGCAGCGGCGCGCGCACGCGTCGAGTCCTTCTACTCGGGGGCCCCTCTCGACCTCGGTCTCCCGAGCGGCGCCCCGCGCGAGGGGGATGCGAGTGCTGCGAGCCGCGTTCTCGAAGTGACGGCTCGGGAATTGGCCCAGCTTGCCGAACGTCACGACGAGAAGGCCCTGCTCGCTGCAGCTCTCCTGATCGAAGAAGTGCGTGCTGCGGGTGGGCGGGTCCACGTCACCGGCCTCGGGAAGCCCGAGTACGTCAGCCGCTACGCGGCGTCGCTGCTGTCGTCGACGGGCACCCCGGCGACGTTCCTTCACACCACCGAGGCCGTCCACGGAAGCCTCGGGCAGGTGGTGCCAGGTGACGCCGTCGTAGCCGTTTCGAACAGTGGTGCCACGCGAGAGACGGTGGAGCTCGTACGCCTGCTGGCAGACCAGGGCGTCAGGATCGTCGCGGTGACGGGCGACTCCAGGTCCCCGCTCGCCGAGGCGGCTGATGTGGTGCTGGATGCGGCGGTGGGCCAGGAGGGCGGGCCCCTCGAGTTGGCGCCGCGGGCGAGTGTCGCCGCGCAGGTCGCGGTGCTCGCAGCTCTCTCGGCTCTGCTGCAGGAGCGCTCGGGCTTCGGTCGGAACGACTACGCGGCGCGGCACCCCGAAGGGGCTCTCGGCGACAAGGCACGCACCTAGCCCAGCCGATTCGCGAATGCCGATTGGGCGAAAGGGTTTGCGTGAACACCGCGGTCCCGAGAAGCGCAGCGCGGACCCGATCGCTGCGTGACGCTGCTACGCGACATCCGGGTGGTTGAGCGTCAGCACCGGGCAGTGGGCCTTCTGGACCACCCGCTCGGCGATGCTCCCCAGCAGCAGGTGCTTGAGGCCCGACAAGCCTCGTGAGCCCATCACGATCATGTCGGCGTTCTCCTCTCGGGCCTCCTCCTGGATCACGCTGGCGGGGTAGCCCTCCCGGACGATCTCTCTCACGGAGACGCTCGCGGTGCGGGCCCTCTCCGCGTAGATGGCCAGGGAGCGCTCGGCCTCCTCTTTCACCGAGTCCCAGAAATCTGCGGGGAGGTACGCGCCTTCGAGCTGTTGGAACTCGACTGGCAGGTGGTAGGCGTGCAGGAGCAGTACCTCGCTGTCGTGCTCTTGCGCCAGGTGGATCGCCCATTCCACCACCAACTCCGCGTGCTGAGAGAAGTCGATGGGGCAAAGAATCTTGCGGATATTGATGCTCATCGGGGTCTCCTTTCCCTGTCCAGACCAGAGATTGCCGCGCTTCGGTCGGGGCCGCTAAGCTCCGCCACGGTTTCGATCCCGGACGTGTGGGGCCGTAGCTCAGCTGGGAGAGCGACGCGTTCGCAACGCGTAGGTCGGCGGTTCGATCCCGCTCGGCTCCACCATTTTCCCCGCACCGGGCCCAGGGCAGCGCTCGAGCTGCGGCGTGGTGTGGCGCAGCGTGACAGCGCTAATCTGGTCCGCTTGTGGGCCAGCAGACACAACGACCCGATGGGATCCTCGCCGGAGAGTGCGCTCCGCGGGTGAGCTTCCCTCCGGAGGCTAGCGAGTAGACTGATGGGCGTCCCTGCGATCGTCACGGCCGGCGACAGACAGTCCGCGAAGGCGGTCTACGGCGAGAGCAAGGTCTACCTCGAAGTCGAGGGGGTGTCGCTCGTCGCCCGGGTCGTGCAGGTTCTCCAGCACGTCCCCGAGGTCACCGAGGTCTGGGTGATCGGAAACGCGGAGCGGCTGGGGGCGGTGCTGGGCACGCCGGAGGTTCAAGCGAGCCTCCGCAAGCCCCTCCACCTCATCGAGCAGCACCGCAACCTGTTCGAGAATTGCTGGGAGAGCTATCGGCGTGCGCTGCCGAACGCGCCCTCGGAAGGACGCGACCCGGTGAGCGAGGAAGATTTCGCCTTCCAGATCCTCTACCTCTCGGGCGATCTTCCCTTCGCGATGCCCCAGGAGATCTCCGAGTTCATCCGGCTTGGACAGGAGACCGACTGCGACTACGCGGTGGGGTTGGTTCCACGTGAGTCGCTCGTCGGCTTCCTTCCCGCGGAGGCGGGAAGCTCCGGCATCGAAGTCGCGTACTTCAACATGCGCGAAGGGCGGCTCCGGCAGAGCAACCTGCATCTGGCGGCTCCCGGCAACATGGGAGCTCGGGAACTCATCGAAGAGATGTACGAGCACCGTCACCAGCGGCGCTTCTGGAACATGCTGGCCCTCGGCTTCCGGATCCTCGTGAGCCGAGGCGGCGGGGTGCGGGTCGTCTGGCGGTACGGGTTGATCCATCTCGGCGGGCTCGCCGATCGCTGGGGCTTGACGGGCCTCGCAGACTGGCTTCGCATGAGGAATACGTTGGCCCGGACTGAAGAGGGGATGAGCCTCCTTCTGCAGACCCGCGTCCGCCTCATCGTCACCGAGGTGGGTGGCTGCGCGATCGACGTCGACACGGAGCAGGAGTACGACGCCGTGAAGGAGCGCTTCCAGGAGTGGACGGCGGCCCAGCAGGCGCGAGCGAAGGCGCTCGTTCTGTGACGGATCTCGCAGCCGAGGTCGAGGCGACGCGCTGCCAGGCTCGTCTGTTCGCGCTGGCCGAGCGCGACCACGCGCGAGGGCTGGTGGAGGTCCGTGGCAGCGACGCCGGGCGTTGGCTCGACGGCATGGTGACGAACGAGACCATCGCGCTGTCGCCCGGCGGAGGCTGCTACGCGGCGCTCCTCACGCCGAAGGGCCGCATCGTCGCTGACCTGCACGTCCTCGCACGCGAAGACGGCTATTGGCTCGATACATCGGCGTGGGCGGTTCCGAATCTGCTACAGCGACTCGAACGCTACATCGTCGCCGATGATGTGAAGCTGACGGACCGCACCGCAGACTTCGGCCGGTTTTCGCTCGAAGGGCCGGAGGCGACGTCCTTGCTCGGGGTTCCG
>JAYGDB010000192.1:0-11035 GCA_046583095.1 Myxococcota bacterium | reverse complement strand
GGCGTCGATCCGGGCTGGGCCGAGGAGCTCCCCTACGCGACGGTCGTCGTCGAGATGGAGGAAGGCGTTCGCGTGGTGGGCGCGTTGAACGGCGACCCCGGTGCGCTGGAGCTCGACCTGCCCGTCACCGCCGAGATCGATCGCGTGAGCGAAAAGTTTGCTCGTATCGTCTTCAACCTGGTTGGCTGAGGGAGAGCACGGATGGAATTCGAATGGGGCGCCGAGTACGCAGACTTTCGGCGCGAGCTGCGCGCCTTCATCCTGGAGCAGCGGAATCCCGAGCTGCTCGCCGAGTACGCGGCGACCTACGGCGGCGGCGGCGAGCTGATCACCGCCTTCCACGAGCAGCTCGACGAGCGCGGCTGGATGCGGATGTGCTGGCCTGTCGAGAACGGCGGGGAAGGTCGCAACATGCTCTACCAGTACCTCTTCGTCGAAGAGATGGAGTACTTCGGGATGCCTTACGGCAACCTGACCTATACGTCCATCGCGCCCTCGATCGTCGCCTTTGGTAGTGAGGAGCAGAAGGCCGCCTACCTGCCCGGAATCTTCCGAGGGGAGTACTGCTTCGCGATCGGCTACAGCGAGCCGAACGCGGGCACCGACCTCGCCTCCCTGCGCACGAAGGCCGAACTCGACGGCGACGAGTGGGTGATCAACGGGCAGAAGACCTGGACCTCCCTCGCCGACGTCTCCACGCACATCTGGCTTGCCGTTCGCACCGATCCGGACGCCCGCAAGCACGGGGGCATCTCGCTCATCATCGTCCCGACTGACACGTCGGGCGTGACGATTCGACCGCTGCACACGATGTACGGCGGTCACACCTGCGAGACCTTCTACGATGACGTGCGGGTCCCGAAGGAGAACCTGATCGGCGGCCTCAACCAGGGCTGGCGGATCGTCATGCACGCTCTCAACCACGAGCGCGTGGGCCTGGCTGCAACCGGCGGCCTCAGCCGCCTCTACGATCAGTTGGTCGAATACCTGCGCGAGAGCCGGCCGGAGAAGCTCGAAGAAGCGACGGTCCGCCGCCGGCTCGCGGAACTGCAGGTGGACATCCGGGAGCACCGCGTGCTGGCGCTTCGGAATGCCTGGATCATCTCCCAGGGTGGCACACCCATTGCTGAAGCTTCCATGGCCAAGGTGTCGGGCACCGAGCTGCGCGCGCGCATTGCCAACACCGCAATGGATATCCTGGGCCGGGAGGGCGCGCTCAGTGCCGAGAACGGAGACCTCGCACCCTTCGAGGGTCGCGCCGAGTTCAACTTCCGACTGGCACCGATCTTTCGCTTCGGTGGCGGCACCAACGAGATCCAGCGCGACATCGTCGCGTCCGCCGGCCTCGGCCTGACGCGGTAGGGAACGAGCATGAATCTCGATCTCAGCGAGACCCAAAGCCTGCTGCAGGAAACCGTGCGCTCGTACCTCGAAGCCGAGGTGCCCTACGACCGCATCCGGGAACTCGAGAAGGAAGGCGCCTCCGATCGCGTACTGTGGAAGGCGACCGTGGAGCAGGGATGGCTGGGGCTTCCATTCTCGGAAGCGCTCGGGGGTGGGGGCGGGTCGCTCGTGGACGTCGGGCTGCTCGTCGAGGAGTTCTCACGACGTGCTGCGATCGTCCCGATCCTCGAGGTGGTTGCAGTCGGCCGGATCCTGCAGGACCAGGGATGCGACGAGATTGTCCGTGCGATCCTCGCAGGGGACGCGGTCCCGGTTCCGGCGATCTTCGAGGGGGGCGGCGCGACGACCGACGTGTCACTCGAAGTTCGAGACGGTGCGATCACCGGCGAGAAGACCTTCGTCGACTACGGGCACTTCGCGACGCATCACGTGGTGGCGGCTCGCGAAGACGGGCAAGTGGCTCTTTACCTCGTTGATGCTGCTGACGCCGGGGTTCACGCCGAGCCCTTGCGCTCCATCGGTCGCACCCCCGTGTGCAACGTCCGCTACCAGGAGGTTGCCGCGGAGCGCATCGCGGACGCCGGCGCGCTGGAATCTCTCGTGCGACTCGGTCGGGCCCTGGCCTCGGTGCAGTGCGTAGGCGCGATGCAGCAGGCCCTCGACATGACCGTCGCCTACGCGAACGTGCGCGAGCAGTTCGGCACGACGATCGGCAGCTTCCAGGCGGTGAGACATCACTGCGCCAACATGGCGATTCGCGTCGCGAGCGCACGCCTTCTCGCCTACGAGGCGCTCGACTCGATCGACCGAGGCGTGGCGACGGACGCGTCGGTGGCCACCGCCAAGGTGGCCGCCTCCCGCGCCGCACCCGAGGTCACCATGCTGGCCCACCAGATCCACGGTGGGAACGGCGTCATCGAGGAGAACGACCTGTATTTCTACACGCTGCGTGCGAAGGAGAGCTCCCTGGCCTGGGGGACCGTCGACGATTGCCTGGACATCGTCGCCGCCCAGGTTCACGCCGAATCGGACTGGTTCTGATGTCTGCGGTCAACGAAGAGAGCCACCTGCTCGTCGAGAAGCGCTCGGACGGCGTGATGATTCTCACGATGAACCGTCCTCCTGCGCGCAATGCCCTCAGCCCCCAGATGCTGCTCAAGCTGTGTGACGCCTGGCACGACTTCGCGGACTCGAAGGAGATGCGCGTTGCCATCCTGACCGGCGCCGGGGACGAGGACTTCTGCGCGGGAGGCGACCTCAAGCTCACCATGCCGCTGATGACCGGCGCCCGGCAGCCAGAGGACGAGTGGGACCGCGAACTTCTCGCGAGTCCCGGCAAGTTCACGGACGGAATCCTGCGCGGCTACGACATCTACAAGCCGATCATCGCCGCGGTGAACGGCAATGCCCTCGGTGGCGGCACCGAAATGATGAATGCCTGCGACCTGCGAGTGGCGTCCGAGAACGCGGTCTTCGGCACCCCCGAGGTCAAGGTCGGCTTGCTGCCGGGGGGCGGCTCGATCACGCGACTGCCGCGCCAGATCCCGTACGCGAAGATGATGGAGATGCTGCTGGTGGGGCGGCCCTTCAGCGCCCAGGAAGCTCTCGACATGGGCCTCCTCAACTACGTGGTGCCTCGCAGCGAGCTGATGGACAAGGTGCTCGAGTTGGCGGGCATGCTCGCCGAGAACGGGCCGCTCGCGGTCAGCAAGATCAAGGAAGGCGTGATCCGCTCGAGCGGGTTGTCTCTCGCCGAGTCCTACCAGATCGAGAACGAAGTGTCGGCGGCGGTCATGACCTCGAAGGATGCGCGGGAAGGCCCCCGCGCCTTCAAGGAGAAGCGCAAGCCGAAGTTTACCGGCGAGTAGGTCATCGGTGGACGCTCACGACTGGGAGCGCGTCGGGGCTCGCTACCCGAGGGAGATCTTCTCGAGCTCGCTCTCGGATACCAGCGGAGTGATTCGGCGCCGGCTCGACCAGCTCGCGAACCCTCGCGCTGCAGCCGCGGACTTCGGATGTGGGGTCGGCTACTACCTGCCGCTCCTCGCGAGGCGCTTCCGCGCGGTTCACGGCATCGACTACGCGGACTCGCTGCTCGAGCAGGCGAGGCAGCGAACGCGCCGCCTGAAGAATGTCTCGCTCCACCGGGCGAATCTGGCGAGCGGCCGAGCGAAGATCGCACTTCCAAAGTTGACGGTCGGGGTGTGTGCGAATGTCCTGATCTCCGAAGATCCGGCGCTGCGCCGCGGAATCCTGCGGACGATCCGCCGCTACCTCGCCCCGGGTGGACGACTGCTGCTGCTGGTTCCGTCCCTCGAGTCGGCACTGTTTACGAACCAGCGACTGGTCGAATGGAACCGCCGACTCGGCTGGAGCGAGGCGCAGTCCATCGCGTCCGGAATCGCACCCTCTCGCGACCTGATGCGCGGCCTCGTCCGCCTCGAGAAGGTTCCCACCAAGCACTACCTTCGCGAGGAGGCGACGGTGCTGCTGGAGGAAGCCCACTTCGCAGTGTCGAGCTGCGACAAGGTCGAGTACGACTGGGACACGGAGTTCGACGATCCGCCGCGGTGGATGAAGAAGCCGGGCCCGTGGGATTGGCTCTTTGTCGCGAGACGGAGGCGCTGAGAAGCAACGAAGTGCGAAGGGGTTGCGTACCCCGAGCCGGGTCGGCGTTCCGCCAGCGCCTGCACGAGCCCCCGACGACGAGAAGTCGCCGGCGCAGGCCGCTCAGTTGCCGTAGCCGAGCTCTTCGAGCAACGCGCGTTGCTCGTCGCTGATCTCGAATTCCTCGTTCTTCCCGAGGGCTTCGCCCTGCTGCGTCACGGTCTCGGCCCATTGCCTGGCCTGGGCGAGCCCCGCCTCGTCGCAGTCCTCGCCCTCGAGTTCGGACGGGTCCTTGCCCAGGTCGAAGCAGCGGTCGCCCTTCGGCCCGAGGATCCACTTCCGGTCACCCCGCCGCATGGCGACGACTGCCGTGCCCTCATCGCGGAAGGACGCACCGGGGTAGATCTGGGTCTCCGAAAAGGCCGCTCGCATCGCGCCGTCGGGGTCTTCGACCAGGGCATTCCGGCCGGCCATGCTTGCAGGGACGGGGAGGTCGAGAACCTCCAGCAGGCTTGGCCCCACGTCGATCAGGCTCACCGCTGCGCCGTCGATCCGCCGGCCCGCCTCGCCGGGAATGCGCAGGATCCAGGGCACGTAGATCTGCTCCTCGAAGACGGTGAGGCCGTGGTTCCAACCGCCGTGCTCGAGCAACTCCTCGCCGTGGTCCGATACGATCACGACAATCGTGTTCCCGAGACGTCCGGTTTCGTCCAACCAGCGCGCGAACTCGCCGAAAGATCGATCCCAGATCTGGATGCCCCGGTCGTAGGCATCGACGTAGCCGGAGACCGTCCGTGCCTTGGGAATGCGCAGGTACGATGGGACCTTCTGCTTCTCCGCTCGGGTCAGCGGCCTCCGGGCTCGCTCTTCCACCGGCCCCAGGCTGGGCAGCGACCCGTCGCGCTGAGCGACGTAGGGACCGTGGACATCCATATAGTGGAGGTAAAGGAAGACCGGCCGCGGATCGTCCGCCTCGAGGATTCGACGCGCCCGGGAATGGACGAAGTCGGCGGGCTCTCTCAGGGCGGTCTCGTACGTCTCGAAGCCCTGCTGCAGTCCGTGGCCCTGGGTGTTCACCCAGGGGTTGGTGCCGACTGCAGCGGTGCGGTAGCCCGCCTTGGCGAGCACTTCGGTCAAGGTCGTGAGTCCGGCGCGGACCCGGGTCGAGGTCTTCGGGCCGGTTCGCGAACGCAGACCGTGCACGGAGGGGTAGGTGGAGGTCAGGATCGAGGCGACCGAGGGCAAGGTCCAGGAAGAAGCTGCGACGACCGGATCGAAGACGATCGAAGACTGTGCGAACCGATCGAGTTCGGGGGACGTCGGTCGGGGATAGCCATACAGGCCGAGGTGATCGGCGCGGAGGGTGTCGACGACCAGGAGCAGGACATTCGGCGGCGCTTCTCGGCGCCAGCAGCCTGGCGAGAGCGCCAGGAGTCCGAGGGCCAGGTACGGCAAGACGAGGAGCGAGGCAGAGGATTTCGCCACGATCGCTCCAGTTTATCCTTCCGCTGTTTTGTTGTCGCAGACCCGACCCGGTCGCGCGAATGAGTGCGGCCCCTCGCGTCGGGCCTGGTTGGGACGGGAGCTTGCTGTGTCATAGACTGTCCCGACTGAGGTTGCTCGGGGGGGCAAGGTGAAGAGGCGGACGTTTCTCAAGGCCACCGGCGTGGCGGCGTTGGCCGCTGGCTTGCCCAGTTACGCACGCGTTCACGCGGGTCGCTGGAACCTGCTCTTCATCATGGCGGATCAGTGGCGCGCGTCGGCGCTTGGCCACGGGTCCGACTCAGTCGTGGCCACGCCGAACATCGATCGGCTCATGCAGCAGGGTCTGCGCTGCAACCGCGCCTACGCGGCGAATCCCGTGTGCGCGCCGAGCCGGGCCTCGATCATGACCGGTCGTCTTTCTCATCAGCACGGGGTCATCGAGAATCAGCTCACCCTGCCCCCGCGCGAGCGCGGCTTCGCCGAGAGCTTCGCGGACGCCGACTACGACACCCACTACATCGGCAAGTGGCACCTGGATGGCGTCGCCCGACCCGGCTTCGTCCCGCCCGGGTGGCGGCGTCACGGGTTCGAGACCTTCGAGGGATTCAACCGAGGACATCGCTACGAGCGCTCGCGGACGTTCACGAACGACGGAGAGCTCACTGTCGCGAGGGGCTTCGAGGCCAGCTACCAGACTGATCGCGCGATCCACTTCATCGAGACCCACCGGAAGACTCCGTTCTTCTGTTTCCTCTCCTGGGGTCCCCCGCATCCGGCCTCTTTCGGACCCCGACCGAACGCTCGCTTCGCGTCGAAGGAGCCGCCGTGGCGTCCGAACGTTGCAGCCCGGTTCCGCGAGAGCGAGGGCCTGCTCTATGCCCTCGGCGATTACTACGGCCTGTGCGAGCGGCTGGACGTCGAGATGGGCCGCTTGCTCGCCGCTCTCGAAGGGGCCGGACTCGCCGACCGAACCCTGGTCGTCTTCACGTCGGACCACGGAGACATGCTCGGCTCCCACGGACTCCTCCACAAGGAGCATGCCTACGAGGAGTCGTTGCGCGTTCCGTTGATCCTGCGCATGCCCGGGCGGATTCAGGCGAGCGGAGAGAGCGAAGCACTCGTCTCGGGTATCGACCTGATGCCGAGCCTCACGAGTCTCTGCGGTCTGGAGACACCCGGAACCTGCACGGGGCGCGACCTCTCCGGGGTGCTGCTGGGCAACGGCGATGCAACACCGGCTTCCTCGATCTACTGCCAGGGGCGTATGGGTTCGATCCAGCCGGTCGGTCGGCAACTGGGGAAGGGTGCATGGCGGGCCGTCATCAACCAGCGCCACAAGCTCGTCGTTGACGAGACCGGGGAGGCGGTCCTGGCCGTGAATCTCGCTGACGATCCCTACGAACTCGAAAATCTGGCCGGGAGCCCGGCGCACGCCGTTCTCGTCAAGGACCTCGAGCAGCAGCTCGACGCCTGGAAGTCGCGGACGAAGGATCCCTTCCCGGGTCCCGTGATTGCCGCCCAGCCCGCGTACGAGAACGGGACATGAGCGCCGAGCGGGCTCCGGCGTCGCTGACCTAGAGTCTGCTTCCCGTTCAAGGAGAGACCCGCGTGGCCTACGAAGCCGAGTTCGGTGCCGGGATCGCGGCGGTTCGCGCGGCGGCGCGCGTGTGTCGATCCGTGCAGCAACGCCTCGCCACCGCTGCCGCGCTCGAGAAGAAGGACAAGAGTCCGGTGACCATCGCGGACTTTGCCTCCCAGGCCATCGTGTGCGAGCGGCTGATGCGCGCACTGCCCGGCGACGCCGTGGCTGGCGAGGAGGGATCCGAAGAGCTGCGGAAGGCTGAGCAGGCTGCCCTCCTCGACGCGGTGGTTCGCGAAGTGGCCACGGAGACCCCCGCCAGCGATGTCGAGGTACTCGACTGGATCGATCGCGGTGGTGCCACAGCGACGACGGATCGCTACTGGACCCTCGATCCCATCGACGGCACCAAGGGCTTCCTGCGCGGCGAGCACTACGCGGTGGCTCTCGCTCTGCTCGAGGAGGGTGAGGTGGTGGTGGGCATGCTCGGGTGTCCGAACCTCGACGACGGCCGCGGCGGACTGGGAGCGCTCTTCACGGCGGTGCGCGGAGAGGGCGCTCGTGCACTACCGCTCTGGGACGCGGCGTCGGACGGGCCTACCGTCCGGGTGTCCTCGTTGACGTCCACCGCCGAAGCGCGCTTCTGCGAGTCGGTCGAGTCCGGCCATTCGGACCAGGATCAATCGGCGCGGATCGCTGCAGAACTCGGTATCACCCAGGAGCCGTTTCGCATCGACAGCCAATGCAAGTATGCAGCGATCGCCCGCGGCGACGCCTCGATCTATCTCCGCCTGCCTACCCGCAAGGACTACCGGGAGAAGATCTGGGACCACGCGGCCGGGAAGCTCGTGGTCGAGGAGGCCGGGGGCAGGGTGACCGACGTGGAAGGCAACGCCCTCGACTTCAGCCACGGTCGCACGCTGGATGCGAACCGCGGTGTGGTGGCCACCTGCGGCCCGATCCACGACCGGGTCATCGAGGTGGTGCGGAAGGTTCGAGCCGAGAGTTGATCGCCGCAGCACGGGACTTTCGGCGAGCGTTCAGGAGACCGAGCATCGCCAGGCCGGAGAGGATTCCGGTCGCGATCGGGGGCTCGGGAACGAAGGTCGATGTGATCAGGACGAACATCTCGTCCTCGGTCGTCACGCCGGCTGTAATCGCACAGGCATCGCAGAAGCCGTCGTCGGCTCCGGGGACTGAATCGCATGTCGCGTGATCGGAGGGCCCGCTGCAAGGTGCGCCGACGAGGCCGTCCGAGCAGGCGACGGGCTGGCAGAGGTTACCGTTCGTGGGCGTCGTCGAGCGGGAGCGCACCGTGGACACATCGGGTGAGCCGTCTGGCGCGACGCCGTTGTTGTAGGTCGCGCAGTAGGTCAGCCTGCGGTCCGCCGCATTCGGCGAGTTGAAGTACATGGGCGGCTGATACGACTGTACGAGCGGGTCGCTGTAGATAAAGGTGTCGTAGATGCGGTTGCCCGCCGGATCTTCGATCCAGAACTCTTCCCCGCGCTGGTGGGTGTGCGAACTCAGACTGACGACCGATGTGTCCTGGGGGATCACGAATTGGTGGCAGTAGGTTCCACGCGTAAAGGGCGGCTGGCCCGTGGCAATGAAGATCTGGCTGGCGTCGATCTCGGTCGATATCTCGGTGTTCGCGGCGCGCGCGAAGATCAGATTCCGCCACGCGTGCATCGAGAGCGGTAGCTCTGTCAGGTTGAAGGCATGGGAATTCCAGTAGACGATGCCCTTCAGCGGGATGCGTGTGTAGTGGCCGTAGGTCGGCGTGATCGGGCCCTGGAGGCCCCCGAGGCCTGCGGCTGCGGTAGCGCCTCCCGGTGGCCCGAAGCCGATGCACGCAACGCGGGGTTCGACCTCGCTCCGGCAGAACCCTTCGCCGCAGGAAGTGGTGTCGCGGGGATCGCAGACGGTCCCTTCCAATATGCCACCGATGCACGTCCAGGTTCCGAAGCTGTCGTGGTCCCAGAGCGAGTCCTCGAGTCCGGAGTGGATGATCACCAGGTGGTGGCTGTGGGGATCCCAGCGTGTGTCGTCGCGCTCGATGTAGAAGCTCTCGCCGTCGGGATCCTTGAACTCCTCCGGGACGGCGTCCGTGAAGTCGTAGAAGGTGGCGAAGCACACCTCGGTCTCCGACTGCGCGGGCACATCCGTTGGCGGCATCACCAATTGTAAGCCTTCTGCGGGGTCGGGAGGCTGCAACGGTTCGATCTCGATCGGCACGGGCGGCGGGAAGCAGCCGCCGAGAAGGGCCTGGGTGCCCGCGACGGTACCGGTCTCGGGCGCGCCGTTCTCGATGTAGACGCGGACTGCTTCGAGCAGGTCGGCGGGAAGCGGGGGCCCAAGCTGGGGCATCCCAATGCCCGGGATGTTGGTGGTCGGATCGACTGCCTTGAGGAGCTTCAGGTAGAGAGAGCTGTCTCGAGGTGAGCCGGGCTCGATGCGAGAGAAGCTGCTGCCGGTCGACGGTACGTCGAGCATCGCCGCGTGCGAGAAGCCGGTTCGCAGATCGAGTCCGTCCAGATCGGGAGCGACCACTTGACCGTGACAGAGGCCGACCGAGCAGCCGCGCTCGTCGAATACCAGCTGCTGGATCGCCTCGTAGGTCGAGTCGAAGGACTGGGCCACGCAGTTTCCCACCTCGCAGGTGGTCGTGCAGCCGTCGTTCTCGACGAGGTTGCCGTCGTCGCAGGCTTCGCCGAGTTCGACGACGCCGTTGCTGCACACGGCGGCCGGGCACGCCGCGGGTGGGGTCGCGTCGTTGGCTTCGAAGAGCCCCGCCTCGTTCTCGGTGATCGTTCCGCCGTAGCTGGCGCAATAGCTCTCGTCTTCGATTCCGAAGTAGAACCAGACGGACTCCTGGCTGTCGGCCGGCTCCCAGGTCCAATTCGGCCCGCCGCCGGTGACCGCAATGGAGTCCAGGCTCGCTCCGAAGTTCAGCGCGGCGGTCTGGATGCCGCCCCGCGAACCCGAAGGATCCTCGTATGCATAACCCTCGGCGGTGGCTGACCAGAAGGCCGGGTCGAGATCGATCCGGCCCGAGGTTCCGCCATCTGTTCCGTAACCTCGAATCAGGATCCAGGTGGGATCGACGGCGGGGTCATGGGCTGTGAGTCCGGCGACCAGGCTGGAGGATTCGAAACTGCGTTCAGGGGCTGTGCCCGTCGTATCAATGACGATTTGGAAGCCGTAGATCGGGCGCTGCTCGTCGTGACCCCACGCGCTACTCGGAAGCAGCAGCGCCGCAGTCAGGAGGGCCGCAGCCGCGGATCGCAAATGGTCTACCCGGCCCGGAGGGACTGGGGCCCCCGCACCAGCTTGCCCGGAAGCGCTCCGGTGGGCTTGCCGTCTTCGTAGGTGATCTCGCCGCTGCAGATCGTGTAGCAGTAGCCGTCCACCCTCTGGACCAGGCGGCGGCCCGCCGCGGGAAGGTCGTAGACCATCTCGGGCGCGTGGATGTGCAGGGCGTCGAGGTCGATCACGTTGACGTCGGCCTTCATACCCGGAGCCAGGACGCCGCGATCCTTCATGCCGTAGAAGTGCGCGGTGTCACGGGTCTGTCGCGCGACGATCGTCTCGAGGTCGATCCGCTCGCCGCGGGCGCGATCGCGCACCCAGTGAGTGAGCAGGAAGCTCGGAACGCTGGCATCGCAGAGCAGACCGCAGTGGGCGCCCCCGTCCGAGAGCGAGAAGACCGACTGCGGGTGCAGCATCATCTCGCGGATCGGTTCGAGATCGCCGTCCGCGTAGCCGATGATCGGCAGATAGATGAAACCGGTTCCCTCGCCTTCCATCATCACGTCATAGACCACCTCGAGCGGCTTCCGCCCTTCCCGCGCAGCGATGGCCGCGATGCTCTTCTCGGGGGCCGGCTCGTAATCGGGCGGGTCGCCGAGAGCGAACATCATCGGGAAGCCCTGCATGATCATCATGGCCGGTCCGGGG
>JAYGDB010000004.1:0-19062 GCA_046583095.1 Myxococcota bacterium | reverse complement strand
TGCGGGTAGCCCGGTGCGCTCGGGATAGTAAAGATACGAGGCTCCGATCAGCACGTCGCCGATGCCGCGCTCGCGAGCCGACACCTCGGCACCTGCCTCGATCGGCCCGTCCACTTCGAGGTAGGGAACGCTCAGCTTCAGCTCGAGTTGGTCGCGCGGGGTGGGCGAGGGCGCGAACTGATCGAAGAGGTACGTGAGTGTGAAGGGCACGTAGAGCATCTCTGTCTCTGTCTCGTGCCCGTAGTCGCCGCGGCTGTAGTCGATGCCGGTGGCCGCCCGAAGTTCGCCGTGTAGCCAGCGCGCGAGCGCTTCGTCGTTCGCCTGAACGACCGGTGCGCACGGGATGCACAGCATCAGCGCGAGGCAGAAGGGTCGCTGCACCCGGTCTGCATACCGCCTTGTAGACATCGCAAAAAGCCCTTGACGTGGGAAAGATTCCCACATATATTGTGTCTCGAAGTGGGAAAATTTCCCATTTCTTACACAAGGGGCTGACCGCAGGACTCGGTCTTCGGTGAGCACCCCCTCCCAAGGAGATACCCCATGCGACGTATTAATTCCGTCAAGACCCGTTCCGCCCGTTGGGTCACCGCGCTTGCGGTGACCGCCCTGATGGGTGCCTTCGTCGCCCCGGCTGCTTCAGGCCGAGACGTCGAGCCGTTGCGCGATATCGAGCGCGATGCCGCGTCGTTGAGGGACCGAATCGACCTTCCGCCCGACCCGGATCGCGACGTGGCTGACACCGCGATCGTGATCACGAACCTGGCCAATCGTCGGGGCGTAGCCTTCTGCGTCGCCTTCGACTACGAGGGCAAGCCCGCCGGTCGCGGGCGGGTGCGCGTTCCGCCCCGGGGCCTGCGCTGGCTGCTCGCGTCGGACATCTCGAAGGATGTCGACTTTGTGGGTAGCGCCCAGTGCTTCCTCAGTGGGGAGATGTTGGGCAGCGCCATCTTCCTCGGCCGAGATGTCACCGACCTTCCGGTACATCAGACGGCGGTGGGCCGTGCCAACCGGATCGCGATTCCGGTGGTGGCGCACTACTAGAGAGGAAGATCGTTACACCCGATAACGGCGAAGCACGGCCCGGCGCCTGCATGCGAGGATCTCGCTGCGGGTGGCCGGGTCGATGCGCTTCGTGGTGTCGGGGAGTTCCGCAGCGAGCCTTGCATGCGGGACGACACGCAGCTTCGGTGCCGGGGCCGACTCCGCACGCAGGAAGCGTGCTGCAATCGAACCTTCCGTGTGGCCCCCCGTGTCGAGCCAGTTCGCGAAAGCGGGATCTTCGTGAGCGATCACGGCACGGAACACGCCGTCCTCATCCAGCAGCGCTTGATGGCCGTTGAGGGACGTCTGGCGAGTCGCGTAGTCGATGCTCTGCCAGTAGTAGTTGGCGAGGCTGACACTCCAGTGGTGGCAGTCGGGTGGGCTGAACTCGACGATCACGGCTTGTCCGGGAGCGCACCGGAAGTTCCCGATTCCATACGCTTGGCCGGCCATGCCGGTGTGCTCCCCTGCGTTTTCCGGCAGGTGGACGAGCAGGGTATTCGGCTCCAGGCCCAGGAAGCTCCGGCTCATCTGCTCCCACAAGGCACCGCCCCGGTCCAGCCAGGTCTCGAGAAGCTCGAGTTGGTCGGCTACCCGGTCGCTGCGGGCCGGCGGAATCGGGTAATCGGCGCCGATTCGTTCGATCAGGAGATCCGCAGGTCGTTCCGTCTCCCAGTCGTTGAAGTACTGCCGGATGAGCAGGAAGCCGGCGTCCTCGCGCAGCGCCAGCCAGTTGGCGTGCCGGCCCCGCTCGCCGCCGAGCACCAGTTCGAAGTTTCCCTCGCTGTCGGTCTCGAGGTCGAAGCCACTCATGGATGAGATCGTTTCCCAGGAGGCGACGTCCCCCATCGCGTAGTGACCTGCGTTCACCTGGATGTCGATGTGGTTGGCGGTGCCGCGCCAGCCCTCGATGCGGTACGCCGCGTCGCCGCGGAGGGCCGCGTAGACGTAGAGGCAATCCGGTGCATCGAGCCCCCACGTCATCGTGTACTCGATCATGCGACCGAAGACGGGATAGTCGGGATCTGCGTGGGACACACACAGTCGGATGCCCGCTTCGAGGAAGCGCGTGAGATACTGGAAGCCCTCCGCCCTAGACCGGGGGGAAGCGGCGACCCCCTCGCCCAGGACGAGGTCGCTCGAGCGACGGAGTTGCTCGCAGAAGCGCTGCCAGGCAGCGCCGTCCATGATGCGGGGATCGCCGGGATCGGGGGCGGGCATAGCTGATAGAGTATCGCGGATGGACCGCTTCATCGTCGGAACGGGACGCTGCGGATCGACGCTGCTGTCGCGGATGTTGGCCGAGAACCCCGCCACTCTGAGCATCTTCGAGTACTTCAATGGTCTCGATGTCTTCCGGCGCTTCCAGCCCGAACCGATGACCGGACCGGAGTTCGCCGAGTTGATCGGAGCCGAACAGCCCGTCGTGACGGCGGTGCTGCGCCGGGGCTACGAGGTCGCGGAGATCACCTATCCCTTCGGTGAGGGTGGACGCTACGCCAGGGACGAGGCCCTTCCCTGGGTGCTGGTCTCGATGCTGCCACGGCTCTCGGAGGATCCAGATCGCCTCTACGACGAAATGATGACGTTCTGCCGGAGGTTGCCGAGCCAGCCGCCGGTTCGGCATCACCGGGCACTGCTTGCTTGGCTGTGCGCGCGGCTGGGGCGCGATCTCTGGATCGAACGAGCGGGTTCGTCGGTCGATTACCTGCCGGCGCTGAGCGAGAGCTTCCCGCGGGCTCGCTTCCTACATATCCATCGGGACGCTTACGAGGCGGCGCTCTCGATGCGCGAGCATCACTCCTACCGGCTGTCGATCGCGATTCTATACGGCGCGGCCGAAGGCAAGGGACCGAGCATTTCGGAAATCGACTTCAATGCTCCTCCGAAGCCTTCGGATGCGATCTCTCAAATCCTGGGCGGACAGCCCAGTGTGACCTACTACGGCCGCTATTGGAGCGATCAGATCGTCCACGGATTCGAAGCTGCGCGGCACCTCGGGGCCGAGCGCTACCGCGAAGTCCGTTTCGAGGATCTCGTCGCCAAGCCCCGCGAGGTGCTTGCAGGCATCTGCGACTTCTTCGAACTCGAGGTGGGGGATTGGATCGAGCGAGCTGCGGATCTCGTAAGCGGGACTCCCCCCAGTCGGTTCGCGAGCCTTCCCGCCTGCGAACAGGACCTGCTCCGAGAAGCGTGCGAACCGGGTCGCGCGCTGCTGGGCTAGAGGGGCATCCGGAGGCGCACCATCGCGGCGTGGGAGAGGTTGCCGTCGCCGAGGAAGGCCTCGTAGCCCGCTTCGATGCTGTTGCGGGAGCCATGGGGCTGGAAGCTCACGCGAACTGCGAGGTCAGCGCCCCACTGCGCGTCTCGGGTTCGGGTGCGGAACTCGGGTGTAGCCGCCGGCGCACCCCTGAGCTTCGCGTCTAGTGCACGGTTGTAGCCCTTCCAGACCTGCGTCCAGCTAGCCGTGAACTCAGGCCGCCACACGCCGTCCGCCCACTCGAGCCACTTGCCAGCATAGGCCTGCTTGACGAGGGTCAGTCCCGCGCGGAGGCCGGCCTGGGTCGTGAGCAGCGAACTGGAGTGGGGGTTCACATCGAGAGCTACGACCCCGGCATTGCGCTCGGAAACCACTGATTCACGCAACACCGAGTACTCGACGCCAGCCAGGGGACCGATCTCGAAAGGCGCGAACACGAAGGTGTGCCCGGCTTCGAGGCGGCTCGTGAGTCGGTGGCTCTGGTGATTCGAGAGGGCGAGACGTTGGAATCCCGGAATCTCGATATGTCGGCGCGTCTCGTGCCAGCCGCGCCCGTACTCGACCACGCCGCGTACGTGGGTACCGCCATGATGCCAGGCACCTCCCACGCCGAGGTCGAAGGTGGTGACCGAGCCGTCGCCCGCTCCGTCGAAGTCGAGGGCCATGCGGCTGCTGCCCACCATCGCGGACAGCATCACGCTGTCGGTGAACCGCTGGTCGACTCCGAAGGCGATCCCGCCTCCGCCGTAGCTCCAGTCGGCCATGTCATCATCGCCGTTGCGACTCGTGTAGCGACCGAAGCCGTCGATCCATTGCGTTCGGCCTCGCTCCCCGCACGGCTCGAGGGACGAACGCCTGGGCTGGTCGGCCGCCGTCAGTGTCTCGCAGCGGAGGGGCCGGCGGGCGAGCATCTTGGCGTAGGTACTGCCCGTTCGGAGCGATGCGCTCGTGTGCACGTCGTAGAACTCGGGATGTAGAGCTCCGAGTGCTTGGCGACCGTCGGCCGCGTTGGTGAGGGCCTGGAGCGAGGAGAGGAAGGCGGCGAAGTCGTCGGAGGGCGCGAGCTGACTCTGGAGATCGAGGTACTGGCCCACCCGGGCCTGGTTCGGCGAGCGGGCCGGCAGCCTGAAGCTCGTCTGAACGGTGATGTCGAGGAAGTTCACGCCACCCGAGGAGTCGTAGGTCGGGTCCGTCACGATCTGGAACGCGGAGTCACCCGTGATGCTGTCGAACTGGCCCGCAAACGTGTCGGTGGCCGTCAAGACCCGGATCGTCCGATCCTGGGGCGTCGCGTCCTGCTGGATCAGCGACAGGCGCGCCCCGGCTTCGATGACGATGGTGCCGGCGACATCGAGTTGCGAGTTACTAGTCGCATCAAAGCCCACTTCGTAGATCGAGCCACTCCCGAATCTGACGTCGCCCGACAGCGGTGACCGGCCTTCGACGCTAGCCGTGCCGCCGCTCGCGACGACCAGGTCCGCCTGCGTGTTGCCGTCGGGCTCGAAGACGGCTCGCCCGCCGCTCACGGTGATGCCATTCAGGAAGCTCACGCTGTGCCCGAGCCGTGCCTTGCCTCCCTGTACCGTGACCGCGTCCCCGACGGTTATGCCGTCGGCGAAGTGTGCGGTTCCATCCACGACGAAAATGCCGTTGGCGTAGCTGCCGCTGCCGGTCAGGGTCCAGCTGCCGCCGTCGCCCGGGTTACCGATCGTAAGCGACTCGAATCCCACTCCGTTCCCGAGGTCGAAGGTGTCGTCGACCGGATTCGCTGCGTCCGACTGGAACAGGATCAGGTCGTCGGTTTCGTCTCCTCCGTCGAGGATGCCGGTCACGCTGCTCCCCGTCGCCCAACGGAACAGGTCGTTGCCCCGGTCGAGCAGGACGTCGCCGCCGAGCGTTCCGGAATTCAGGACGGTGGTGCGGCCCGCGGCCCCCTGGATCGCGATGCCGCTCGCGGCTGAGACGCTGGCGCCGACGCTGTTCGTGAAGAGGGTGTTGGCGCCGGTTTGAACGAGCACCCCCGCACCGACCCCGTCGCCACCCTGGATCATGCCGAGATTCGTCACGCTAGCGCCGCCGTCGAGCCGGACGCCGATTCCATCGACGCCGGTCGCCGTGACCGAGCCGCTGTTGTCGAGGCTCGAGCCGTTTCCGATGATGACGCCCTTGCCGGTCGCGCCGGGGGCGCTGATCGTGCCAGTGTTCGTGACGGCAGCATTCGAGAGCGCGACGACGCCGACACTGCCGTCGCCGCTGCCCTGAATCAGGCCGTCGTTCGTGATGCTTCCGCCGTTTCCGGCCTCAGCTCCGACACTGCTGCCGGCCAGGATGCCCGGGGACGCCAGCACGCGGCCGGTCGCCTCGTTGATGAGGTCGCCGCCGGCCCCGAGAGCCACTGCTGTTGTCTGGCTGCCTGAGATGATGATGTCGCCGCGATTCGTGAGGGTATTGCCCAGATTGCCCACGTCGGTCGAGATGACCTGGGTGGAGTCGCCCGTGGCGGTCGCGGCGCCTCCCTGCTGGATCGTGACTTCGCTGTTGCTCTTCAGCGAGATGGACGGCTCCGTCTGGTTGTTCTGCACGTGGGCGCCGGGCTGGACGGTCAGCGTGATCCCGCTGAGGATCGACTTGAAGCCGTCCGGGTCCGTGCCCGTGCACTGCACGTCGTTGCCCGACTGCACACACTGGGCATTCGCCTCGGGGGCGAGCCAGATTCCGGCGATCAGTGTGACGGCGGCTGCTCCGACACGGGTGGCGGCTACCGCGTGATACCTTGTCATCTTTGCCACTTTCGCGGGTGTTCTCCGGCGGTCTTCGCGTTCGAGTGGCCATTCCGGACGCGCGGGGGTCACGAGCAGGACGCGCACTCTAACATAGGGATGACGGCAGCCGTCTCAGCCGTATAACAGGCATCGGCAAGGCGCGACAAGAGCTGAAGAGGGCCCATGGCAGGCAGCAATCCGATCCTCCTGACCGACAGCTACAAGGTCACCCACTGGCGCCAATACCCGCCCGCGACCGAGTTCGTCTACTCGTACCTCGAGAGCCGAGGGGGAAAGTTCGACGAGGTCGTCTTCTTCGGTCTCCAATACATCCTCGATCGTTATTTCTGCGGGTGCGTCCTCGACGCCGATGCGATCGACGAGGCGGATGCCTTCTTTGCGAGCCACTTCGGTGACGCCAGCCTGTTCAACCGGGTGGGCTGGGAGGGGATCCTCGAACGCCACGGGGGCCGGTTGCCGGTCTCGATCCGTGCCGTGGGGGAGGGCACCCCCGTGCCCACCCACAACGTGATGATGACGATCGAGAACACGGATCCCGCGTGTCCGTGGTTGACCAACTATCTCGAGACCCTCCTCGTGCAGGTCTGGTACGGCTGCACCGTCGCAACGCTCTCCCGGGAGATGAAGCGCGTGATCCTCGCCGCGCTGGTAGAGACTGGCGATCCGGATCTCGCCCCGTTCATGTTGCACGACTTCGGCTTCCGCGGTGTCAGCTCGGTCGAGTCGGCATCGCTGGGCGGCGCGGCGCATCTCGTGAACTTCGAGGGCACCGACAATCTCGCGGCCTGTCGTCTCGCCCGCGACACCTACGGCTGCGCCATGGCGGGTAGCTCGATCCCCGCTTCGGAGCACAGCACGATCACAGCCTGGGGACGCGACCGGGAGCTGGACGCCTTCCGCAACATGCTCGAGTGCTATCCGAGCGGCGTGGTCGCGTGCGTCTCGGACTCGTACGACATCTTCCACGCGTGCACGGAGCTGTGGGGATCTCAGCTGCGCGAAATGGTGCTGTCTCGGGAAGGCAGCCTCGTGGTACGTCCGGATTCGGGGGATCCGCCCGAGGTCGTGGCGGAGGTGCTGCGCCGGCTCGGGGACGCGTTCGGTACCGAGACGAACGCGAAGGGTTTCCGTCTCCTCCCGCCCCAGGTGCGCGTGATCCAGGGAGACGGGATCGATCTCGAGATGGTGCGCGCCATCTTCGCGCGCACCGCGCGGGAGGGGTGGTCGGCCGACAACCTGGCATTCGGCATGGGCGGTGCCCTGCTACAGAGGCTCGATCGGGACACGCAACGCTTCGCGTTCAAGTGCTCGGAGGTGACGGTCGAAGGCGAGCGCCGTCCCGTCAGCAAGAGTCCAATCACCGACCCGAGCAAGAACAGCAAGGCGGGTCGCCTGGCACTGCTCCGGAGCGAGGGGGGCAGCTTCCGGACTGTTGCGGTCGAGGACGGGAGCGACTGCGACGATCAGCTCCGGGAGGTCTTCCGGGATGGTCAGCTGCTGGTGCGAGACGACCTGGCTGCGATTCGGGAGCGCGCGGCGCTTCCGGCTACATGAAGGAAGGACGGGTTCCGATCACCTGCGCTTCGAGCAGTTGCTCGTACTCTTCGGCGGAGAGCCCGAGTTCTTCGCGGAGTACCTCTTCGTTGTGCTCGCCTAGGGTGGGGGGCGGCGACTTGTGGAGTCTCGGTCCGAGGCCCGAGAAGCGCATCGGGAAGCCCGGGTAGCGGGTATCCCCGGTTTCGGGATGCACCATGTTCTGGAAGAAGCAACGTGCCTCGAGCTGGGGGTGGGGCATGACCCGGTGTGCGTTGATCAGGATGCTGGCCGGGATGCCCGCGCCGAGGAGGCGTTCCTCCGCTGCCTCGGAAGTCTGGTCCGCGAGCCAGGCCTCGACGCGTTCGTCGATCTCGTCGTGGCGCGCGCGACGTCCCGCCGCCGTGTCCAGGTCTGCAGCGCCCGCCCAGTCTGGCTCGTCCATCAGCCGGCGGAGTGCCTGCCAGTGGGCGTCCGTCGGAATTGCGAGCGCGAGCAGCTGCTCTTTCCCGTCCTTCTCGGCGCAGGCGTACACCCCTTGCGGCGCGGAGACCGGGCCCCGGTTTTCGTCCCGGCTCAGCAGCTCTCCGTAAGCCGTGTGCTCGATGACCTGCTCGGCGGCGAGGTTCAGCGCATTCTCGAGCAGCGGCACTTCGAGGAGCTGGCCCACGCCGGTTCGTCGCCTGTGCTCCAGGGCGAGCAGCAGCGCGAACACGGTCTGCATGCCGCCGACGGGATCGCAGGCCCCGCGGACGACCAGGGGCATGTCCTCGTAGCCGGTCATCCAGGCTAGGCCGCTCGCCTGCTCGATCGTCATCGCGAAGCCCGTCCGGTCTCGCCACGGGCCGTCCAGGCCGAAGGCCGGCATGCGTACCATGATCACGCGGTCGCTCAACTCGCGGACGACATCCCAGCCCAGTCCGAAGTTCTCGAGCACCCGCACCGAGAAGTTCTCGATCACCACGTCCGCGTCTGCGATCAGCTGCTTGAGCAGCTCCATCCCGCGCTGGCTGTCGAGTTGCAGCGTGACGTCTCGCTTGCCCGGGTTGGCGCCCGCGAAGACCGGGGACCACTCCCACAGGTTCTCGTTCGGGATCGCGCCCGCGAAGCGCATACCGTCGGGGCGCTGGATCGACTCCACCTTTACGACATCAGCGCCAAGGTCGGCGAGGTAGAGTGTGGCGAACGGGCCGGCCCAGAACGCGGTCAGATCCACGACCCGCAAGCCCTCGAGAGGCAATGCGTGCGCGCTGGCCGTACTCGCCGGTTGGGCTGTGCGCGGGACCCGCTCGTTGCGAATGCGGTCGCCGTGTTCGTCGAGCGCCGGCGCGATCCCCAAGGGTCGGAGGCGGGTCTTCTCGAGGAGGTAGGGGGGGCGCGGCTGCAGGAACCCTCCGGCGCTGGTCGAGTACACGCCGCGCTCGACGAGGTGGTCGGTCTGCGGAAGGCTGCGGCCGGTTCCGACCGGCGCCACCGGGATGCGCATCAGGCTCGCGACTTCGACGATCTCATCGACCGTTCGGGCACGGGTCCAGCCCTGGATGATCTTTTTCATGTAAACGCGGTGTTCCATGCGAAGCCGGGCATCCAGGTAACGGTCGTCCTCGGCCACCGTCGTCTGGCCGATCATCATGCAGAAGTCCTTCCACTGTTGGCCGGTGATCGTGCAAAAGCCGACCCAGCCATCCTTTGCGGGCTCAATGGACGGAAGCTCGACGGAGCGGGCGAGATCTCTCTCCACCCACTGACCGTTGAGGTCGTGATAGACCGTCATCGAAATCAGCATGGCTTCGAACATCGAGACGTCGACGTGCTGGCCGCGGCCGCTGATGCGCGCGGAGAGCCAGCTCGAGAGGCCGCCGGTCGCCGCGTAGACGCCCGTCAGCCACTCGCCCAAGCGTCCCCCTGCCGCGACCGGCTTGCGATCGCGCAGGCCCCGGTATCCCACCGAGCCAGTGGACGCCTGCAGGGTGAACTCCGTGCACGGTCGATCCGTCCACGGGCCGTCACCGCCCCACGGCGTAATCGATACGACGGAGAGCTTCGGGTTCGAGGCGGCGAAGTCGGCCATCGACAGGCCCAGCGCCTGTGTCTCCGCATTGCGAAGATCGTGGATGACCAGGTCCGCCGTCGCCGCTAGATCGAGGACGAACTCACGTCCGGCCTTGTCTGTCAGGTCCGCGACGACACTCTGCTTCGAGGCGTTCAAGAACTGGAAGAGCGCGCCGTCCTGACCGGGAGCGAGCGACGTACCCGATGCGGTCCACCCCCGGAGCGGGTCGCCCCCAGGTGGTTCGACCTTCACCACCTCTGCGCCCGCATCGACGAACAGCTTGCTCGCGTACGGCCCGGCGATCTGGGTCGTCAGATCGATGAGGCGAAGTCCGTCAAGCGGCCAGGCGGTGGGGTCCGAGGGGTCCGCAGCCATGGTGGGATCGTATACCCTTTCCGGCTTCGGTGGGACCTCGGCAATCAAGGTGGGGGAAGGTCGAAGGATGGGCGCGTCCGTCTTGCTGGTAGAAGACGAGCCGGGGATCCAGTTGGCGATTCGCGGCCTGCTGCGGCGCGAAGGCTACGAGACCCGCGTCGCGAGCAGCGGCAGCGAGGCGATCGCTCTCCTGTCCGCTGAAGCCTTCGATCTGGTGCTCACGGATCTCTCGTTGCCCGACGGGGTGAACGGCCTCGACCTCGTGCGTTACGTCGGGAAACACCAGCCAGGCACTCCCGTCATCCTGATTACCGCCTACGGCTCGGAGCACATTGCCAAGGACGCGAACGAGGCGGGCGCCTTCGACTACGTCCCGAAGCCCTTCAACAACGACGAGATCCGGGCGGTCATCCAACGCGCGATCGCGTCGCGCTGAATCGGTGGACGGCTCGCCCCCCTGACGCCGAGCGATCAGCTCTTCGCCGGACCGGTCGGGATGTCCTGGAAGGCGAGGCCCTTGTCGACCCGCGCTTCGGGCGGCAGCCCCAGCACGCGTTCGGCGATGATGTTGCGCATCACCTCGTCGCTGCCGCCCGCAATGCGTCCACCGGGGGCGCCCAGGTAGGCGTTCTGCCAGGCCGCGTTGTCCTCGCAAAACGAGGGGTCGTGGAGAGCGCCGCACTGGGCCTGGAGTTCGATCGCAAAGGCCGCCATCTCTTGGCGCATGGCCGCGCCCACCAGCTTGCCGAGTGAGCTCTGCGGCCCCGGGGTTTCGCCGCGAGAGAGCGCCGTGAGGGTCCGGTAGCCGGTGTATTGCAGGCCCTTCGTGCGGGTGTAGAAATCCGCGAGCCGGTGGCGAACGCTGCTGTTCTCGATCGCCGGGGCTCCCTCGAGAGACAGCCGCTCCGCGAGTCGCAGCAGGTCGTCATAGCTCGCGCCGCCACCGCCACCACCGCCGATCGAGGCACGCTCGTTCATGAGCGTCGTGATCGCCCCGCGCCAGCCGTCGTTGACGGCGCCGACGCGGTTCTCGTCCGGAATCCGGACATCCGTGAAGAAGACCTCGTTGAAGTTCGTCGCTCCGTTGATTTGCTTGATCGGACGGATCTCGATGCCCGGGGACTCCATGTCGACGATGAAGTACGTGATGCCTGCGTGCTTGGCCGCCGTCGGGTCGCTGCGTGTGACGATCATTCCCCACTTGCAATAGTGGGCGCCGCTCGTCCAGATCTTCTGTCCGTCGATCCGCCAGTCGCCCGTGGTCTCGTCCTGCTCGGCACGGGTGCGCAGGCCGGCGAGGTCCGAGCCCGCGCTCGGCTCGCTGAAGAGCTGGCACCAGATCTCCTCGCCGCGGAGCATGGGCTCCAGGTAGCGATCCTTCTGGGCTTCGGTGCCGTGAGCCATCAGGGTGGGGCCGAGCATGCCCTGGCCGATGCCAAACAGGCTCGGAGGTACCGCGTAGCGTGCCTCCTCCTGGTTCCACGTCACGTTCTGGATCGGTGTCGCGTCTCGGCCGCCGTACTGGCTCGGCCAGGTGATGCAGGCCCAGTGCGCGTCGGCCTTACGCGCTTGCCACTCCTGGGCACGTTTGACGAGATCCGACTCCCCCCGGTTGTCCGCCAAGTTGAAGCTGCGCTCCCCGGTCCTCCTCAGCTTCGCGTTCGCCTCCAGCCAGCTGCCGGCCTCACTTCGAAATGCGGCCTCTTCGGGGGTGTCGTTGAAGTCCATCGCGGATGTCCTCGGATTCGAGAGGGAGTTCCGAAATTCTACCAGAGCACCG
The DNA here is from genome assembly GCA_046583095.1 of Myxococcota bacterium. Lineage (GTDB taxonomy): Bacteria > Myxococcota_A > UBA9160 > UBA9160 > UBA4427 > JAJDAN01. Next base: position 7,234 of record JAYGDB010000004.1, on the reverse strand, counting down.
TGGCTCCACCGGTCGCTCCGGGAGGAGGGTGATGTGCCGTCCGAGGCCCGGTCGAGCATCGCTCTCGCATACCCGCGCGCGGTACAGTCGGGGAGCGCACGCCATGCCCTTTCGAACTCGGACAATCCTTCTAGCCGGGGTCCTCCTCGCCGGGGTCCCGCAGCTCTCGGCCTCCGAGCCGGTGCTGCGAGTCGGGACGAGTGGCGACTACCGCCCCTTCAGCGAGAACACACCGGGTGGCTATCGCGGTTTCGACATCGCGGTCGCCGAACGGTTCGCGCGCGACACGGGCGTGGCGGTGGCCTGGGTCCCGTTCCGGTGGCCCGAACTGCTGGAGGCGATGAAGGCCGGGCGCTTCGATGTGGCGATGAGCGGCGTGACGATTCGTCCAGAGCGATCGATCCGAGGTCGCTTCACGGTCCCCGTCGTCGAGACCGGCGCAGTGCTCCTCGTCCGTGGTGCGACGTGGAGACGGCTCGAAGTTGCTCCAGCCCAGGCGCTCGAGCGGCTTGATGAAGCCGATGTGTTGCTCGCCGTCAACGCGGGAGGACACCTCGAACGCGTCACCCGCGCCCACTTCCCCTCCGCCCGCATCCGCGCGATCCCGGACAACCGGGCCGTAAGGCAGGCGCTGGCTGCGGGGGAGGTGGACGCGATCGTCAGCGACACGCTGGAGGCGCCGGGTTGGTTGCAGGGGCTGACGGACGTTCGACTCGTCGGCCCCTTCACTCGGGACCACAAGGCGTACTGGGTTCGCGCCGATGACGCAGCATTGGCGACGCGTCTGGATGCGTGGCTGATGGCGCGGGAGCGCGACGGCTCGCTGGCGGCGCTGCGAGCCGAGTGGTTCGGCGAGGCGTCGCTGCGTCGGACTGCGACGCCGCTCGAGGCGCTGCTGGCCGCCTGCGACGAGCGGCTCGCGTTGATGGCATCCGTCGCGGAGTACAAGCGTGCGCGAGGGGTCGCCGTGGTGGACCCGGAACGCGAGGCTCGGGTGCTCGCGGCCGCCTGGCAGGCAGTCACCCAGGCGGCTGAGCAGGCGGGCGGCGAACCTCCCCCGCGTGTGGACGTCGACCGCTTCTATCGCGCCCAGATCGCGGCTGCCGTTGCAATTCAGCATCGGATCCTCGCCGGGCCGATGCCGCCGGGCACCGCGGTCTTCGATCTCGCGCAAGAGATTCGACCGGCGCTGCTCCGGATCGGCGAGCGGATGGCGAGTCTGCTGCTCCTGACCGCGCGCGATTCGGAGCCGAGGCGTTCGGACCTGCACGGCCGGGTGGAGGAGGCGCTGGCGAGGCACCGGCTACCGGCCGCGCAAACCCGAGGGATTGCCGAGGCGATCGCGCGGCTCAGCCGCTGAAGTTTCAGTCCCCGACCGCGCCGCGGCACGAAGATCCGTCGACTGTGACTTCTTCGGCTAGGACGGGCTGCGGCCTCGCACGAATCGCGCTCGGGCACTCCCGGCTCGTTGCGACTAGAGTCGATCCGCATGGCGACCCCGACCCTCGAGATCGCGTCCGCGGACGAGCGGCTCGCATGTTGGGAGCAGGACGGCTTCTTCCTGGTTCCAGGGTTCTCCGGGCCCGACGTGTGCGAGCGGATGCTGGCCCGTGCGGTGGCTCTCGCCCGGGAGGCGGATGGAGCCGGAACGGCAGCGGGCGCCCTCGTGACGCCCGAGGCGAATCTCGTGGCTTCGGCCGACCCCTCCCTGGGAGCGGAGTCGCAGGTCTCGAAGATCTTCAAGCTCCACCGCGACTCGGTGTTTCACGAGTTCGCGACGCAGCCCGAGATCCTGTCGCTCGTCACGCCCCGGCTCGGCGTTGAAATCGATTGCTTCCTCTCCCAGTTCATCTTCAAGAACCCGGCCGCCTGGGGACAGCCCTGGCACCAGGACTCCTACTACTTTCGCTTCGACCGCGGCCCCCAGGTGGGGGTCTGGCTGGCGGTCTCCGAAGCCACCCTCGAAAACGGCTGCCTCCACGTGCTGCCTGGATCCCATCGTGAGCCGGTGCACGAGCACGTGCCGGACCGCAGGCCGGGTGCGAATTTCGGGTACGTGGAAATCGTCGACCACGATATGCGGGCGGCCGTTCCGGTACTGATGCAGCCGGGCGACCTGCTCGTCTTCCACAGCCACCTGATGCACCGGTCCGAGGACAACCGTTCGGGCGGCATCCGGGCCGCCATGGTCTACCACTATGCGGAGCACGGGACTGTCGATCGGTCGCAGCACGCATCGCCCATCAACGATTGGATGCCCGTGCGTCGGGGAGCCGCTTCGTGAGCCAGCCGACCCTGCATCCTTTCAACGAGGGCTTCCACTGGCGGCCGTCGCCGGGGGGCGGTCGCGCCCTGAGCCAGGATCAGGTGTCGCGTTTCGACGAGGAGGGATACCTCCTCGTCCGGGGGGCCTTCGATGCCGACCAACTCGCCCGGGCGGTCCAGGAAATCGAGCCCTTCGAAGAGAAGGTGGAGAACTTCCTGCGCACCCGGGAAGATGGGCGGCTGTTCATCGCGAAAGCCGGTGCCATCACGTTCACCACGCACCTGGTCGAGCACTCTCGCTACCTGCGCGAGTTCAGCACCGCCGCGGCGGTGCTGGGCTTGTGTCACGACTTGGTCGGGCCCGACGTGCGCCTCTACTGGGACCAGGCGGTCTACAAGAAGCCCGGCAACCCCGATGAGTTCCCGTTCCACCAGGACAACGGGTACACGTACCTCGAGCCCCAGCAATACCTGACCTGCTGGGTCGCACTGACGGATACCGACGAGGAGAACGGTTGCCCCTGGGTGATCCCGGGACTGCACCGCTATGGGACCCTGGCCCACGAGTTCACGCCACTCGGCTGGTGTTGCACGCCTTCGTCCCCGGATGCCGTCCCGGTTCCGGCCAAGGCCGGCGACATCGTGGTGTTCTCGTCACTCACGCCCCACCGAACCGGTCCGAACCTCACGGACGCGGTGCGCAAGACCTACATCCTTCAGTACGCGCCGGATGGCGCCTGTACCCGAACCGATGACGAGCCCAGGCAGGGTCCGCAGAACGATTCCGCGCGACAGTACTTCGTGCTGCGAGACGGCCAGCCGGTCGAGATCCCGTAGCTGCGGCAGCTAGACCTCGAAGCCGTACAGGCCGGCCGCGTTGTCGCACAGGATCTTGCGGCGGGTCTCGTCCGAGAGGCCCGCGAGCTGGGGCTCGAGGATCGCCTGCGAATCCGGCCAGGTGCCGTCGGGATGCGGGAAGTCCGAGCCCCACATGACGGTGTTCTCGCCAATCGCGGCGAGATTCTCGAGGCCGACCCGATCCACCTGGAAGGTCGCGAAAAACTGGCGGCGCCAGTACTCGCTCGGGGGCCTCGGGAGCAGGTCCTGGAACTGGTCCTGCCACTCGAAGTCCATGCGCTCGAGCGCGTACGGGAGCCAGCCGATGCCCGACTCGCCGATCACGACTCGCAGCTCCGGGTGGCGTTCCGGAGCCCCGCCGAAGAGCAGGGACGCCACCACTGCGAGCATCGGGACCTGGAAGGCACTGATGTGGGTGGCCAGCCAGCGCCGGTAGGTCGCCGGATCCTGGATCCAACGAATCTCCGTAGCGGGCCCAATCGTGTGGATGTGGAGGGGCACGCCGGTCTCCGCGCAGGCGCGATACACCGGCTCCCAGTCGTCGTGCCAGAGCGGGAGCATGTCGTGGGACAGGCCGAGTTCGGCGCCTTTGAGGCCGAGCTTTGCGCAGCGCTCGACTTCTCGGGCGGCCTCTTCGGGGTTCGTCGATGACAGGCAGCCAATGCCCGCGAAGCGTCCCGGCGCCTTCGCGCAGAACTCTGCGAGCCACTCGTTGTAGATGTGGCAGACGACGGCTGCGACCTCCGGATCCCCGAGGCGACTCGACGCGCCGAGGATCCCGTAGACGACCTCTCCGGAGACGCCGTCGAGTTCCTGGTCCTGCACGCGAAGCTCGGGCACTGCGGGGCGCATGATCCCTCGTTGCTGATCCTCGTAGAGGCCCTGCTCGGCCATCCGATCGGAGCGGTGGATCTCGCCGGGCACGTAGGGGCGGCCTGCCGAGCCCATCCCGCCGACCAGTCCGAGGGACTCTCCCTGCGCCGACTTCCACGCTCGCCCGCGAGAGGTCTCGACCACGCGCGGCATGCGGTCGCGTAGCGCCGCGGGGGCATTGTCGCTCCAGAGCGTCTCGGGGAGCAGCGGGAAATCGATGTGGCCGTCGGCGGAGAGGATCGGGTGGGACACGAAGAACGCTCCTGGCGATTCCAACCGATTATACAAGCTGCTCGAAGTTCACGCGTCTATTCAGCGATTCGCCCGAAGGCGCGTGATCGGTGCCCGTGGGCGGTCAGACGCTCAGGTAGGAGCGAGCCAGGTCGTCGTCGAGATCGTCAACCGCTCCGGTCGAGAGCACTCGGCCCTTGTCGAGGATGCAGTAGCGGTCGGCCACGCGGCGGGCAAACGGGAGCTTCTGCTCGACCAGCAGCACCGTAAGCCCGCGCTGCTTCAGCTCCAGGATCACATCCCCGATCTGTTTCACGATGTTGGGCTGGATTCCCTCGGTGGGCTCATCGAGGATCAGCAGCTGGGGCTCGGCAACCAGGGCTCGGGCGATCCCCAGCTGCTGTTGCTGGCCGCCGGAGAGATCGCCCCCGCGGCGGGTGAGCATCTCGCGCAGCACGGGAAACAGGTCGAAGATGAGGTCCGGCAGATCTCGCCTGCCGTCCCTGCGCCCGGCAAGGCCCACCCGCAGATTCTCCTCCACGGTCAGTTGACCGAAGATCTCGCGTCCCTGCGGCGCATAGCCGATGCCGAGCCTCGCACGTCGCTCGGCCGGCGCGCCGCGGAGTTCCTGACCCTGGTAGCGAATACTGCCCGTAGCAGCGGGCAGGGTGCCCATGATCGTCTTGAGCAGTGTCGTTTTGCCTGCGCCGTTGCGGCCCATCAGGCAGGTGCAAGAGCCCTCAGGAACATCCAATTCCACGTCCCAGAGGATGTGGCTGCCGCCGTAGTACTGGTTGAGAGCTGCTGTAGCCAACATCGTCCCTACTCCCCCAGGTAGACTTCCACCACGCGCGGATCCTCTTGCACGCGGTCCATGGGTCCCTCGGCGAGAACCTTCCCCTGGTGCAGCACCGTCACCTTGCGGGCGATCCGTCGCACGAAGTCCATGTCGTGCTCCACCACGACGACCGTGTGGGTACCCGCCAGTCGCGTGAGGAGGTCGCCGGTGTGCTCCACCTCCTGGCGGGTCATGCCTGCCACCGGCTCGTCGACCAATAGGAGACGCGGGTCCTGCATCAAGAGCATGCCGATCTCGAGCCACTGCTTCTCACCGTGGGAGAGCGAGCCGGCCTCGGCGGGCATGCGATCGCGGAGCCCGATCGTGTCGGCCACGAACTCGATGCGGTCGAGTTCTTCTCCCGAGAGCTTCGCGAAGAGCGTCGTCCACACCCCCTTGCGGCCCGCGCGCGCCAACTCGAGGTTCGCGAACACCGTGTGCTGGGTGAACACTGTGGGCTTCTGGAACTTCCGTCCGACGCCCGCCCGGGCGATCTCGTGCTCTCGCATGCTGGTGAGATCAAGGGTGTTTCCGAAGAACACCGTCCCCGTATCGGGGCGCGTCTTTCCGGTGATGACATCCATCAACGTGGTCTTGCCGGCGCCGTTGGGTCCGATGATGCAGCGCAACTCGCCGTCATCCAGATACAGGTTGAGGTCATCGAGGGCCTTGAAGCCGTCGAAGGCCACCGTCACGTTCTCGAGGTACAGGATCGGGCCATGGGTGGTATCGACCTGGCCCGGCTCGGCGATGTGACTGCCGCTTCCCGCTTTGCTTCCAATCTCCGTCATGCCTGGCTCCCGTCGGCCGCTGGCTCCTCGCCGGCTCTGCGGGTCGACTGTTCGCGGAGGCTGCGCACCCGGCTCCACAGGCTCGCCAGCCCACCGGGCAGGAACAGAGTGACGACGATGAACAAGCCTCCGAGCACGTAGAGCCAGGTTTCGGGGGCCGCAACCGTGAACCAGCTCTTGGCCGCGTTCACCAGCACGGCGCCTCCCGCCGCGCCGATCAGCGTTCCGCGCCCTCCGACGGCCACCCAGATTGCCATCTCGATGGAATTGGCGGGATACATCTCACTGGGGTTGATGATCCCAACCTGGGGGACGTAGAGCGCCCCGGCGAGACCGCAGATCACTGCCGACACGGTCCACACGAAGAGCTTGTACTGGAGGCTGTTGTATCCGGTGAAGAGGACCTTGTCCTCCTCGTCGCGGATCGCCGCCAACACGCGACCCAATTTCGAGCGGATGATGAAGCGGCACAGCAGGTAGGTGCCCAAGAGGGCGAGAACCGAGGCCAGGTAGATACCCAGCCGCGTGGAGGGCTCCTGTAACGAGAAGCCCAGCAGCCGCTTGAAGTCGGTGAGGCCGTTGTTGCCGCCGAAGCCCGTGTTGTTGCGGAAGAAGAGCAACATCATCGCGAAGGTCATCGCCTGGGTGATGATGGCGAAGTAGACCCCCTTGATGCGCGAGCGGAACGCGAACCAGCCGAACACGTACGCGAGGGCCCCCGGGACCGCCAATGCCATGAACGCGGCGAAGCCGAAACGATCGAAGCCCTGCCAGAACCAGGGCAACTCCTTCCAGTCGAGGAACACCATGAAGTCGGGGAGGTCGCTGGCGTAGACCCCCTCGGTGCCGATGGATCGCATCAGGTACATGCCCATCGCGTAGCCACCGAGCGCAAAGAAGACGCCGTGGCCGAGGCTCAGGATGCCCGTGTAGCCCCAGATCAGATCCATGGCCAGCGCGACGATCGCATAACACAGGAACTTCCCGAACAACGGGATCAGGTAGTTCGGAACGTGCAGAGCGGAGTCGGCCGGCAACGTGTTGAGGCCGGGAATCACCACCAGAGCGAGGATCGCCAGCACGACCAGCGCAATCCACTGGCCGCGGCTGTGGAGCCGATAGCTGGGAGAGCTGGCGGCGGCCACGACTCAGCTCTCCGACGCTCGACCCTTCAGGGCGAAGATGCCCTGGGGCCGTCTCTGGATGAAGAGAATCAGGAAACCCAACACGAAGATCTTTCCCAGCACGGCACCGGAAACCGGCTCGAGGAACTTGTTGACGACCCCGAGGCCCAGCGCGGCCACCACCGCACCCGCCAGCTTCCCGACTCCCCCGAGCACGACCACCATGAACGAGTCCACGATGTAGGACTGCCCCA
>JAYGDB010000088.1:0-4024 GCA_046583095.1 Myxococcota bacterium | reverse complement strand
CCGCCCCCGGGCACCGGAGAGCGCACGGGCCGAATGACGCTGCGCCAGCTGAAGCGCTTCTTCTACGTGATCTTCTTCCAACTGCCCGGCCTGCCCGAGCGCGTCCTCGCAGCGCGCGACTATCAGGCGATCGAGGGGATGTTCAGGGGCCGCATGGCGGGGCGGCCCGAACGCTTCAGTAACGAGGACATTCGCATCTATAAGGAGGCGATGGCGCGCCCCGGCGCCCTGACGGCCGGCATCAACTACTACCGCGGGCTGATTCGCGGAGGGGGTGCGAAACGGATGGCCGCGCGCGGCTTTCCCGTGATCGAAACGCCCACACTGATGATCTGGGGGGAAGACGACAAGATCCTGCTTCCGTCGAGCATCGACGGTGCAGGAGACTTGGTGAAGGACCTGACGTTGCGCTTTCTCCCCGGCGTCGGCCACTGGGTCCAGCAGGAAGCGCCCGAGGAGGTCAACGGGATGCTCTCCGCATGGCTCGGTGGCAAGTCGGTCCCGGGCTCTGGAGCCGTCAGTCCAGGATACGCGGGCGACTAGCTCGGCCTAACAACTCTCTTCCCGACTCCAATCGCCTCGGAGATACCCATGAGTCTCATCCTCACCCTGATCGCCGTCCCCATCGCCATCCTTCTCCTCGCCGCCCTTGCCCAGGAGTGGCGCTACCACCGCAAGCGCCGCGACATCGTGATGGACAAGCAGCCCCTCTTCCACAGTGCGAAGGCGCTGCACGTCATCACTGCACTCAAACTCGGCCCCGATCAAGCGCTGCTCCCCGGCGTAAGAGCCTTCGTCGACGGCCTCGAGGCTGCCGGGGCCCTGGTCGTCTACGCGGGGAAGTCCGTCATCACCGGCACGCAATCGAGTCAGCTTCCCGCCGTAGACTGGGATGCGTTCGTCGTAACGCAGTTCGCAAGTCGCGAGTCGTGGGATGAGGTCGCAGCAAGCGATGCCTACGCGGAGCTCCAGGCCGGCTTCGGCAACACCTGGTCGATCGGAATGCAGCGCAACCGGGTCCAGAACTTGCTGCTCCCCGTCGCCTTACTGGCAATGCGGGCGCGGCAAATCATTACCGGCGAAGAAGCTCGATTTCCCTTCGTCCCCAGCGAGGATCCAAAGGTGTTGGAGGCCAGGGACGGAGTCGATCCTGCGCAGCGGAGGATGTTCCTCGAGCATGTCGTCCGAGAGAATGCGCAGTACAGCGAGAATGCGATGGTGATCGTCAACTTCCAGAAGGACGGCAGCGCCTCACAGAAGAAGGCGGACGCCGGCTACAACCACGAGATGGTTTCGCTGATGGCCGAGGTGGGCCACGGCCCCGTACACATCGGCGACGCCGTCTCACTCGAAGGCGATGCCGACTTCGATCGGGTCGTGCTGGTCTACTACCCGGGCGTCAAGTACTTCACCGACATGGTGCAGAGCAAGTTCTACACCGGCATCTTCGGAGAAAAGCAACTCGGCGATACCCTCTCGACTCCGACGGTGCCGATCCTGCAGCATTTGTAGTGGAATCGAGGTTCCCGCCGCTGGGACCCCAGCGGGAATTGACATGACACCACTACTCGGACGTGATCCGAAAACCCCGCTTATACTTCCTATCCGCCCCATCGAGTGTCGCTGGTACGCTCTCGACCTATCCAGAACCGGGGAGGGGAGACTTTGACAGGACCCGACAGCGAAACTGGAGCGGCCGTCCGTGTTCCGCCGCCATTCGTCCCTCTGATCGCGTTGGTCATCGGCGCTGTCGTGCAGTGGGGGCTCGGGCCGCTTTCCAGCCCAATCATGGGAACCTCGCGCTGGCTCGTCGGCACCGTGCTGCTGGCCACTGGCGTGGCGGTGCTGCTCAGCGCAAACGGACACTTTCGCCGCACGGGGCAGGACCCGCAGCCGTGGAAGATGTCTCCCGAGTTGATCGGAGACGGGATCTACGCGCGTACGCGCAACCCGATGTACCTCAGCATGGGAATCATGCAGGCTGCGCTGGGGATCTTGTTCGCGAACCTGTGGATCGTCCTGTTCGTGCCCGCGACCTGGTGGGTGATCTACCGGATCGCGATCCGCCACGAAGAGGCATATCTGGAAAGCAGGTTCGGCGACCCGTACGTTGCCTACAAACACCGGGTGCGTCGCTGGCTCTAGGCTTCCTTATTCCGGCGAGCGCGCACTGCTTTCCCCGCCGCTGGGACCCCAGCGGGAATTGACATAACACCACTACTCGGACGTGATCCGAAAACCCCGCGTATACTTCCTATCCTCAGCTCTCGCTACACAGGCAGCGGCAGTCGGAGAGGAGAAACGCGACCTCTCATCGGCTGGTGACGCCCGGGCAACGTAACCGGCTGGATGGGTGAGGCGACATGACGAAGGGCATGGTGACAGCGCCGCAACCGGAAGCCGTCGAGGCCGGGGTGATGGCGCTGAAAGCCGGCGGCAACGCCGTCGACGCAGCGATTGCCTGCGCATTGGTGCAAACGGTCGTCGATCCCCAGATGTGTGGAATCGCCGGGTTCGGCTCGATGCAGCTGTTCTTACCCAGCAAGTCGCTGCACGAGTTCATCGATTTCCACGGCCGCGCGCCGCTCGCCGCGCGCGAAGACATGTGGGCCAACGAGCTCGTCGCCGAGACGGAGGACGGCTTCGGCTTCATCTTGAAAGACAACGTCAACGACATCGGGTATCTGTCGATCACTTCACCTGGTTCGTTGCTCGCGTTTGCCACCGCGTTGGAGCAGCACGGAACGATGTCGATCGAGGACTTGCTACAGAAACCGATCGAGTATTGCGAGGCAGGCTTTCTGGTCCGCCCACACGTGAGCTTCTACTGGAACCTGGCGGAATCAGCCGGACGCGTGCCGCATATCGAACGGATTCGGCGCTTTCCGGCGACGCGCAAGATCTACCTAACCGAAGAAGGCATGCCGCGGCGCGGCGGCGACGTTCACAGAAATCCCGATATGGGCCGAACCTATCGACGCATCGCGGAAGCGGGCGTCGCCGACTTTTATCACGGCTCGATCGCAAGAGACATCGATGACGATATGCGCGCCAACGAAGCGCTGCTGGCAAGAGCCGATCTATCGGAGTATCGAACCGAGACGAATGGGCCCTTGTGGGGCCAGTATCGCGGCCATCGGATCGCAACCAATCAATTGCCGGGCGGCGGCGCGATGGTGCTCGAGATGCTGAACATATTGCAGCATTTCGATCTTCGCGCGATGGGACACAACAGCCCCAAGTACATCGCAACCGTCGCGGAAGCCATGAAGATCGCCACGCTGGACAAGGATCGGCACATGGGCGATCCGCGATTCGTCGATGTGCCCCTGGACAGGCTGCTGTCCCCCGGCTACGCGGCGTCCAAGGCCGAACAAATACAGGGCGGCGAGAAGACTCACGTTCCGCGGGTCAACCGCGGTGCCGACAACAGAGATACGACACACGTATGCGCCGTCGACGAGCACGGCAATTGTGTCACGATGACGCACTCGCTCGGGAATCCGTCAGGCGTCGTCAGCGAGGGCTTGGGATTCATGTACAACGGTTGCATGAACGTGTTCGACCCGCGCCCCGGCGGCGTCGATTCGATCCAGCCCGGAAAATCGAGATTCACTGCGATGTCGCCGACCATCGTATTTCGTGGCGATTTACCGTACCTGTTGATCGGCGCTCCCGGCGGGACGTTCATCACCATGGGCGTGCTACAAGGGATCTTGAACGTCGTCGACTTCTCCATGAGCGCGGAATCGGCGGTGTCAGCGCCGCGCTTCTGTGCCACTTCAGACATCGTCGACGTGACCAATCGCATTCCGAGTTACGTCGAGGCTGAGTTGCGCGCGTTGGGCTACAACGTGCGTCGTTCGCATCTGTCGTACCACTTCGCTGGTGTACACGCGATTCGGGTGACCGAAGCTGGCTGGGACGGCGGCGCCGATCCTGGCCGCGACGGTATGGCGCTCGAGGCGTGAGGTTCAGGCTTCGAAAACCGGCCGATCCCTCGCGCGCGGACGAACTCGCGGCA
>JAYGDB010000209.1:0-9378 GCA_046583095.1 Myxococcota bacterium | reverse complement strand
CGGCCTTGCCCGTGCACCCGAACTCAGGCTTGGTTAATACCAGCGGCGCACAGGCCTCGTACATCCTGTACAGCCCTGGCGGGGGGAGGGGCCTGCCGCCGGTGTATCTCGTGCCGCTGCAGAGTCCTTACTGGCTCAACTTCCCGCCGGAAACGCCCGGGACCGAGCAGGTAAACATCAACTTCACGGAGCCAGCCTTCAACACGACCGTCGCGACGGGCACCGGCATCTACGTGGCAACCATGGTGTTCCACGTGGTGGCAGCGTTCACATCCGAGACGCTGTCCCTGGCATTCACCAGCTCCAACCTGATCCAGTCGGGCGTGACTGTTGTCGATCCGGCGCTGATCGGGCTCAGCGCTCCGATCACGCTGACGGGGCACGCCGGCCCGCCGGTCCCGGAGCCCACGACGGCGATGCTGATTGGTCTTGGCATCCTCGGTCTCGGGCTGGCAGGTCGACGCCAAGCGTAGGCTCAACACACAGCGAGACCCCAGGCGATGACGAGCGCCTGCGAACTCACACCGCATCTCAGCGGTAGGGGGGTATCGAGAGGGTCTCGGCCGGGTGATCCCCCCGGCAACCTCAGGGGCTGTTCGCCTCGAGGAACGCGCGGACCCGTGAGACTGTTTGTCTCACGAGGTCCGCGTTCTGATTCCAGCGCTCTATCAGCTCGGCGTTCGGCGCGAGCTCGGCGACCTCTCGCGAGATGACCTGCGGGTGATACAGGTCGTCGCCCATCAACACCAACAGCGGCGTCTGGCAGGCGCGCACGAAGTCGCGGTCGACGTTGAACACGAAGTCGCCGTCGTACATGCGGCTGCGAAAGGCCTTCCACGTCTGCTCGTTCGCTTCGGGATGCTCGCCGACGATCTCCTCGGCCCAGCTGTCGAACATCTCGTAGAACGCGTGCCGGTTTTCGCTGAGCCCGATCGTCTGCTGCAGCACCGCGGAGGCCACTCGGTCGGGTGCGGCCTGGATCAGCCCGAAGCTGTAGGGCCCGCCGATGCAGCCGCCGATCAGGTGACAGCGGTCGATCCCGAGGTGGTCGAGCAGTGCCAGGTGGTCGGCCGTGTAGGTCGCCCAGCCGTCGCTCTCGCGGACGGGCGCCCGCGACTTGCCCGCGTTGCGCTGGTCCATCGCGATCACGCGATAGCGGTCCGATAGCTCGGTTACCGGGTTCCAGGGCGAGTCCTTCCAGAAGCCCGCCGCCGAGCGCATACCGCCGGGCGCAAACAGCAGGATCGGAAACCCCTCGCCGCGTTCGATGTAGTGGATCAGGATGTCGTCGCGTTCGAAACTGGGCATGCCGCAATGGTACCGCCGGTGATACCCTCGTCACCCGGAGCACCCCCCCCATGACCGACGCACTCGATGTCTCCAACCTGCAATCGCGGGCCGCACAGCGGGGCCGCCCCGGCTACTGGGATTACCCCGAGGCCCAGATCAAGTGGGCCTTCGAGGCCGGCCTGCCAGACCCGCGCAGCTTTCCGATCGACGACCTGGTGCGCATCTCCGAGCGCGTCCTGCGCGAGGACGCCGCCGACGCGCTCCAGTACGGCGGCGGCGCCCACGGCAGCATCGTGTACGGCTGGGAGGGGCTGCGCGACCGCCTGGCCGAGCGCAGCCAGCGGCTGGATGGCCGCGAGGTAGACCGGCGCGGCGTGCTGCTCACCTCGGGCGGCGTGCAGGGCATCTCGCTCTTCTGCCAGGCCTTCCTCGACGAGGGCGACGCGCTGGCCGTGGAGCTCCCCACCTGGGAGGCGGTCGTGGGCTCGGCGCAGCGGTTGGGCGCGGAGCCGGTGGCCGTGCCGGTGGACGGCGACGGCCTGCGTGTCGATCTGCTCGAGAAGCAACTCGAAGCCCTGCGTGCAGCGGGCCGCCGGCTCAAGTTCGTGTACACGATCGCGACCTTCCACACGCCCACCGGTGTCTGCCTGTCGCTCGAGCGCCGCCATCGCCTGCTCGAGTTGGCCCGCGAGTGGGACTTCCTGGTGCTCGAAGACAACGTCTACGGCGAACTCCGCTACAGCGGAGACACGCTGCCCACCCTCTTCTCTCTCGACACCCACGACCGCGTCGTCAAGATCGACAGCTTCAGCAAGACGATCGCGCCGGCACTGCGGCTCGGCTGGGTGACGGGCCATCCCGACGCAATCGCTTCGCTATCGGCCGTGCGCGGTGACCTGGGTGTGAGCCAGTGGCTCGCTCGCGTCGCCGAGGGCTTCTTGGCCGAAGGCCTCTACGACCCGCACCTCGACAAGGTGCGCGCCCTCTACCTCGAGAAGCGCGACATCGCGCTGGCGGCGCTCGAACAGCACTGCGCGGGCTCGCTCAGCTGGAACGCGCCCGAAGGCGGGTACTTCCTGTGGTGCACGTTGGCGGACGGGATCGACGGCCGCGAGGTGATGAAGCGCGCGTTCGCCGACGGCGTCGTGTGCCGGCCCGGCGAGCGCTTCTTCGGCGATCCGGAGCCCGCGAAGAGCTTCTTCCGGCTCGCCTTCACGATGGTGCCGATCGAAGAGATCAAGCCCGGCATCGCCGCGCTGGGCCGCGCCATCGCCGCCAGCGCAGGCTGATCGGGATTGACTCGCATGAGCCTCGGGCTCGAGACCGACTGGGCGCCAGCGCCGTGAAGCCCCCCGCGCTCCAGTGGCTGATCGATCGCGAAGCGCTGCGGCAGCTGATGGTCGACTACTTCTGCGGGGTCGACGCACACGATTTCGAGCGCGTCGGCGCGTGCTTCACGCCCGACGTTCGCGCCAACTACGGCCAACTCTACCAGGGCCGCGAGGCGCTGATCGAGTTCATCCGCGGCGTGCGCTTCTTCGACACGACGCTCCACTGCATGGGCGGGCAGTTGTTCGAACTCGCGGGCGACGAAGCGCGGATGCTCACCGGCGCGATGGTCACCCACCACGGCCGCAAGCCCGACGGCGAGCGCTTCGGGTACCACAACAGCGGCGGACGCTACGTCGACGCGCTGGTTCGCGAAGACGGGCGCTGGTTCGTTCGCGAGCGCGGCGGCCCGCCCGCCTGGCCCGCGGTCGCCACGCCGCCACCCGAGACCGACGATCCCGCGCTGCGCTGGCTGATCGCGCGCGCGGGTGTGCGCGACCTGCTCGCACACTGGACGCTCGGCCTGGACGAGCGCGACGAGGCGCGCGTGCGCGCCTGCCTGGCGGCAGATTTCAGCGAGGGCTCGGCAGCGGACGGTACGCCGCGCGTGTTCGACGCCGCGGCGCACGAGAATCTCCACTCGGCGAGCCACTTCCTGGGCGTGCCCGCGATCGACCTGGCGGACGACGGCGCGATCGTCGAGAGCAACTGGCTGGTGACCGAGCGAGGGACGGCCGAGCCCGAGAAGCACCCGGTGCTGGGCTTCCCGATGCGCGAGGAGCGCACCCGCAGCGCGCGCTGGCGCGACCGGCTGGTTCAAGAGGACGGGCGCTGGCGGCTCGCAGCGCGTGGGCCCAGCGTGCCGCCGTTGGCCGCGCGCGCGCCCGAGCCGCCCGCAACGACCGACGCCACGACTCGCGATCTGGTAGACCGCGAACTGATTCGGGATGCGATCGCGCGCACGGCACACGCGCTCGATCGCGAGGACGGCACGACGAACCACCTGGTCGGCAACCAGGAGATCGAGGTTCACGGTGACGAGGCGCAGGTGCTCAGCTACGTGTACCGCACCCAGCGCCAGGACGGCGCGGAGAGCCACTGGGGAGACGGCCCCCACAACTGGCACGACCGACTCGAGAGGCAGGGTGGCGGCTGGCAACTGGCCGAGCGCCGCGACGTGAACCTGTTGGCGGCCAGCGAGCCGCAAGCTACCGAGATGGAGAGATAGGTGGAAGATCTGAGCGGCAAGGTCGCGGTGGTAACCGGGGGAGGCAGCGGCATCGGCGAGGCCCTCGTGCAGGCCTTCGTGGCCGAGGGCATGCAGGTGGCCGTCGCGGATATCGAACGCGATGCCGCCGAGCGCGTCGCCGAAGAGGCTCGCGGCAATGGCGTGAGCGCCCTGGCCGTGCACGCCGACGTCGCGGATGCGAGCAGCGTGCAAGCGCTGGCCGACGCCGTCTACGCGGAGTTCGGCGCCACCCACGTGCTGTGCAACAACGCGGGCGTGCTGCTGATGGGCCCCGCGGCCGGCGCGTCGCTGGGCGACTGGCAGTGGGTGCTTTCGGTAAACCTGATGGGCGTGGTGCACGGCGTCGACGCGTTTCTGCCGCGCATGCGCGCGCAAGCGGGCGAGGCGCACATCGTCAACACGTCGTCGGTGGCGGCGATGGGCGGTGGCGGCCCGTACGGCGCCTCGAAGGCCGCGGTGCTCGCCTTCTCGGAAGCGCTCCACAAAGAACTCGCGGACGACGGCATCGGCGTCTCGGTGCTGTGTCCTTCCTATATCAACTCGAAAATCGTGGCGGCCCAACGCAACCGGCCCGAACGCTTCGGCGCCGAGGCCGAAGAGCCCTATGGCCGCCTCGAAGTCTCGACCGGGCTCGCACCGGACGCAGTTGCAACGCACACGCTCGAAGCCATCCGGCAACAGCGCCTCTACGTCTTCACGCTGCCCGAGTCGATGCGGGACGGCCTCGAGTCGTCCACCGAAAAGCGTGCGGCAGAAATCCAGGCGGCCATCGCCGCGGGCGTCCTGCCCAACCCGTGAGGGGCGGGGCTTGCCTGCGTTGCAGCACAGTCTCGCCCTGAAGCCGAGTCACTACAGCGCAGCCCCGATGCGTTAATCTCCAGTTTTCCTGGGTCGGCTGGAGAACGGATGGCGGCTGCGGCGGAACGCGTCTACGGCGCGTCCGACCCCAAATACCGAAGTGCGAGTGCACCCCCTCCGCGGGCGTGGATCGATCCCGACCGCGAGAAGGGATGGTTTCGCCGGCTCATGCCCGTGCTCGCCGCGCATCGTGTCCTGATCCTGGCGTCGATCAGCGGGGGCTTGCTGGTGGCCGCCGCCGGCGCCGTCACACCGTGGCTCGTGATGAACGCGATCGACGTCGCGATGGACAAGCAGACTGCAGACATCGCCTTCTATGCCTGGCTGCTGGTGGGCGTCGGGCTGGTTCGCTTCGTGGTCTCGATGGGCTTCCGCTATGGGATGCAGAAGGCCAGCCAGGAGCTCGAGTACGACCTGCGCGCCAGTATCTACGAGCACCTCTCGACGCTTTCCTTCGGGTTCTACGACCGCGCGCAGACGGGCCAGCTGATCTCGCGCGCCAACGCCGACATCCGGGCCGTGCAGATGTTCTTGATGTTCGGGCCGATGATGTCGATCACGGTAGTGAGCTTCATCGCCGCGCTCGGGATCATGATCTCGATCCATCCCCTGCTCACGCTGGTGGCGCTGATCCCCATCCCCGGCGTGTACTGGGTGGGGCTGTCGATGCGCAGCAAGCTGTTCCCGCTGTCATGGGTGATCCAGGCCCGGCAGGCCGAGGTGGCCACGATCGTCGAAGAGAACGTGACGGGCGTGCGCATCGTCAAGTCGTTCGCGGCCGAAAAGCAGCAACTCGGGCTGCTCGGTCACGCTTCCGAGCGGCTGCGCTGGATCACGTTGAAGCAGGTGCGCATCCGCGCCTTCTTCGCGCCGGTGATGGAAAACCTGCCGCGCATCGGCCGCGCGCTGGTGTTGCTCTACGGGGGCTGGCTCGCGATCAACGGCCAACTCACGATCGGCGCGCTCGTCGCGATCAACATGTACATGATCGGGCTGCAGGCGCCGTTCCGCATGATCGGCTTCCTGATGCTGATGAGCCAAAGGGCGGCCGCTTCCGCGCAGCGTATCTACGCGATCTTCGACGAGCGCAGTGAAGTGCAGGAGCGCGAAGGCCCCGTCGACCTGCCGATCGACCGCGGTCGCGTGGTGTTCGACAACGTGACCTTCGGCTACGCGGACGGCCCGAACGTAATCGAGGATCTATCGCTGACGATCGAGCCGGGCGAGACCGTGGCGGTGGTGGGACGAACCGGAAGCGGCAAGTCGACCCTGATCCGGCTGCTGCCTCGCTTCTACGACGTGCGATCCGGTCGCGTCACGATCGACGACGTGGACGTGCGCGACGCGACGCTCGAGAGCCTGCGCACGCGCATCGGTCTCGTGCTCGACGAGCCCTTCCTGTTCTCGGAGTCGATCCACGACAACATCGCCTACGCACGGCCGGACGCCGCGCGCGAGCAGGTCGTCGAGGCGGCGAAGCTGGCCGACGCGCACGACTTCATCGAGGATCTCGCGGACGGCTACGACACCGTCATCGGCGAGCGCGGCTACACGCTCTCGGGTGGGCAGCGCCAGCGGATCGCGATCGCGCGCACGCTGCTGGCCGATCCCAAGGTGCTGGTGCTCGACGATGCCACCAGCTCGGTCGATGTCCGCGTCGAGCAGCAGATCCACAACGCGCTCGCGCGCCTGCTCGAAGGCCGCACCACGATCGTGATCGCGCACCGCCTCTCGACGATCGCGCTCGCCAATCGCGTGCTGCTGCTCGACCAGGGCCGCATCGTCGCCGACGGCACCCACGAGGAACTGCTGCGGACAGTACCCGCCTACGCGGAGGTGCTGACGCGGGCCGAGGCAGAGCGGCCCGTCGAGCCCGAGGACGCACCCGAGCGCAAGGCGTTCGACCCCAGCTCGGTCGCGGGCCAGTCCTCCTTCCAGCCTCCCGGCTTCGAGACTCCCGAGAGCGTGTCATGAACGGGAGGTGCAGCTGATGGGCTGGGGCGGCGGAGGTGGCTGGCAGATGGGCCCGATGGGCGGCGGCCAACAGGCGGGGCAAGAGACCGGCCTGCCCTTCGCGGGGATTCCGCCCGAGTACGCCGCGCAGATCGATGTTCTGCTCGATGACGAAGAAGAGATCCCGATCCCGGACCTGCCCTTCACGCACGTCGAGGCGAATCGCAAGCGCTTCACGCTGCGCAGCTTCCTGCTGCCGCATTGGCCCTACTTCACGGGCGCAGCCGCGCTGATCGGTCTCGACGCGCTGGCGCTCAACATCGGGCCCTGGCTGCTGCAGCTCGGAATCGACGAGGGGGTCTGGAAGCAAGACTTCGGGATCCTGCAGCTGATCGTGCTCGCGTATTTCGTCGCCATCGTGACGCACCTCGTGGTCGCGCGTCAGCGCATCCTGTTCACCGGCAAGCTCGGCCAGCGCCTGATGAACGACCTGCGGATCAAGCTCTTCACGCACCTGCAGCGGCTGTCTCTCGACTTCTACTCGCGCGAGCGCGCGGGCCGGATCATGACGCGGATGACGAGCGACATCCCCGCGATGGAGCAGCTGATCCAGGAGGGCGTGGTCAACCTCGCGATGCAGGCCGCCACGCTGGTGGTGGTGACGAGCTTCCTGATCGCGATGGACCTGCGCCTCACGCTCGTGGTGCTGCTCGGGGTCGTCCCCGCGATGGTGCTGATGACGCTCTGGTTCCGGCGCGAGTCGACCCACCGCTACGCCGCCGTGCGCGAGCGCATCGCCGACGTGCTGGCCGATCTGCAGGAGAGCCTCTCGGGCGTGCGCATCGTCGCGATGCACCGGCGCGAGGATTTCAACATACGCCGTCACCGCGCGGTGGTGGACGACTATCGCGAATCGAACCTGTCTGCGGCGCGCGTCTCGGCCATCTACGGGCCGGGCGCAGATCTGGTGGGCTCGTTCGGCCAGATCGTGGTGCTCGTGATCGGCGGCGGGATGGTGCTCAGCGGCGACCTCAGCGTCGGCAAGGTGTCGGCCTTCGTGCTGTACATCAACACCTTCTTCGCGCCGATCCAGCAACTGGTGCAGCTCCACACCGTCTACCAGCAGGGACAAGCCGCGGCCAAGAAGCTGCGCGACGTGTTCGAAGCGCAGCCGAGCGTGCCCGAAGCGCCGGACGCGACACCGCTGCCGCCGCTCGAAGGCAAGATCGAGTTCGACAACGTCACTTTTGGCTACGACGACGATCGCATGGTGCTACACGATCTCTCGTTCAGTGTGAACCCGGGCGAAACCTTCGCGCTGGTGGGCGAAACGGGCGCGGGTAAGTCGACCGTCGTGAAGCTCGTGACGCGCTTCTACGATCCGCAGCAGGGGAGCGTTGCCGTGGACGGTTGCGACCTGCGCGGCGTGCAACTCGAGTCGCTGCGCCGCCAACTCGGCGTGGTGCCCCAGGAGCCCTTTCTGTTCGCCGGCTCGATCCGCGACAACCTGGCGTTTGCGCGCCCGGGAGCCAGCGACGAGGACGTGCTCGCGGCCTGCGAGGCGGTCGGCATCAGCGACCTGATCAATCGCCTGCCGCAGGGGATCGACACCCCGTGCCACGAGCGCGGCGTCACACTGTCGTCGGGCGAGCGCCAGTTGCTGGCTCTCGTGCGCGCCTTCCTCGCGCAGCCGCGGGTGCTGATCCTCGACGAAGCCACCAGCAACCTCGATCTCAAGACCGAGGCGATGGTCGAGCACGCGCTCGACACGCTGCTCGAGGGCCGTACCGCGATCCTGATCGCGCACCGCCTGAGCACGGCGATGCGCGCGGACCGCATCGGTGTGCTGCAGGACGGACACCTGGTCGAGATCGGTTCGCACGACGAGCTGCTGGCGCGCGGCGGCAGCTACGCGGAGCTATTCGAGACGTGGCTGCGCCACGGCGGCTCGGGAGGAGAGCGGGCGTGACCACCAGCGAGCAAACGAGTGATGGGGCGACCGAGTTCGATGTGGTCATCGTCGGAGCCGGCTTCTCGGGCCTGTATATGCTGTATCGCATGCGCGATGTGCTCGGCTTGCGGGCGCGCCTCTACGAAACCGCAGACGGTGTGGGCGGCACCTGGTACTGGAACCGCTACCCGGGCGCCCGCTGCGACTCGGAGAGCTTCTTCTATTCCTACTCGTTTTCGGAAGAACTCGAGCAGGAGTGGGAGTGGACCAGCAAGTACCCCGAGCAACCCGAAATCCTGAGCTACCTCGAGCACGTAGCCGATCGCTTCGACCTGCGGCGCGACATCCAGTTCGAAAGCCGCGTCACCGGCGCGAGCTACGACGAAGCCCGCAACCGCTGGGAGGTACAGACTGACCAGGGCGACTGCGTATCGGCGCAGTTCCTGATCAGCGCGGTGGGCTGCCTGTCGGCCGCCAACATCCCGAAGATCGACGGCATCGAGAGCTTCGAGGGCGAGCACTACCACACCGGCGCCTGGCCCCACGAAGGCGTCGACTTCACCGGCAAGCGGGTGGGACTGATTGGCACCGGCTCGACGGGCATCCAGGCCACGCCGGTGATCGCCGCTGAGGCCGAGCAACTGACGGTCTTCCAGCGCACCGCGAACTTCAGCGTGCCGGCGCGCGACGTGCCGCTCACCCCGGAAGACTCACGCGAGATCAAGGCCAACTACGCCGAGATCCGCCG
>JAYGDB010000191.1:0-13392 GCA_046583095.1 Myxococcota bacterium | reverse complement strand
CCGCCCGAGATCGTCGACCAACCCGAGCACGGCTCGGTCTGTTTCCATCCCTCTCTGCTTCCGAAGTACCGTGGCGGTAACGCACTGGCCTGGCAGATCATCCTGGGCGAGACCGAGAGCGGCGTCAGCGTCTTCCACGTGACGGACGGAGTCGACGAGGGTCCCCTCGTCGTCCAGAAGGGCGGAGTACCGATCTCGGACTCGGACACCACGGTCTCGCTCTACTTCGACAAGCTCTACCCGCTGGGGATCGATGCGATGGTCGAGGCAGTCGATGGGATCGCCGACGGCACGGCCACGTTCACACCGCAGGCCGCGGAGGGGGCGAGCTTCCAGGGCCTCGTGGATGACGAGGTGGCACGGATCGACTGGAGCCGGCCGGCGGTCGAGATCGACCGGCTGATCCGGGGCTGCGATCCGAGCCCGGGCGCGTTCGGCACCCTCGACGGCGAGCTCGTGCGATTGTTCGGTTCGACGCTACTCGAGGGCGCCGCCGACGAGCGGCCCGGGACGAGCCTGGGCCTGGACGGGGATCGGCTCGTGGTCGCGGCTGCGGGCGGTCGTCTCGCCGTTGCCAAGTTGCGCGTAGGGGACGCGAAGAAGGTTCCGGCACGCGAGGCCGGGCTGGCAGCCAGGGTCGTACTCGGTTGACCCGGTGTGAGGGGGTCGCCGCGGCGCTGCGAGCCCGATCGCGCCGAGCACCGTCGTCTTGCGGCCTCGCCCGCCCGCCGGTTGTTGCGCCCCCGGGGGGCAGGAAAAGCCCCGGGTCGCCTCGATTTTGACACCTCGCTAAAGTGCGCGGCCACTAACTTCGACACTTCAACAGAACCAGCCCCAGAACCGTCCACGCAACGTGCGGAAGCCGGATGCGAAGCCCGGCGACTCGCGGATGCCGTCGATCATTGCAGCCGAGATCGGCTGGCGAGGCCAGTATGCAGAGCGACCTCTCGAAGACCCGGAACATCGGAATCAGCGCACACATCGACTCGGGGAAGACGACCCTCACCGAGCGCATCCTCTTCTACACCGGGCAGATCCACGCCATCCACGAGGTGCGCGGCAAGGACGATGTTGGCGCCACCATGGATTCCATGGAGCTCGAGCGCGAGCGCGGTATCACGATCGCGTCTGCGGCCACTCACTGCGAGTGGGACGAGCACCAGATCAACATCATCGATACGCCCGGTCACGTCGACTTCACGATCGAGGTGGAGCGAGCCCTGCGCGTCCTCGACGGGGCGGTGCTGATCCTCTGCGGCGTAGCGGGTGTGCAGTCGCAGTCGATGACCGTCGACCGCCAGATGAAGCGCTACAAGGTTCCGCGCATCGCGTTCATCAACAAGCTGGATCGCTCGGGCGCCGATCCGCGTCGCGTTACCCAGCAGCTATCTGAGAAGCTCGGTCACAACGCAGTGATGTTCCAGCTGCCCATCGGACTCGAGAGCGAATTTGAGGGAGTCGTCGATCTCATTTCGATGAAGAGCATCTACTTCGAGGGCAACGACGGGGATCTCTTGGTCGAGAAGGACATCCCTGCCGAGTTGGTGGACGCCGCGGATATCGCGCGCGAAGAGATGCTCGACGTGATCTCCATGTTCTCGGACGAATTGATGGAAGCGATCCTCGAGCACCGCGTGACCGAGGATCTGATCCACGAGGCGACTCGCAACGGCGTCCTCTTGAGGGAGCTCACGCCCGTCTTTCTGGGCTCGGCCTACAAGAACAAGGGCGTCCAGAAGCTGCTCGATGCCGTGAACCGTTACCTGCCGTCTCCCATGGACGTGGTGAATGAAGCCGTCGATCTGGCTAACGGCGAGACGCCGATCGTCGTCGAGCCGAAGTCGGATGCGCCGGTCGTTGCGCTCGCTTTCAAGCTCGAAGACGGTCGCTACGGACAGCTGACGTATTGCCGCGTCTACCAGGGCACCCTGAAGAAGGGAACCACCATCGTCAACAGCCGCACCAACAAGAAGGTGAAGGTCGGTCGCCTCGTCCGCATGCACGCAGACGAGATGCAGGACATCGAGGAGTCGAGCGCCGGCGATATCGTGGCCCTCTTCGGCGTCGATTGCGCGTCCGGCGACACCTTCACCGATCCGAGCATCCAGGTTTCGATGACCTCGATGCACGTCCCCGCTCCGGTGATCTCCCTCTCCATCAAGCCCCTTGGCCAGAAGGCTTCGGACAACATGGGGAAGGCCCTCGGCCGCTTCGTCCGCGAGGATCCGACCTTCCGTGCCGGGATCGATCCCGAGAGTGGCGAAACCGTGATCTCCGGAATGGGCGAGCTGCACCTCGAGGTGTATGTCGAACGCATGAAGCGGGAGTACGACTGCCAGGTGGAGACGGGCGCGCCCCAGGTCGCCTACCGCGAGACAATCTCGAGGCACGTCGATTTCAACTACACACACAAGAAGCAGACGGGTGGCTCGGGGCAATACGCCCGCGTCGGCGGCTTCGTCGAGCCGATCCCGCCGGAGGACGACGCCGAGGACTTCGAGTTCGTGAGCCAGATCAAGGGCGGCGCGATTCCCACCGAGTTCATCCCGGCGGTCGAGAAGGGCTTCCGGTCGTCGCTCCACAAGGGGCGCCTGATCGGCTTCCCGGTGATCGGCCTGCGCATCACGCTCAACGATGGCAAGTCCCACTCGGTCGACTCGTCCGAAATGGCATTTCGGGCGGCAGCCACCGGTGCTTTCCGGGAATTCTACGGCCGCGCCCGGCCCATCATCCTCGAACCGATCATGAAGGTCGAGGTGGAGGGGCCCCAGGAGTTCCAGGGCGCGGTGCTGAAGAGCATCATGCAGCGTCGGGGCACGGTGGTCGGGACCACCGAGGAAGCGGGATACTCTCGGACCGAGGCCGAGGTGCCGCTCTCCGAGATGTTCGGGTACGCGACGGATCTGCGGTCGCTGACCCAGGGCAAGGCCGAGTTTTCGATGGAGTTCGCGCGCTATCTTCCGGCCCCGAGTGGCGTGCAGAAGGAACTCAAGGAGAAGTTCGACTCTAAGATTCCCGACGACGACTAAGAGCGCGAGGTAGAAACGCATGTATCGCAAGTTCGTGAACGCGCGGAGCCCGCTCCGTCTCTTGGAGAAGGGCCTGCAAGGTGGTCTCGGGATCGGGAACATCGGTGTTCTCGTTGCTGGACACGGAGTCGGCAAGACGCCCTTCTTGGTGGGCGTCGCCCTCGATGAATTGCTTCGCCAGGGCACCGTGCTCCATGTGGCGCTCGACCAGACCGTTTCTCATGTGCGGGCGCACTACGACACGGTCTACGAAGAACTGGCGGTCTCCACGCATCTCGACGATGCGGTAGCCACCCACAGCGAGATCGACCGTCATCGCAGTATCCGCGTGTTGGCGGCCTCGAGGTTCAGTGCTTCGAAGCTCCGCGATGTGGTGAAGATCGAGTCCGAGGCCGGCGGCAAGCCGAGCCTGATCCTGATCGAAGGGCTCGAGGAGATCGGTCGCGAGGAGCTGCTCGACGTACGAGCCCTGGCGGACGAACTCGCCGCCGAGGTGTGGATCTCCGTCGCGACCTCGGTGGAGCGGATCGACGGCATCCCCGACGAGGTGAAGGTGCTGGGCGATGTCGTGAGCGTCGTGCTTGCGCTCGAACCCGGTGATGACGCGGTCGTGCTGCGTGCCTTGAAGGGTCACGACGACGCGGATCTGTCGGCCCTTCACGTGGCGCTCGATCCGCGAACGTTGCTGCTGGTTCGCAACTAGCGGTCGCGAGCCGGGAATCCTCGATTCGGCAGGGCTCCCTAGCGTTCACCGTCGAGTTTCTGCAGCTCGCTGAGCTTGTCGCGATACTCGAGCCGCAGGCCGTTGATCTCTGGGCGGGTGAAGCCCAGCTCCTCTCCGATGGCCAGGACCTCGCGGCTCTCGATGGACGTGATGCTGTCATCGGCCGCGGCGACGGCCAGTACGCAGCGCATGAGTCGGACGCGTTCGGCCTTCTCGGTCATCTTCCGCAGCTCGCGGGTGACGAGGTAGTCGTCGGTGCCCCCGATGGCGCCCGCCTGGTAGACGGCGATCTGCACGACCAGGCGCGCCTCACTCTCGGGCAGGTCGGCAGCGCGCACGAGTGTTCGCTCCATCTCCGCCACCTCGGTTGCATCGACCTCCATGTCGGCGTGGGCGACGCGGGCGAGCAGATAGGCAAATGCGGCGAGGAAGTGGGCTCGATCTTCTGCGAAGTTCTCCAGCTCCGCGACGATGCGCTGCATGCTCTCGGGCAGTTCGTTGTGAGCTTCGGCACCGCCGAAGAAGCGAGACAGCAGGGACATCGGGGTAGTCTCGCAAAGGCCGGTTCGCCCGGCTAGCGTCTGGCGCGATGGCACTCCCCGAAGCCAGCGGCCAGCTCCTCCTCCTGCACAACCCGCGCTGCTCCAAGAGCCGTGCGACCCTCGCACTGCTCGAGGAGCGCGGCGTCTCCTTCGAAGTTCGCCAGTATCTCGACAACCCGCTCTCCAAACAGGAACTCGCGAGCTTGGGCGAGCGGTTGGGTCGCAGCGCGTCGGGTTTCGTTCGGGCGAAGGAGAGCGCCTTTGCCGACGCGGGCTGTGGCCCGAACAGCAGCGAGGACGAGATCCTCGAGGCGATGGCTGCTTCGCCGATCCTGATGGAGCGCCCGATCCTCGTCTGCGGCGCCCGCGCCGCCATCGGCCGCCCGCCCGAGGACGTGCTCGCACTTCTCTAGCTCGAGTCCGCTGGTCCTGTCGCAGCCCTGCCGAGGCGTCTTCGTCAGCGCCTCAGCCGCATCAGCGCCTCGAAGAGTCGCTTTACGCCCGGCGTGAGCCGCGTGCGGTTGTAGGCGTTTGCGATCTGTCGGATGGCGTCTGCCTGGGTGGGATACGGGTGGATGACAGAGCTGAGGCGGCCGAGCCCCACCCGCCCGGCCATCGCCACGCTGACCTCGCTGATGAGATCGCCGGCGTGCCGCGCCACGATCGTGGCGCCCACGATCTTGTCGCTTCCCCTCTTCGTGTAGACCTTCACGAAGCCGTCCGTATCCCCCTCGGCGATGGCCCGGTCGACGTCGGAAAGCTGCTGGACCCAGGTGTCGATCTCGATCCCCTGCGCCTCGGCATCCCGTGGGTACAGGCCGACGTGCGCGATCTCGGGGGACGTATAGGTGCACCACGGGATCGTCAGGCTGGACAGCTTCTTCGTGGGGAAGAAGAGGGCGTTCTGGATCACGTTTCGGGCGGTGAACTCGGCCACGTGGGTGAACCGGGTGCCCACGCAGACGTCTCCGGCTGCGAAGACCCGGCGGTTCGTGGTGCGCAGGTAATCATCGACGACGATGCCCCGCTGCACGTCATATCCGACTCCGGCATCTTCGAGACCCAGGCCCTCGACGTTGGGGGCGCGTCCTGCGCTCACCAGGATCTCGTCCACGGAAATCGTCTCGCTCCGGCTATTCGACTCGAGGGTCACGAGCTTTGCGGCTCGCCCACCGCCCTGGCTCGCGACCTTCGTCGCCGTGGTCCCGAGGCGTAGGTCGATTCCGTCCCGCTCGAAGGTGCTGCACAGGATCTGCGTGGCGTCGAGATCCTCGCCGTTCAGGAGGTGCGAGCTCATCTCGATGAGCGTTACGTCGGCGCCGAAGCGGCAAAACGCTTGCGAGAGCTCGCAGCCGATCGGACCTCCGCCGATTACGAGCAGCCGGCGGGGTAGCTCGGTGAGGTTGAAGATCGTCTCGTTCGTGAGAACCCCCGCCTCGGCCAGGCCCGGGACCGGCGGCACGAGGGGACGGGCGCCGGTCGCGACGACGGCTTTCTTGAAGTGAAGGCGGGTGCCGTCCACTTCGATCGTCTTCGGACCCGCGAAGCGGGCCTCGCCCAGGTAGACGTCTACGCCGAGTTCGCCCGAGAAGCGCTCGACCGAGTCCACCGGAGAGATCCTGGCGCGCAGCTCGCGCATTCGGCGCATGACCGCGGCGAAATCCACATCGACCCCGTCCGGCACACGCACCCCGAAGCGCGCGGCGTCGCGCACCTCGGCGGCGACGTGCGCCGAGCGGAGCAGCGCCTTCGACGGGACGCAGCCGACGTTCAGACAATCGCCGCCCAGCTCGGCGCGCTCGATCAACGCCACCCTTGCGCCGAGGCCGGCCGCGCCCGCGGCCGCGGTCAACCCGGCAGACCCCGCCCCGATGGCGACGAGGTCGTACTTGCCCTTTGGCTCGGGGTTCTTCCAGTCCTCTGGACGCACGTTCCGGATCAGGGCCTCGTCGAACTCGTCGCGCGGTAGGATCATTGCTCGGGTTCCTCTACGGGCGCCGCTTCTTCGAGGGCGCGGCGCGCGATTCGGGTGACGAGGGCAGTGACTGCGACCGTGGCGGCCAGACCGATCGCGAGGATCGCGTAGTAGCCGGCGTCGCGCTCGGGCGCGGCACCGCCGGCGAGTGCGGCGACGTCGCCGATGAGCTTGCCGTAATAGACATACAGAACGGTGGCCGGCAGCATCCCCACCGACGCGAGCAGGTAGTCGCGGAACGAGATCCGCGTGATCCCGATCGCGTAGTTCATGAAGCTGAAGGGAAAGACCGGCGAGAGCCGCAGCAGGAACACGATCTTGAGTCCCTGCTCGCCGATGCTGCGGTCGAGGGTCGCGAAGCGCTCGCTCCGGCCGAGGCGGCTCTCGACTGCACCGCGCGCCAAGTAGCGGGCCACCAGGAACGCCCCCGAGGAGCCGATCACTGCCGCGATGAAGACGTAGACGGTCCCCCAGAAGAGGCCGAAGATGGCGCCGCCCGCCAACGTGAGGATGGCGCCGGGCACGAGCGCGACCACTGCCACCGCGTAGACGAGCACGAACCCGAAGGGGCCCCAGGCGCCGAGCCCGTCGACCCAGTCGGCCAGCGCCGGAACATAGTGGCCTGCCTGTCGGGCGAGAACGACGAGCCCGATGATGACCACGACTCCGATCGCGATCCGGGCGGGGCTCACTCGCATGCGCTTCTGTTGGCCGGCCTGCATGACTGCCCGAGTGTACGGAAGGGCATGGAGGGCGGTTACGGGTCGCTGGAGCCCGCGGGCGCGGAGATGCCGCTTCGCTAGGCTCCCCGCGCATTCTTCAACCCCCCAGATGAGCCAGGAAAGAGGATCCCAGAGAGATGAGTGACATTCGATTCGACGACCGTGTAGTCATCGTGACCGGTGCGGGTGGCGGCCTCGGCAGGACCTACGCGCTCGACTTCGCTAGCCGCGGCGCCAAGGTGGTCGTGAACGACCTCGGTGGCGCCTCCGATGGAACCGGCGCATCGGCCAGCATGGCCGACCAGGTCGTGAAGGAGATCTCCGAGGCGGGCGGCACGGCCGTTTCGAACCACGACTCCGTCTCCACACCCGAGGGGGGTGAGTCGATCGTACAGACGGCCATCGACAACTTCGGCCGGGTCGATGTGGTGATCAACAATGCCGGAATCCTGCGCGACAAGACCTTCGCGAAGCTCTCCCCGGAAGAGCTCGAGATCGTCCTCGACGTGCACCTGAAGGGTGCTTTTTTCGTGTCGCAGCCCGCGTTTCGCAACATGAAGGACAACGCCTACGGGCGCTTCGTCTTCACGGCGTCGGCCGCGGGCATCTTCGGAAACTTCGGCCAGTCGAACTACGGCGCGGCGAAGATGGGCCTCGTGGGCCTCTCGAACGTGTTGGCCGTCGAGGGCCTGAAGTACAACATCCGATCGAACGTGATTGCTCCCATTGCACGTACGCGTCTCACGGAGAACCTGCTCGGTCCGCTGGCGGAGAATCTCGCGCCCGAGTGCGTCACCCCTCTCACCGTGTACCTGGCCTCCGAGGCGAACGAGAATACCCACGACATCTACTCCGTCGGCGGCGGGCGCTTCGCGCGCATCTTCGTGGGCCTGTGCCCGGGTTGGATGGCGGAGGGCGGCGCTGGAACGGTCGTGACCGCGGAAGACGTCCAGGCCAACCTCGATCAGATTCGCGACCCCGAGGGTTACATCATCCCGACCAGCATCGCTGACGAGATGGGGCTGGTGGCGAAGGCCTTCACTGGCTGAAGGCCTCGCTGGGGTCAGGCGAGCTTTTCGGCGATCCGCTCGTCGAGCGTCGGCCACTCGATCGAGGTCTGGGAGGCAAAGGCGCGCAGCAGGAGTTCCCGGTCGGCGTCGTCATCGGCGGATCGGAACTTGTCCACGGCTTCCTTCAGCGACGCGGGGGGCGGTTCTTCGGGGCTGTCCTCGGCGAGGCTTCCCCCGTCGTGCTCGATGCCGATCTGATCGAGCCACTCGATCAGGAGTTCCTTCCGCACCTCGAGGAAGTACGTCGCCAGGG
Source organism: Myxococcota bacterium (assembly GCA_046583095.1). Classification (GTDB taxonomy): domain Bacteria; phylum Myxococcota_A; class UBA9160; order UBA9160; family UBA4427; genus JAJDAN01. The sequence continues at coordinate 5,077 of JAYGDB010000191.1, read as the reverse complement.
TCTCGTCCGCGATCGCGTTCGCGGCGACGCGAGAGAGAGCGCGGCGGACGCCGGCCACCTGCTTGACGAATGGCTGCTTCATCATGGATGCCGGGCGTGTCTTGAGTGCCGCGGCTGCGGTGTGGACCGATTGCGCGAAGATCGCGGGTGCCGCCTGCTTGACCTTTTCGAAGAAGGCCTCCGCCTCGCCCGCGGACATGGCGGCGAAGACCTGGAAGGACCGCATCGGCGGGGGTTGTAGCACGCTCACGCGGGGCGGGCCTTGGGCTGGGCCTCGGCGAATGCGAGACCCAGAGTCAGGACGAGAAGCGCTGCGAGCCCGGAGTGCAGCCCAGTGATCTCGACTGGCAGCCGCAGCAGGACATTCGCGACGCCCACCGCCACCTGCGCGACGACGAGAATCGCCGCCCATCGCAGCAGCCCGTGCAGGCCCGGCGTCGCGCGGCCGAGCCAGGCGCTGGTGAGCACCGCCAGTGCCAGCGCATACGCGCCCAGCCGGTGCAGGAGCTGGGTTCCCAGCGCTCCCTCGAAACTCGGGAAGTACACGCCCGCGTTGCATGCGGGCCACTCGCTGCAGGCCAGGCCCGCATACGTCGACGAGACGAGTCCGCCCAGGGTCATCTGCGCAAGCAGCAGGATTCCCGTTGCTGCCAGGGCCCCGCGAAGAGGCCGGCTGACTGTGGCTCCCGGCTTCGGTGCGTCGAGGCGGTACAGGGCCCGCGCCGTCAAGGCCAGGCACAGCGCGAAGAGGTTGCCGATCAGGAGATGCGAGACGACCGTCCAGGAAGCGAGCAACTGCCAGACCGTCAGTGCGCCCAGGAGCACCTGGACGGCCAATACGCCCGCGGTGACGACGATGACGTTGCGCAGGGCGGGTCGGATGGCCGGGTCGCGCAGACCGAACGTTGCGGCCCCGACGAACAGCAGCGAGATGCTCCCGGCCAGAAGCCGGTGGCTCCACTCGAACGCCACCGCGAGGTCGAACTCGGGCACGAAGTCGCCGAAGCACAAGGGCCAGTCCGGGCACGCGAGGCCGGCACCATTCGCGCGGACGAGCGCCCCCAGGACGATCAGTCCGTAGGCCAGGGCTGTGATGGCGGCGAAGACGCCCGCGAGCCGGCGGGCTCGCGGCAGTTCTCCCTGTCGGGCATCGGTCACTGGGAATGCCTCTCTAGGCGGCGGCATACCCTAGGAAACCCCGGCGGGTGCGCCAGTCCACCGCAGTTCGCCCCTGGGGACCCCGTCGGGCTTCAGATCTGGCGCGTTGGCGACGATAGACCGGATGTTATGGTTGCAAATCCGATGGTCGCGCAGACGAACGACGATCCCCGCAGACTTCGCAGTCTACTGGATCGGGCCTGCGAGCTGGCACGGGAGCACGCCGTGCCGTCCGTGATGCTGGGCTTGACGGGAGACCAGGGCGATGGCTCCTTCCCCGAGTTCATCGTGTACCTGCAGAGTGCCCTGCGGGTGGAGGACGCGATCTTCCGGATGACCCGCGAGCGGGCGGTGATCCACCTGTCGGATCTCGATCGGGAGCAGGCCCAGGACGTATTCCAGCGGCTCCTCTCGGACTTCTCCGATGAGTTCCCGTCCATGACGGAGCCTCGGTTCGAGGTGCGCTACTTCGACGTGAAGCCCGGCAGCGAGAACGCCAGGGTCAAGGATGTTCTGACGGAGATCTTCGCGCCGCAGATGCTGCAGTAGCAGCTGAGCCCGATTCTCGTTCCGGCACTCGCGCGCTTCGCAGCTACCAGTAGATCAGGATTCCGAGGCTGATCGCGTGGGCGAGGATGTCCTCGTTCAGGGTGACGTCGTAGTGCAGGCTGAGGCTGCTGCTGCCTTCGCCGACGACCGTCCAGCCCGCTCCCACGATTGCGACGTCGCGCCCGATCTCGGCGGCCTCGACGCTGAACGGCGCCGGTGTTGCCGCGTCGGCGAAGCGGCCCGCCAGGGGGCGGGCCGTGTCACCGAACTCGTGGGCGTAGCGAACGCGCAGCTCGGGGACGATGTCGGCTTCGATGTCCATCGTGAACGCCCGGTACACCCGTAGGCCCACGTTCGAGACCATCGAGTTGACGCTCGGAGTGAGCACGCCGAGGTTCAGCTGCGGTGCGCCGGTCTCGGTGAAGTCGTCGGTCTGGATGTAGGTGTACTGGAACCCCGCCGTCGGCTGGAAGAGTGTCTCTGCCAGCTCGATCGACGCGAGCCCGACCTCGGCGTAGCCCGAGATCGAGGTGCCGTCGAAGTCGCCCTTCGCAGTGTCGAAGATCTCACCGAAGGAGATGCGCCGCCTCGTCTTCATCTGGGTGTAGCCGTAGCGCGCGACGCCAGCCAGGTAGAAGGAGTCCGTGGCATAGCCGCCGTAGAGCGCGCCCTGGAACGTGTCTCCGGTGCCCCAGGTGGCCAGGTTCGCGACGGACAGCTTCGAGCGCGTGTAGCCGACCGCGGCGCCGATCAGCGCGCCGTCGGCGAACGCCCAGTCGATGCCGCCGGTCGTTCCGTACAGGTTGAAGTCCGTGTCGTTGCTGTTGCCATCGCCCTCGATGCCGGCGAGGGTCGCGAAGCCGTCCAGAAAGCCGCCCAGGCCCGACTCGCCGCGCATCGACACGAACGAAAAGGGGGTCGCTGCCCGTCCCGTGGCCGCCGCCGTGCGAACGGACCTCGCGAGGCCGCCGTCCAGCCTGGCTCCCTCGCCGAGGCTCGGCATCAGGGGCCCGTTGATCGAGTGCGCGAGGGGGTAGGCGGGACCCGTGTCTCTGGTGAACGGGTCGCGCATCCGCTGCGAGAGCGTCCCCATCAACTGGGTGGCAGCTGCGATCCGCGTGCTCTGGAAGCCGGCGAGTCCCTCGCCGCTCATCAGGTCGAGAGCGGTAGGGACCTGCTCCGAGGTGAGGATGATCAGAGAGTCCTTGATGTTCGGCAGGACTGTATCGCTGAGCACGGCCGAGAGTGCTGACCCGACTGCACGCTGGTTCGACGTCTCCGCGCACCGATCGCTAAAGCCGGAGAGATCCCCGGTGAGCTGGAGCTGCAGCGTATTGCCGCCCTGGATGCTCAGATCGCTCGAGAAGAAGCAATAGCTCGCCCCGATGCCCAAGTCGGGGTCCCCCGCGATGCTGCTGGCGGAAAGGATGTCGTAGGTCAGCGTGCCCGTGTAGTCGCCCGGGGACGGAACGATCTCGACCGTGAGGTTGTCGTCGAGGGTGGCGATGCCGGTCACGTTGACCCGATCGGAGTCTCCACCGCTGTCGGTCAGGTCGATCTCCAGCACCGAGCCGCTGAGTAGATCGAGGTCGCCTTCCACGTCCAGGGTGCCCGGGATCCCGGCGACGCCTGGCGCGATCGTACCGCTGACCTCCACGTCACCCGTGGCGAGCCCGGTTCCGCTCAGGCGACCTCCGCTGCGCACGTCGATGAGGCCCCCGAGTGTCGTGTCGAAGGGCAGAGCCAGTTCGCCGCCGCTCACGAGGGTCTGCCCGGCCCAGCTTTCGTAGTCGCCGTCCAGGGTCAAGATTCCGCCGCCGTCCTTCTCGAGGATGCCGGTGCCCCCGATCGGAGCGGAGAAGCTCCCACTGCCACTCTGATTGAAACGCAGGGTCCCGTCCGTATTGACGGTTGTCGCCGTCGTGCCGGGCAGGCTCGAGGTGGTGACGGAAAGGACCCCTTCATCGATGATCGTCGCGCCCTGGTAGGTGTTCGTGCCGCTGAAGCGGACGGTTCCGCCCCCCTGCTTCTTGACGCCGCCCGCTCCGTCGATGTCGCCCGAGTAGGTCCCGTCATCGCTCTGGCTGAAGCTCAGCGTGCCATCGATTTGGACCGTGATCTCGCCCTGGAGCGAGTCGGTGTCGCCCTGCAGGACACCCGCAGCGACGGTCGTGTCACCGATGTAGGAGTTGCTGCCAGAGAGGATCAGCGTTCCTACTCCCGACTTGAGGATCCCGCCGTCGCCCGCGATCGAGCCCGTCAGCTCCGCGTTGACGCCCGTCGCGGTTTTGATCTCCGCCACGGCGGTCATCAGGAACAGGTCCGAGCCCTCGACACTGGGACTTCCGGATCCGGACGCCGCGGCGATCACGCTGTTGTCCGCGGTCAGCTCGCTGATGCTCGGGAGGTCGATGATGTAGGTGAGCATGCCACCCTCGCGAACGAAGACGGCACCCCCGACGCTCCAGCCGGCTCCCCCGACGCCAGATCCTGTCGCGTGGCCGCCGCCGAAGCCGCCGAAGCTGCCCACCGGGCTACCGTCGGAACTGCCGCCGGCTCCGCCACCGAAGCCGCCGCGGCCGCCGATCCCACCCGTCGCGCCGTCGAGAATCTGCGCCGAGCCGCCGCCGCCGCCGAAGTCGCCACCGTCTCCCGCATTGCCCCCGCTGCTGCCACCGCCGCCGCCCAAGCGACCGCCGTCGCCGCCGGTGCTTCCGAAGCCGCCGCCTTCGAACTCGTCTCCGTCGCCCCCGGTGCCGCCCGGATCCGTATCGCCCATGCCGCCGTCGCCATCGATTTCTTTGCCGCCGCCGTTGCCGCCGGGGATGCCGACGCCTTCGGTCCCTTCACCGTTGCCGAACAGGCCGCCACCCCCGCCGCCGTTGCTTCCGGCATCGCCGTTCCAGCCCCCGCCGCCGCCGTAGTCGCCGCCGTCTCCGTGGAAGCCACCGCCTCCGCCGCCCGGTAAGCCGCCTGTGTCGGCCCCGCCGCTGCCGCCGCGGGCCGTGTTGTCCCTGAACATCACGTTCGTGAGCGTGACGCCCGCGGTCTCGTTGACGAAGAGGGCGCCGCCCGCGCCAAGGCCGCCTCCGGCGCGTCCCAGGCCGCCGTTGCCACCCTGGGAACGCCCGTCGACGAAGGTCAGCTGATTGATGACGACCTCGCCCGAGTCGACGAAGAAGATCTGGAACCGGTCGTCTCCGCTGATCGTGTAGTCGCCGCCCTCGAAGGTGATGTTCGCCGCGATCGGGACGAGGGTCTCGGTGAGGGTGATGTGGGCTCCGAAGGTGATGATCGAGTCGACGACAGCGTCGTTGGCGTCATTGATGGCGATCAGCAGATCGGTGGTGTTCATGACCGGCTCGCCCGC
>JAYGDB010000129.1:0-9977 GCA_046583095.1 Myxococcota bacterium | reverse complement strand
AGGATGAGGACGGGACCTCCGATGCTGAGGAACCCGAGAAGAGCTGAGCCTCAGCCTCCGGCATCGAACGCCCCGGGCCAGTGATCGATCTGCCATGCCCCCAGCGGGTGCACCGGAGCCTTGCACGTCACGACGTCGAAGCGGAAGAGCCGGGCCTCTCGCGGATGCTCGTGCAGCCACGCGGCGCCAGCGCGAATCAGTCGCGCCCGCTTCGCGGCCCCGACGGCCAGTTCGGGCGGACCGAAGGCGGTCGAGCGGCGCGTCTTCACCTCGACGAGGGCGACGAGTGCTCCGCGGCGGACGATCAGATCGACCTCGACTCCGGCCACCCGGACGTTGCGGTCGACGATGCGATACCCTCGGGTTGCCAGAAACTCCGCGGCGCGTGTCTCCCCTTCCGCACCGAGGGCGCGGCGGTCATCTTGCATGTCTGGGGAATCTCCGCGGGACCGGGAGACGGGGGAGTGTAGCCGATGGGGACCCTCCACGTCGTTGCGACGCCGATCGGCAACCTGGAAGACGTCACTCTGCGCGCGCTTCGTGTGATCGGCGAGGCCGATCTGCTGTTCGCCGAGGACACCCGTCGGACGCGCAAGCTCCTCGAGCGGCACGGAATCGACGCACGACCCCTGTCGTTGCACGCCCACAACGAGCAGTCCCGTGTCGATCGAGCGCTGGAGGCTCTCGCCGGAGACGGCCGGGTGGCGCTCGTCTCCGACGCGGGCACGCCGCTGGTGTCGGATCCTGGAGAGCGACTCGTTGCAGCGGCCATTGCAGCCGGTCATCGGGTGGAGGCCGTGCCCGGCGCGTCCGCGATCCTGGCTGCGCTCGCGGTCGCCGGGCTCTCCGCGGAGCCGTTCACGTTCCTGGGCTTCCTGCCCCGGCGCGCGGGTGCGCGGAAGCAGGTTCTCGAGGCCTACCGAAACCGGGCCGAGACGCTGGTTCTGTTCGAGTCCCCCAAGCGCATCGAAAAAACCCTCGCCGAGTTGGCGGAGGCGCTTGGCGATCGGAGGGCGTGCGTGGCCCGCGAACTCACGAAGATGCACGAAGAAGCGCGTCGGGGGCGCCTGTCCGAGCTGGTCGGCCACTACGCCGGTGGGGTGCTCGGTGAGATTACGGTCGTCGTGGAGGGCGCTACCGAGGTTCCGGCCGCGCTGGAGGAGTCGGAGGTGGACGCCGAGATCCGTGCGCGCATCCGGGCGGGGGAGAGGCCCAAGGACATCGCGGCTGCCCTCGCGGCGCCGACGGGGCGGGCGAAGCGGGATCTGTATGCCCGGGCACTCGCGCTTCGGACGGAGGGCGTATGAGCCGAATGGGGTCGCTCGGGCGGCTACTGCGGAGCGCCCGCCACCTGCGTCTGCCCCAGGTGGCTGCACAGCTGCGTCACGCCCTCGGATCGGGCGCTGTGCATCCCGCCTCGTTTGCCGGCCCGCCGCCCGCGCTCGCGGCGCAGGCCGCCTCGGTTCCCTTCCTGCCGCCGCCGCCTCATGTTGCCTGCAAGGTCGGCGTCGGCGGAGAGATCCGGATCCGGCTGCTCGCGCGCGAGATTTCGTTCTGCGACGGGGTCGACTGGCAGGCCGAGCACGAGGATCCGCTCTTCGCGTATCACCTGCACCACTTCGACTATGCCCGGGATGAGGCTCTCTCGGCGGAGGCTCGCCTGGGGCTGCTGCTCGACTGGATCGCGAATCACGAGCGGGGCGTCGGCTGGGATTCGCATCCGGTCTCCCAGCGCATCTTCGCCTGGGGGAAGATGCTGTTGACGCCCGGTGTCCTGGTGCCGGGCGAAGAGGCGAGTGCGACGATCCGGCACTCGTTCGCCAAGCAGGTCGAGACCCTGTCGCAACACCTCGAGGTGCGTCTTCAGGCCAATCACCTCTTCACGAATCTGGCGGCGGTGGTCTTCGGCGGCCTGCTCCTCGGGAAGGGCGATCGGCAGACTTGGCTCGGTCGCACGGCAGCGTTCCGGGCCGAGTTGCGGGATCAGATCCATCCCGACGGTGCTCACGAAGAGCGCAGCCCGATGTACCACTGCTTGCTCCTCGAGCAGGTCCTGGATCTCCTGAACCTCGCGCGGGTCGTTCCCGAACGCACGCCGGCGGGCCTGGCCGACGATCTGGAAGACGTGGCCGGGCGCATGTGCGGCGCCCTCGAGGTGTGGATGCACCCGGATGGGGAGATCGCGCTGTTCGCGGACTCGGCCTTTGACATCGCGTCGCCGCCGGGGCGGCTGATCGACTACGCGACGGCACTCGGGATTCCGGTGCGGGAGCCGGTGCACCGGGATCATCTGGATCGGGGCGGCTACGTCCGTCTCGCCGATGACTGCTGGCACCTGATCGCGTCGGTCGGGGGGCCCGGCCCGGCCCACCAGCCGGGGCACGCCCACTGCGATGCGCTCGCCTTCGAACTGTCGCTCTTTGGGCAGCGGATCGTCACGGACACCGGTGTCTTCGAGTATCTGCCGGGACCGAACCGGGACATCGCGCGGAGGACCCGTAGCCATTCCACCCTCGAGATCGATGGCCGGGAGCAGGCCGAAATCTGGTCGGCCCACCGGGTAGGAGGACGTCCCCGGGTGCGCCTCGTCGGGTTCCAGCCCGGCATTGCCTTCGAGGCCGCGTGCCACGGCTGGTCGACACCCGATGTCGCCCACCACCGACGCTTCGAGTTGGCCGACGGGGGCCTGTACATCCACGATCGCATCGAGGGCTCTCCGGCTGCGGTGCGCTTCGCCCTTCCGCTGGCCCCCGGGCTCGACGCGCGCCTCACCGGCGATCCCGGCAGCGCGCGGCAGCTCCACGTGGCGCTCGCAACCCGAGAGCTGCAGGTCGATCTGCCGGGTGGCAGCGTGGTGGACTGGCGGCTCGAGCCCAGCGATTACTTCCCCAGCTTCGGGAGGCGGGAGCGCCGCTGGTGTCTGGTGGGATCGAGCGAGGACTTCGAGGCAGGAGTCTGGCGCTTCAGGGTGATGTGACTCCGACCCGTTCCGCGAGCGCCCGTTATCACGCCCGATCCGATTACGGGGAGTTCTCGCTCCACTGCAGCGCGCGCTGCAGCACGCGCGTGTAGATCGCCCGGTCGCTCAGGTAGTCCTCCCAGAGCTGCCGGTTGTCGATCCGCAGCTGCCCCAGATCGTCAGTGCTCCGGTCCGCATGGAACTGGGCGACGATCTCGTCTGCTCGTTTCAGGTCCGATTCGTCCACCCAGCAGCAGTGCTGCTTCCAGTCGATCTCGTCCTCGAAGGGCAGTACGCAATCCGTGTCGATGAAGAGCGGGATCCCCCCCATGGCGAAGATCTCGTACAGGCGGAACGAGTAGTTCCCCTTGCCTCGCAGGCTCAGGCAGTAATCGCTCTCCACGATGTTCTGGAGATATTGGCGGCGGACCTGGGCACGGCGCTGGGCGTCCCATTCGGCGGTTCCCGTCAGGGCGTCTCCCCAGACCTTCGGGCGCTCGATGAAGTTTGTGTCCACGAGAGTGCTCGCCCGCAGGTGCTTGAGGGCCTTGAGTCGAAGCGAGAGGCCGATCGCCTTGTCGCGGTTTCCGAGCAACAGCCCGAGGGAGTGCTGGAGGATGCGCTCTCGGCGGCTGCCTACGTAGCCACAGAAGCCGACGGTTCCGCGCTCCTGCTTGTCGCGCGGGACCCCCTCCCCCCCGCACTCGGAGAGCAGGTCGTCGGTGAAGCCGGGCATTGCGAGTTCGCGGGGAGTGAGCCTGGAGCGATAGAGCGACGTCCGGTAGACGACGCCATGGAGTGGATTCGACGGGGTCGGATCGTCGTTGGCCCGAAAGAAAATGCAGGGCAGCCCCGCGTCCCGAGCGGCCGCGGCGACGCGGCGCGTGTCCTCCCGGTCGTAGTAGGGCAGGGCGTAGACGACCACGTCCGCGTCTTCGAAGGCAGACGGCTGCCAGCGGTCCTCGCCGTAGTCTGCGAGCGCCTCGTAGGGGTGGGTGTTGCCATCGCCTACGACGCCGCATGAGATCGCGAGGCGATTGCGCGACTGGTCGAGGTCGTCACCCGCGAAGTGGATGTTGATCAAGGGGCGCCCTGCAGGAGCGCCTCGAAGGCCTCCTCGTCGAGGATTTCGACGCCGAGGGATAGGGCCTTGTCGCGCTTGCTCCCGGCGTTCTCGCCGGCCAGCACGTAATCGGTCTTCTTCGAGACCGAGCTGACCAGCTTGCCACCCGCTGCTTCGATGCGCTTCTTGGCCTCGGCGCGGGGAATCGAGAGGCTGCCCGTCAGCACGAATTTCTTGCCCGTGAGTGCCCCCGCGCCGCCGTCGTCGCGCCTCTCTACCGGGCTCCATTGGATGCCTAGCTCCCGCAGCCGGTCGACTTCGGCGCGGTTTCGCGGGTCTTCGAAGAAACGAGCGACGCTCTCGGCGATCGTCGGGCCGACGCCTGGGGCGAGTGCCAATTCTTCGGCAGACGCGGCCAGGATCGGCTCGAGGTCTCCGAAGTGGGAGGCCAGCAGTTCCGCGAGTGTCTCGCCCACGTGCCGGATCCCGAGTGCGGTCAGGAAGCGAGGTAGCGTGGTCTTGCGCGCCTCTTCGAGGCTCGAGATCAGGTTGACCGCACTCTTCGCCCCCATGCGCTCGAGGGCCTCGAGTTGATCGGTCGTGAGTGTGAAGAGATCCGAGAGCCGGCCGACGAGCCCCGTGGTGACGAGCTGATCGATGAGTTTTTCGCCGAGCCCGTCCACATCGAGGGCGCTGCGGGCGGCGAGGTGCTGCAGGTTGTTCTTGAGTTGGGCGGGGCAATCGAGATTCGGGCAGCGGGTCACGACCTCGCCCGCGAGGCGCACGGTCTCGGCGCGGCACACCGGGCAGTGGATCGGGAGGGTGTACGGGGGTGGGCAATCCTCCCCGCGGTTCCCGAGCAGGACGCGCACCACCTGCGGGATCACGTCTCCCGCCCGCTGCACCACCACGCGATCTCCGGACCGGACGTCCTTGCGATCGATCTCATCCTGGTTGTGGAGAGATGCATTCGAGACCGTCACGCCGCCGACCTGCACGGGCTCGAGCTTCGCAACGGGTGTCAGGGCACCCGTGCGCCCAACCTGGGCCTCGATGGAGTCGATTCGGGTTGTCGCCTGCTCGGGCGGGAACTTGAAGGCGATGGCCCAGCGCGGAGATCGCGACAACGTCCCGAGTTGTTCCTGCAGCGCGATGTCGTTCACCTTGAAGACCGTTCCGTCGATCTCGATCGGCAACTCGCCGCGGGCTGCGCGCAGCTCGTCATGGAACGCGATGGCCTCGTCGGCGCCCCGACAGAGGCGCGACTCCGGGGTGACGAGGAAGTCCCAGCCGTCGAGCATCGCGAGCACGTCCATCTGTTTGGTGATGTCTTCAGGGCGTCCTTCGGCCACCGCGTAGGCGCGGAATTCGAGCGAGCGCAGCCGCTTGAGGTCGACGTCGTGGATCATCCTCAGGGACCCCGCAGCAGCGTTGCGTGGGTTCGCGAACGGCTCTGCCTCGACCTCTCGCCGTGCGCTGTTCAGGCGCTCGAAGGCGGGCAGGGGCAGGACGACCTCGCCTCGCACCGAGAGGATGGATGGGGCAGGGCGACCCTTCTCGACGTCGAGCGCGAGCGGAATCGAGAGCACGTGGCGCAGGTTCGCGGTGACATCCTCGCCCGTCTGTCCATCGCCCCGGGTGAGGCCGCGCGCGAACCGCCCCTCCTCGTAGACGAGCTCGATGCCGGCGCCGTCGAGCTTGGGCTCGGCCGCATACTCGAGGGAGCCGGAGTCGCCCGCGCCGGCTTCGGCCAGCATGCGCTTCATGCGATCGTCGAAGGCACGCATCTCGTCCGCGTCCATCGCGTTGTCGAGGGACAGCATCGGAGACAGGTGGGGGAGGGTCTCGAACCCCTCGGCGGCCGGTGCCCCCACCCTGTGGGTCGGCGAGTCGGGGCGGATCTCGTCCGGCAGCTGGGCCTCCAGCGCCTGCAATTCGCGCAGCAGGGCGTCGTATTCGGCATCACTGATTTCGGGTTGATCCAAGGCGTGATAGAGGCGGTTGTGCCGGTTCAGCTCCTCCACGAGCACGTCCATGCGGTGGCGGGCAGCCGGGATGTCCGAAGGCTCCAATGTCCGCGTCTCCGCAGGGGAAATCCCATTAAAGCCGAACCCCCAAGAGGGCGATGAGAGGGTTCGTACGGGGCTCACGCGAGCATACCACGGCTCGCTTCGCGCTCGCGTAGGAGGGGATGGGATCCAGATTGTGAGTGAGGCATCCAAGTCGACGACTCCCGCGCAGCTCCTGCGCGATCTCGGAGAGACCCAGCGCGAGGTTGAGCGGCTCCGTGCGCAGATTTCCCGCGAGGCCGCGGAGCGCGTGCAGCTGTTGTGCATGGTGAGTCACGAGCTGCGCACCCCGGTGACGGTGATCCGTGGCTACAACAACCTTCTTCTGACACAGGAAGCCGGCGCGCTGACAGAACGCCAGCGCGAATTCCTCGAGCAGAGCAATCGCAGCTGCGAGCGTCTCAACCGCTTCATCGGTGATCTGCTCGTCGCCCGCAGCGAAGCCAGCGACACCCAGCTTCCGGATTTTCAGCACGCGTCGCTCGAGCGCCTGCTCGTCGATGTGGTCGCCTCGCTACAGCCACTGCTCGACGAGCGGGATGTCAAGGTCGAGCTGCGGATCGATCGTGACGCATCCTCGGCGTATTTCGACCCCTGCCGCATCGAGCAAGTGCTCACGAACCTGCTGACCAACGCGATCCGCTACTCGAAGCCCGGGACGTCCGTCTGTGTGCGGAGTCGCTCGGTTTCGGTCGAGAACCACCAGGTCGTCGAGATCTCGGTGATCGATACCGGCCCGGGAGTGGCGCCCGAGGACCGCGAACGGATCTTCGAACCCTACGTCCGCGCGGACGACGGCAGCAGCGGCGGTCTCGGCCTCGGGCTCGCAATCTGCAGACGCATCGTGACGGCCCACGGAGGGAGCATCTCTGTGGGCGACGAGCCCGGTTGCGGCTCGTGCTTCAGCTTCACCCTCGCAGCGGCGGAAAGCGACGAGAGCGAGCGGGCCTCGTGACGTCCCGCCGAACCAAGCCCAGCAGCGTGTCCAAGCCTCACAGGCCCCGACTGCTCGTCGTAGACGATTCCGAGGCAGTCCGCGGCTATCTCGCCAGCTTGCTGGAGATGCGTGGCTACCAGGTCGACACCGCGGAGACCGGGCGCAGCGCCATCGCCCTGATCGAAGGCGGCGCGGCTCCCGATCTCCTGATCCTGGACGTGATGATGCCGGGCCTCGATGGCCTCGAGACCCTGCGACGCGTGCGCGAGATCCAGCCGGACCTACCCGTCGTGATGCTCTCGGTGATCGGAAAGGCCTCGACGATCGTTGACGCAATGCAGCTCGGCGCGGTGGACTATCTCAACAAGCCCTTCGAAGAGCAGGAGCTCGAGGCAGTGATCGCGAAGTGGATCGAGAGCCGGGCACTTGCGCGCGAGCGGGCCGATCTGCGTGCCGCCGTGAGCGACCGGCTTGTCGAGACGGTGTGGAAGAGCGAAGCGATGCGGCAGATCCGTGGCGTGATCGACCAGATCTCCGATACCGATGTGACTGTCCTGATCGAGGGCGAGAGCGGGGTCGGCAAGGAGGTCGTCGCACGTGCAGTCCACGCCAGCTCATCGCGATCCGGAGGGCCCTTCGTCAAGGTGAACTGTGCGGCCCTGCCGGAAGACCTGCTGGAGAGCGAGCTCTTTGGCTATGAGAAGGGTGCCTTCACGGGCGCCAACTGCCGCAAGCCCGGCCGCTTCGAGGTTGCAGACAAGGGAACGATCTTCCTGGACGAGATCAGTGAGATGAGTCCCGCCCTGCAGGCGAAGATGTTGCAGGTGCTCCAGGACAGAGTGTTCACGCGCCTGGGAGGTCACAGCGAAATTCGGGTGGACGTGCAGATCGTGAGCACGACCAACCGTCCGCTGATCGGAATGGTGGCCCAGAATCAGTTCCGGGAAGATCTCTACTTCCGGCTCAATGTGGTCAACGTCTCGGTCCCGCCGCTGCGCGATCGTTTGGAGGAGATCCCCGATCTCGTCGGGGCCTTCCTGCGCCGGTCCAGCATCCAGTACGGCAAGGTCCAGCCCGAGCTTTCTGCGGAGCTGCTCCGAGCCTTCCACCGGTACCCGTTTCCCGGCAACGTCCGCGAGCTCGAGAACATGATCAAACGGATCGTCGTGCTCGAGAGCGAGAGCTCGATCCTCGACGAGATTGCCCGCCACGAGGCGGGCGAGGAGAGGCGGCGCACCGGGTTGCAGACGCTACTCGAGGAAATCGAGCAGACGGCCGGGGATGTCCCGCTGCGCGAGGTGGGGCGCCGCGTGGCCCTGCAAGCCGAGCGAGAGGCGATCGAACGCGTCCTGCGGCACACGGGATGGAACCGCAAGCAGGCGGCCAAGCTCTTGAACGTGAGCTACAAGACTTTGCTGCAGAAGATCCGGGAGTGTGGGTTGGTCGCTGACTGACCTCCGTCGCTCGGGCGGGGCTAGGAGAGGGCTGTGGGCGGCAGTATCATCGGAGCCATCGTCTTCGGTTTTCTGCTGACCGGGGTCGCTCTTGTGCACCCCGTCGGTCCTGGGCTCATGCTCGCCGCAGTGACCCCCTTCGACGCGATTCCCTTCGCTCTCTTTGGCGTGGCGGGCAACCTGATCACGTACGTGCCGATTCTGATCCTCCTCGGCAAGCTGAACCCCGCCTACTGGGGACAAGCATTCCTGGGCACTCGCGTCCAGCAACTTCTCGCCCTGTTCGTCATGGCACTGCTCGTCTCCCACGCCACGACCATCGTCGACAAGGGTATCGGGGAGATCTGGGAGTGGTTCCGCAAGGTGACGCTCTTCCTGCTCGTCGGCGTCTTTGCGTTCACGATGCGTGAGACGAAGTACATGCCGCTGTTCGTCAAGACGATGGTCGTCTCGATGGCGGTCTTGACCTTCCTTGCGATGCTCGACTTCTACCTGGGTATCCAACTCCTGCCCGTGAAGTCGGGAAGTCTCGACAGGCCGGCGCTCGTGGGCGAGTTCGATCCCTATCTTGCCACGAACTGGCGCTTCTCCGGCCCGGGCTTCCCGGTGAACCGTTTCTCGAACTACCTGCTGCTAATGATCTTCCTGGGTTTCGGCTGGTTCATGTACGTGAAGGGTCCGATCCAGCGGGTCGTCGCGCTCGGTTGTACATTCTTGCTGATACTCGGCGAACTCTTCACCATCACCCGCTCGGGGATCCTCGGCATGGCGGTCGGAATGCTTCTCATGCTGCCGATGGCGTTTCGCTTCCGGCTCCAGCAGATGCTCGGCGTCTTGGTGATCGGCAGCGTCTTGGGTGCGATCGTCTGGTACGGGGTGTCGTTCACCTCGGCCGACGAGATCCTGCTCAAGCGCTTCGAGCCCGGCCACGTGGTGGCGAGTTCCATCGGTCGCCTCGACCGCGTCACGGCGGCCCTGAAGATCTGGGCCGAGCATCCCTTCCTGGGCGTCGGTTGGGATTCCTTCAAGACCTACTCGGACCAGTACATTGCGAAGGGCGGTCTGGGTGCCCACAACGGCTATCTGAACGTACTGGCGGAGACAGGCTTACTGGGCTTCATCCCGCTGATGATGCTGACCGTCGTGGTCATCAGGCGGTACCTCTTGCGCATTGGCCACCTGTCGACGGAACTCGAGTTCTGGCGCCCCTACTTCTTCTGCGGTCTGGCCGCCCAGCTCGTCACGAATTTATTCAACGACTATCTGTGGGAACGCTACCTCTGGGTCAGCTTCGCCTTCGCCGCGGCCCTCGAGCACTGCTACCAGGCGGCACGCGCCAAGCAGGCCCGCGCCCGTCTCGAAGAGAGACGAGATGCGGGTGCGCGGGGGCCGGAGCCGTTCACCTCTCGGGTGGGTGTGCGGTGACGCCGCGAACGTGAGGCGCATTCGATCCATCTTGCTCTTGTTTCGATTTCCTCCCGATTACGCGGGGGGT
>JAYGDB010000037.1:0-4068 GCA_046583095.1 Myxococcota bacterium | reverse complement strand
GGCGACGAGTTGGTGGGGAGCCGCGAGCAGTCCTCCGCGTGACCGAAGACGCCACCCGTAACGCCTACGCGACCACCTATGCGAGGGCGGCCGGCGACCCCGAAGCGTTTTGGGCCGACGCGGCAAGAGGTGTCGAGTGGGAACGCGAATGGGATCGGGTGCTGGAGACCTCTGAGTTCCCGTCTGGGCGTTGGTTCACGGGTGCCCTCCTCAATACCTGCCATAACGCGGTCGACCGCCACGTCGAGGCCGGACACGGTGATCGCATCGCCCTCGTTCACGACAGCGCGATGCTGGGCAGCGTCCGGCGCTTCACGTACGGCGAGCTTCGGGACGAAGTGGCGCGCTTCGCAGGGGTTCTCGCGAGCTTGGGGGTCGGGCGGGGCGACCGGGTGCTGCTCTATATGCCGATGGTGCCCGAGGCCGTGGTGGCGATGCTCGCCTGCGCGCGCATCGGAGCCATCCACTCGGTGGTCTTCGGAGGCTTCGCGGCCCGCGAACTCGCGACCCGGATCACCGATGCGACACCGAAGGTGATCTTGTGGGCGAGCTGCGGCCTCGAGCCGGGCCGCGTGATCGACTACAAGCCGCTGCTCGACCAAGCGCTCGAGATCACCGAGCACACACCCGAGCGCTGCGTGCTGCTCCAGCGGGAGGCAAAGCGCGCCGAGCCGGTCGCGGGCCGCGATCTGGATTGGCTGGAGACTGCCGCAGCGGCGTCGCCGGTCGGCTGCGTCCCGGTCCTCGCCACGGATCCGCTCTACATCCTCTACACGTCCGGAACCACCGGCAAGCCGAAGGGAGTCGTTCGAGACAACGGCGGTCACGCGGTCGCCCTGCACTGGAGCCTCCGGAACGTCTACGGGATGAAGCCCGGCGACGTCTTTTGGGCGGCGTCGGACATCGGCTGGGTGGTGGGTCACTCCTACATCGTCTACGCGCCGCTGCTGCTCGGCTGCACCACCATCCTGTACGAGGGCAAGCCGGTTGGGACGCCGGATGCGGGGGCCTTCTGGCGGGTGGTTGCCGAGCACGGGGTGAACGCGCTCTTCGCTGCCCCTACGGCGTTTCGTGCCATCAAGCGCGAAGACCCCGAGGCGAAGCAGTTGGGCGAGTACGACTTGTCGAGTCTTCGCACCCTGTTCCTCGCCGGTGAGCGCGCGGACCCCGACACCATCTCGTGGGCGGAGAACGCCCTCGGCATCCCGGTGATCGACCACTGGTGGCAGACGGAGACGGGCTGGGCGATTGCAGCGAACTGCATGGGAATCGAGCCCCTGCCGGTGAAGCGTGGCTCGCCAACGGTGGCCGTTCCGGGCTATCGGGTCCGGGTTCTCGATTCGGACGGCCGCGAGATGGAGCCGGGTGAGACCGGCAGCCTGGTGGTCGAGCTACCGCTTCCGCCGGGTTGTCTCCCCACGCTGTGGAACGACGAAGCGGGATTCCGGGATGCCTACCTGGAGCGACACCCGGGCTTCTACCAGACTGCGGACGCCGGGTACATCGACGCAGACGGCTACCTGTGGATCATGAGCCGCACGGATGACATCATCAACGTCGCGGGTCACCGGCTTTCCACCGGCGGCATGGAGGAGGTCCTCGCCGATCACCCGGACGTGGCCGAATGTGCGGTGATCGGGGTGAAGGACTCACTCAAGGGCCAGGTGCCGCTCGGCTTCGTGGTCTTGAACGTCGGGGCCGAGTTGCACGAGGGCGAGCTCGTCGCCGAGTTGGTGGCCCGGGTGCGCCAGGAGATCGGGGCGGTCGCGGCGTTCAAGCAGGCCTGCGTGGTGAGTCGCCTGCCAAAGACCCGATCGGGCAAGATCCTGCGTGGGATCATGCGTCGGATCGCCGACGGCGAGGAATATCGCTTCCCGGCCACCATCGAGGACCCGGACGTGTTGCCCGAGATCGAGGAGGCACTCCGTGGGCTCGGCTATACGTAGGTCGCGCTACCCTCCCAGCGTCCCTCGAACCTCATAAGCTAGGAGCCCCCTGATGTCCAATAAGCCCGTCATCGTCGAAGCCACGCGGACTCCGATCGGCAAGCGCAACGGCTGGCTCTCCGGGCTCCACGCCGCGGAGATCCTCGCCCAGACCCAAATCGGTGTCCTCGAGAAGGCCGGAGTCGAGCCCAAGGATCTCGAGCAGATCGTCGGTGGCTGTGTCACGCAGGCGGGCGAGCAGGGCTCGAACGTGACGCGCAACGCATGGCTCTCCCTGGGCCACACCCCCGAAGTTGCCTGCACCACCGTCGATTGTCAGTGTGGCTCCGGTCAGCAGGCCAACAACTTCGTGGCGGGTCTGATCGAGATCGGTGCCATCGACGTCGGGATCGGATGCGGGGTCGAGGCGATGAGTCGCGTCGGTCTCGGTGCCAACGTGATGAACGGGCCCGGCAGTTCGCATCCCCCGGGTTTCACGTGGGACATGCCCGACCAGTTCGGTGCGGCCGAGCGGATCGCCGACAAGCGCGGCATTACGCGAGAAGATGTCGACGCATTCGGATTGGCTTCCCAACAGGGGGCCGGCCGTGCAGTGGCCGAGAATCGCTTCGATCGCGAAATCCTGCCGGTGACCGCACCGGTCATCGGCCCGGAGGGGCCGACGGACGAGACCCAAACCGTGACGAAGGACCAGGGACCGCGAGAGTCGACCCTGGAAGGCCTGGCAAAGCTCAACCCGGTTCGCGAGGGAGGACGCCACACGGCGGGCAACAGCTCCCAGATTTCGGATGGCGCCGCCGCGGTGCTGTGGATGAGCGAAGCACGAGCGAAGGCGGCCGGCTTGCGGCCGCGCGCGCGAATCCGACAGAGCGTGCTGGTTGGTTCGGATCCCTACTACCACCTCGACGGTCCGGTAGACGCGACGGCGGCCGTACTCAAGAAGTCGGGCATGGCGATGAGCGACATCGATCTGTTCGAGGTGAACGAGGCGTTCGCCTCGGTCGTCCTCTCGTGGGCGAGCGTCTATCAGCCGGACATGGACAAGGTGACCGTCAACGGCGGGGCCATCGCTCTCGGTCATCCCGTGGGTTGCACGGGTAGCCGACTGATCACGACGGCCCTCCACGAGCTCGAGCGAGCCGATCTGAACATCGCGTTGATCAGCATGTGCTGCGGAGGGGCTCTCGCGACCGCGACGATCCTCGAGCGGATCTGACCGCGAGATCCAAGAACCGTGCCGTGACCTCTCGACTCGCTCCCGCTCTTCTGCTCACCGTCCTGCTGCTTGCAGCGCCGGGCTTCGCCCACGACACCAAGCTGCCCGTCGAGGGCGCATACATCGACATCGCCAATCCGGTCCAGCCGTTCAAGGTGCTCGACTTCGACGGAGCCGGGCAGGCGATCCAGCGGGTTCACGATCCCACGATCGACGGCTTCTCGCTTCTGCTCGTCGGGCTGGGAGCCACGCCGAGTCGTTCGGAGCTAGTTCACCTCGACCCGAGTCGTTGGAGCTTCACGCCCGGTGCCGGCTACACGTACGGGGACCCGTCGGGCAGCGCGGGAGGGATCACTCGGGCCACCTACGACGCCGGCGTGCTCGAGATCGAGAGCCGCATAGCCTGGGCGTGGCAGCCGAGCGGCGTCCTCGACGCGCTCCAGGTGCACATTCAGGTCGGCGACCAGTGGTACTGCGCGGAGTTCGACGTGGCCGCGCTCGGCCCGGAGGACGTGATCGAGAACGACGGCTCGCACTTCCAGGCGCAGAACGCCCCGGCGCCCCTGAGCTGTCCCGACGTCTGCGGCAATGGAGACCTCGAGGAAGGTGAAGAGTGCGACGACGGCAACCTCGCGGAGGACGACGGTTGCACGAACGACTGCCGCGTGGGCGCCTGCTTCGGCGACGACTACGCGAGTACCTTTGAGGCGATTCAGAGCATCATCTTCGACGGCTACTCCTGCAACAATAGTTTGTGCCACAACCCCGCCAACCCCTTGCTCACCAGCCAGCTCGATCTCACGGCGCCCAACTCCTACCTGCAGCTGCTGGGCGCGGATTTGCAGGGGGCCCCGTCGACCGTTTCCACCAAGCGGCGCGTCGTCCCGACGGAGCCGGACGAGAGTT
>JAYGDB010000020.1:0-4727 GCA_046583095.1 Myxococcota bacterium | reverse complement strand
GCCGCGTCGCCCTGGTCGATCCGGCCAAAGTCGGGCTCAGCGTTACGGTCTTCGTCACGATCCGGACGAATCAACACAACGAGGCGTGGCTCGATCGTTTTGCGACCGCAGTCGCGAGCATTCCCGAGGTGATCGAGATCTATCGCATGAGCGGGGACGTCGACTACCTGCTGAAGATCCTTGCGGCGGATATCGACGACTACGACCGCATCTACAAGAAGCTGATTCGCAGTGTGGAGATGTTCGACGTGAGTTCGAGCTTCGCCATGGAGCAACTGAAGTACACCACGGCGGTGCCACTCGGCGAAGAGGCCTGAGAGCGAGCCTCCCGCTGGGGGGGCGACCCCCACCCCCATGTTCGTCAGCCCGCCGCTGGGACGCGAGACGGAATTGACCTAGGCGGGATCTGCTTCGACATTGCATGGTAGCCTTCGCTTCCTTTCGCCTTGCAGGAGATCCCGATGTCCCGACTTCTTTCCGCTGCCCCCCTCGCGGCCTTCCTCGTTCTGGCCGTCGCCGTAGCCTGGACCGGTTGCTCCGGGCAGGACGAGGGTGGCGACACCGCGGACCCCGCCCGCGTTTGGAATGTGGGAGGCGATCCGCTGTTCGAGATCGACGACGAAATCCTCGACCGCCGGCCCGGGCCGGTGGCCGATCGCCAGGCGTTGTTTGGCGATCTTCACGTCCACACCACCTATTCCTTCGACGCCTATGCGTTCGGCACCCTGGCGACCCCCTATGACGCCTACCGTTTCGCCCGGGGGCAGGCGATTCCGCACCCCTCGGGCTTCATGATGCAGTTGCGCCAGCCCCTGGATTTCTACGCCGTCACCGACCACGCCATGTTCCTGGGAGCCGCCCCTGCGGCCGGGGATACATCCACGGACTTTTCGGCGTACGAAGCCGCGGAATCGCTGAACGACCTCAACGCCGAGGGCAACTTCGGCCTCTTGAGCCTACTGCCCCGCGTGCAGGCCTTCTCGAGCTTCCTGCCGAAGATCGCCGACGGAATCCGGGAGGGAGCCATCGATCGCGAAGAGGTACTCGACCTCTCCCGCAGTGCCTGGAAGGACATCATCGCCGCGGCCGACCAGTACAACGACCCTGGGCGCTTCACGACCTTCGTGGCCTACGAGTACACGACCAGCTCGGACGATCGGGGTAACCTCCACCGCAACGTCATCTTCGAGGGCAGCGAGAAGCTTCCGGCCATCCCCTTCTCGCGCTTCCACTCGCAGAACCCCGAAGGCCTGTGGGACTGGATGGACGACCTGCGCGAGCAGGGCGTCGAGAGCCTGGCGATCCCGCACAATTCCAACGGATCCAACGGCCAGATGTTCAAGCTGGTCGACTGGGCGGGCGACCCGCTCGACGAGGACTACGCCAGGCAGCGGATTCGCAACGAGCCGCTGGTCGAAATCACCCAGATCAAGGGAACCTCGGAGACCCACCCCGCCCTTTCGACACGCGACGAGTGGGCCAACTTCGAGATCATGCCCTACCGCGTGGCAACGATGCTGCCGAGCGCTCCCCCTGGCAGCTACGTGCGCGACGCCTTGCGCCGAGGCATCGCGCTCAACGCCCAGGGGCTCACGAATCCCTACGCGTTCGGCGTGATCGGTTCGAGCGACACCCACACGGGGGCGACTTCCGAAACCGAGGCAGCCTATACCGCGAAGCTCGGCGTACTCGACGGCGATTCGGCCCTCCGCGGCTCGACCCCGCTCTCGTGGCTCACGGCAACGGCCGTCAGCTACCTGGCGCCCGCCATGATCAAGGAACTCGACGGCGAGACCTACATGAACAGCGCGTCGCCCACCTACGGCTCGTCGGGACTCGCCGCAGTGTGGGCCGAGGAGAACACCCGTGAATCGGTCTACGACGCCTTGCGGCGCAAGGAGACCTTTGCGACCTCGGGGCCGCGCATCCAGCTGCGCTTCTTCGGCAGCTACGACTTTCCATCCGGCCTGGCCGAGTCTCCGGACGCCGTTACCACGGCCTACGCCGAAGGCGTCACCATGGGAAGCGATCTTCCCCCGCGAGCAGGCGCCGCGCCGAGTTTCTTCCTGTGGGCTCTGGCCGATGCAAACGGCGGAGCTCCCCTACAACGCCTGCAGGTCGTGAAGGGCTGGGTGGACGCCGATGGCGAAACCCACGAAGAGGTGTTCGACGTGGCGTGCTCCGACGGAGGCACGGTCGATCCGGACACCCGCCGCTGCCCGGACAACGGGGCGCGCGTGGATCTCGCCGACTGTTCGATCTCGGGCGACAAGGGCGCCCTGCAGTTGCGCACCGTGTGGCGCGATCCGACCTTCGACCCCGCCCACCGCGCCTTCTATTACGCGCGGGTCCTCGAGAACCCCACCTGCCGCTGGTCCACCTGGGACGCCCTGCGCGCGGGCGTCCCACCGCGCAGCGACTTCCCCAAAACCATCCAGGAACGCGCCTGGAGTTCGCCCATATGGCTCGCTCCCCAGGCAGCGGGCTGAGCCGGGCGCCTGGCATCACGCTCTCGGAAACAATCCGAAAAGCTGAACAAATGGTGACCCAGGCAGAATTCGAATCTGCGACCTTCGGCTTCGGAGGCCCAGGGAGAGAGGCTCAGCGCGAAGGAGCGAGAACGAGCCGATGATCGCGAACGGTCGTCTCGACGACGAGGTCGAGCCCGTTCACGCGGGTACTCCCCTCCCCTTCCAGGCGCCAGCGTGAGGGATCCGCGAGGCCGGAAATCCTGAACTGCGTTGGCGTTCCTTCGACCTCGGTGCTCTGCGGATCGAGGCGAAGGTGCAGCACCCCCGCGTTCCAGCGCGCCTCCGCAAGCGCGACCGTCGGGAAGTCGACGCCCTCGACGAGCCCCGGCGGCCCCGACAACGGAGCCGCGGAAACGGCGGACCAGGCACCCGGACTCACTGCCTCTCCCGCGGCGAGGAAGGCGTTGTATTGGCCGCGTGGGTGCTCTTCAGCGAGGCCGAGCTGCCAGGTGAACTCGCCTCGTGCGCGGTCCCAAGTCGGCTCGTAGTGAGTCTCGAGTGATTCTCGCAGAGTCGCTTCGAGATCCTCCATCCCCCACTCGCGGGAAAGGAACCAGGCAATGGCATGGATGCGATGTGTGTCCACGCCGCCGACTCGCTCGTTCGAGATACCCGAACTCACCGCAGCCGCGTCGAAGAGACGTCTTGCCTCTTCCGGCACCTGCGGAGCCAGATAGAAGCAATAAGTCATCGCCAAGCTGGTCGGCAGCCGATGATGGATATCGAGAATCGGGTCGTAGTAGGCGGTAACGACGCTCGGCACATCGGCCTGATCGAGGCCCAGATAGTCGCACCGGGCATGAGCCCACCACGGGTCGAACGCCGCAGCATGGAAGTTCGTGCCGTACCGGTTGTCGTGGAGCCTCAGACCGAGGCCCGCGCCGCTCAGTCAGAGCGGCCAGATCTTCGTGTTCTCGCAGTGGCAGCCATGGGGCCGCTCCTTCCACTGGTCGGTCAGATGGGCGGCGATGCCCGAGTGCGACCACTCGAAGGTGTGCTCGCCGTCGCGAATCATGGAGAAGGGCTCGTTCCAGCGGTCTTCTGTCGCGATCATCGAGCGCAAGCCGAGCAGAACGAGAAAGAAACCCTTGTAGAAGAGCATCCCGTCGGCCGCGATCGGATCCATCTGGACGCCGTAGGGCTCAATTCCGTTTGCAGTCCATCCCGGTACGTCGTACCGGCCCCACAGCTCCGCGGGGATGAGCAGGCGATAGGCATCCGGGTAGTTGCCGCGGTCAGGGTCGTGGCCGAACTGCGTCAACCAATCGTTCGCGGACCACCAACCCGTGTGACGCGCAATCAGCTCGTCGAGCACCGCAACGTACACCTCACGCCACGCGGGAGTCGTCTGGGCCATGAGGGCCATCGCATAACTAGAGTCGACGAGATCGAACCGTGGCCACGATGCCATGGGAGCATCAGATCGATCGTCCCAATGCGGATGCGGCCGCCCTTCTCGATTCCAATCATCAGCAGTGTGCGCCTTCCGATGCAGATATCGAAGCCAACCCAGAGATCGCTCCGAGAGCCCGGTGGGGACCGACACCATGCTTGACCTGCCTCCTTCATCCCCAACACCCGCAGCCAGCGATCCGCCGCGAGCAGTACTTCGGAGTGGGCTGCTACGCGCAGGCGTACGCCGCGACGTTAGCCGAGGCCGGGCACAGTGACCCAAGCAGCTGGCACGAATGGTGACCCAGGCAGAATTCGAATCTGCGACCTTCGGCTTCGGAGGCTGGGGTGAGCGGGCCTTGAGGCGCTGCCTACGCTCTCGAGTGACCTGAAGCGTAACCAATCGTCATCAAGTGCTTCGGATTGCCACAGCCGAGTGCATGGGGCGGCATCGGGGACGGCTCCTGGCCTTGAGGAGCTCCGACCTGCCCTACCCCGCGGTGCTCCCGCTCCCCGCCCTGCGGTCATGAGCGAGAAGGCGCTTCTGTCTTCGCCTCAAACCCAACAGGGTCATCAGCGCTGCCAGGGCGAGCCATGTGGAAGCGGGTTCCGGAACAGGGATGCTGCTGGCATCCAGCGGGTCACTTCCCTCGGCGATTTCGGCGGCGTCGCTAAAGCCGTCACCATCGTCATCGTCATCGACGACATCGCATTGGAGATCGCCGTCGGTATCGGCTGGCGCTGACGTGTCGAGGAGGGGATCCGTGCCACACGCTGCCTCGTCGCTGTCCGACCAACTATCTC
>JAYGDB010000003.1:0-4822 GCA_046583095.1 Myxococcota bacterium | reverse complement strand
TCGCTGAACTCGAACTTGACGATGCCGTCGAGCAACGCGACGGCGCCACCGCCGGTGTCGAGGTTCGCCTCGAACTTGATGTTCTCGTGAACCGAGCCCGAGATGTAGGGCCGAACAGCGATGTTGAAGTCCGTGCCCCAGTCCTGGTCGCCGTCGAGCGAGTCAAGATCATTGATAAACTGAGCGTTCTCGTTGATGCCGGCTTGCGAGCGCACGCCGACCCCCAGGCTGATCCACCTGTCTTCGTCGATCTCCATCTTGTAGCCAGCCCAAGCGGTGCCAGCGGTCAGCACGATGGCCAGCACGATCGAGCCAGCTGCGAGACTCTGCAGCAATCTCTTCACGGTGTTCCCTCCTTTGAATTCCGCCCCCCGAGGTGTCGCGCGCACCGGCCGGCCCGGCTCGCTCCGATCACCCAGAACCCGACGGAATCTGCCTAGATGGCGACCGATCCTAGAGCAAGATCCGTTCCGAGACGTAAATCAGCCTACTTGGGCTGATTTCGGCCCAAATAGGGTGCCTTGGCGGGATGATTCTTGTTTCTCTGCACAATTTCGCAGCAGGCGCTGCGGCGGATCTGGGCAAGCGGCGGCCCGCCCAAGCGTCGCTGTGCGTCGTCAGGCGTCCAACATCCCTTCTCGCCGAACGAAGGCGATCACCTCATCGAGGCCAGCGCCGTCCTTCAGGTTCGTGAACACGAAGGGTCGCTCGCCTCGCATTCGACGAGTATCGCGATCCATGACTTCCAGCGAGGCTCCCACGTGGGGAGCCAGGTCGGTCTTGTTGATCACGAGCAGGTCCGAGCGCGTGATGCCGGGCCCGCCCTTGCGGGGGATCTTGTCGCCGGCCGAGACGTCGATCACGTAGAGGGTCAGATCCGAGAGTTCTGGGCTGAAGGTCGCGGCGAGGTTGTCACCGCCGCTCTCGATGAACAGCAGGTCCAGCTGCGGGAAGTGGGCCTCGAGCTTTGCGACGGCTTCGAGATTCATCGAGGCGTCCTCGCGGATGGCGGTGTGGGGACAGCCGCCGGTCTCGACCCCGACGATCCGGTCCGCTGCCAGCGCGCCGCTCCGGCTCAGGAACTCGGCGTCTTCCTGGGTGTAGATGTCGTTGGTGATGACGGCGATCTCGAAGCGGCCGCTCATCGCCTTGCAGAGCGCGTCCACCAGCGCGGTCTTGCCGGAGCCGACCGGTCCGCCAATCCCGACGCGCAGGGCTCGTCCTTCAGTCATCTGTGGGTCTCCTGTCAGGCTCGAAACAGCCGCGAATACTGGGTCTCGTGTAGCGCGCTCGCGATCGCGAGGCCGGGCTCGCTGCTGCCGATCTCGGAGTCCCCGAGGTCGAAGCCCTCCCTCACGCACTTCGGGATGTCCGGGATCAGCGCGCCGAGGAGACGCTGTCCCGTGGTGTGGCCCAGCGGCACGAGCTTGACGGCCGCCGCCACCTGGCTCTCGCACCAGGCGTAGACGTATCCGGCGGCTGCGCTCTCGGGCGGGATGTTCCAGTAGTGAGCGGCCAGCGCGAAAGAGCAGGGGTAGTTGGCGTCGGCGTTTTCGATCCACGGCTCGGCGTTGGAACAGCCCAGCGAAACCAATAACCGCGCCAAGGCTCTGCCCAGCGCCTGGTCCTGTTGCCACAATTCGGCGGATTCGCGACTCGCGCGCAGGTAGGCGCTCCAACGCGCCAGCGGCTCTTCGGCGCCGCTGCACCAGGCTGCCTGGAAGCGGCGCAGCAGCGGCACGTCGAGCGCCGGCAGAGACCGCCGCAGTCGGCCGCCGATCCAGTCGAGCGCGCTGGCTTCGTCTCGCACCCAGCCCGCGAGCACCGCGTACTCCAGCGCCTCAGAGCCCGTGAAGGCCCCCACCGGTAAGCTCGGGCTGGCCAGGCGCAGTAGTTGGAGCAGGCCGAGGGCGCCTGCGGGCTCAGTCATCGGAGGGCTCGTGGGAGTGCGAGTGGCCGCCCTGGCCGTAGGCGCCGGGCTCCGGTTGGAATGCCGACGTCTCGCGACGAACCGCGAGACCGAGGTCCCGGAGCATGTCCTCGAGCACGTGATCGGGCTGGAAGCGCAGACAGTCGTCCGTGATCTGGAGCGGGACGTGACGGTTGCCCAGGTGGTAACAGGCCCTCGCCAACTCACGGGCGTCGAAGCCGCGCGCCACCGCAACCTCCTCGCAGGCAGCGACTACGCGCACACAACGCCCATCCTCGGCCTCCAGACGATCGCCGTCCCGGAGCACCTCTCCCCGCGCCAGAAACACGCCGACTTCGCCACCGCCGTCGAGTTGGGTGCGGAAGCGGCTCCGCTGTCGCAGTGACCAGGGGAGGGTGAGCGTCTCCTCGCGGGCGGCCTCACCTTCGAAGCGCCCGATGATCCGGAGCAGCGGCTCGCGATCTTCCTGCAGCGCCATGGACTGTCTCCGCCCAATCTCAGAACAGGAAGTACCGCTGCGCGAGCGGCAACTCCACGGCGGGCTCGCAGGTGAGCAGCTCACCGTCGGCGCGCACCTCGTAGGTTTCAGGGTCTACCTCCATCTGCGGCTGCAGCCCGTTGTGCACCAGGTCGGCCTTCCGCACGCTGCGGCAGTCCTTCACCGCCACCGTGCGCTTCGCCAACGAAAGCTTCTCGCGGATCCCGGCATCGGCCGCGGCTTTGGAGACAAAGGTCACGGCGGTGGCGCTGAGCGCGCCGCCGAAGGCCGCGAACATCGGCCGGTAGTGCACCGGCTGCGGCGTGGGGATCGAGGCATTCGGATCGCCCATCGGAGCCGCCGCGATGGCGCCGCCCTTGATCACCATCGCCGGTTTGACGCCGAAGAAGGCCGGCTTCCAGAGCACGATGTCGGCGAGCTTGCCCACTTCCAGCGAGCCCACCTCGTGGGCGATGCCGTGGGTGAGCGCGGGATTGATGGTGTATTTCGCGATGTAGCGCCGGGCTCGGAAGTTGTCGTGCTGCGCGCTGTCCTCGGGGAGCGCCCCTCGTTGCACCTTCATCTTGTGTGCGGTCTGCCAGGTTCGGCAGATCACTTCGCCGACGCGCCCCATGGCCTGTGAATCCGACGCGATCATGCTGAAGGCACCCAGGTCGTGCAGGATGTCCTCGGCCGCGATGGTCTCGCGACGGATGCGCGATTCGGCAAAGGCCACGTCCTCCTCGATGCTCGGGTCCAGGTGGTGACACACCATCAGCATGTCCAGGTGCTCGTCGATGGTGTTCACCGTGTACGGACGCGTGGGATTGGTCGAGGAGGGCAAGACATTGGCCTCGCCGCACGCCTTGATGATGTCCGGAGCATGGCCGCCGCCCGCGCCCTCGGTGTGGTAGGCGTGGATGGTTCGCCCCTTGAAGGCCGCCAGGGTGTCCTCCACGAAGCCCGACTCGTTCAAGGTGTCGGTGTGGATCGCGACCTGGATGTCGTAGCGCTCGGCCACCGAGAGGCAGTTGTCGATTGCCGCCGGCGTCGTGCCCCAATCCTCGTGGAGCTTGAGCCCCATGGCTCCGGCCTCGACCTGCTCGTCGAGGGCCTCCGGCAGGCTGGCGTTGCCCTTGCCCAGGAAGCCCAGGTTCATCGGGAAGGCTTCGGCAGCCTGGAGCATGCGGTGGATGTTCCAGGGGCCCGGCGTACAGGTCGTGGCGTTGGTTCCCGCCGCCGGCCCGGTGCCTCCGCCCAGCATGGTGGTGATGCCCGACATCAGGGCGTGCTCGATCTGCTGCGGACAGATGAAGTGGATGTGGGCGTCCAAGCCCCCGGCGGTGGTGATCAGGCCCTCGCCGGCGATGGCTTCGGTGCCCGGACCCACGACGATGTCCACGTCGGGCTGGACGTCGGGATTGCCGGCCTTGCCGATGCCGGCAATGCGACCGTCTTTGATTCCGATGTCCGCCTTGACGATGCCCCAGTGGTCGACGATCAGCGCGTTGGTGATGACCGTGTCGACGGTTTCAGCCGACACGCGCTGGCTCTGGCCCATGCCGTCGCGAATCACCTTGCCGCCGCCGAACTTCACCTCCTCGCCGTAGACCGTGCGATCCTCCTCCACCTGGATCCAGAGTTCCGTGTCGCCCAGCCGCACACGGTCTCCGGTGGTGGGGCCGTACATCTCGGCATAGGCCTTGCGACCGATGCGGGTCATCGCTCTCCTCCCAGCGGGCCCATGACGGCCCCGTTGAAGCCGTAGACGGCACGCTCTCCCGCGTAGGCCACCAGGCGCACCTCACGTTTCTGTCCCGGCTCGAAGCGAACGGCGGTGCCGGCCGGAATGTCCAGGCGGTAGCCGCGCGCTCGCTCGCGCTCGAACACCAGGCCCGGGTTGGTCTCGTAGAAGTGGTAGTGCGAACCCACCTGAACGGGGCGATCCCCGCTGTTGGCCACCTCGAGAGTGATCGTCTCGCGGCCCTGGTTGAGCTCGATCTCACCTTCTGCGACCTGGATCTCTCCGGGAATCATGCTGTCTCCGTTCTTCGCTCAGGGAATCGGGTTGTGGACCGTGACGAGCTTCGTGCCGTCGGGGAAGGTGGCTTCCACCTGCACCTCGGGAATCATCTCGGGAATGCCCTCCATGACATCGTCCCGGTTGAGAAGCTCGGTGCCGTGGCTCATCAGGTCCGCGACGCTGCGGCCTTCGCGCGCGCCCTCGAGGATGGCGCCGGAGATGTAGGCCACGGCCTCCGGATAGTTGAGCTTGATCCCTCGCTCCTTGCGCTGCTGCGCCAGCATGGCTGCGGTGAAGAGCAGCAGCTTGTCCTTCTCGCGCGGAGACAGTTCCATCGTCTTCCTTCCTCGGGTCAGGTGGCCCAGATGCGCGGCGTGGAGGCCGGTGCGTC
>JAYGDB010000187.1:0-3092 GCA_046583095.1 Myxococcota bacterium | reverse complement strand
CGGCGTAAGTTGGCCGAGAGCGATCCTCCAGACGCGGGCTTGAATCGTGTAGCGAGGTCGATAATGGGGATTGTGATAATTGGCGTCGGCGTCGTGGCCGCCAGCTTCGGCTCGGCATGGAGAGAACCGGCCGAGGAACTTCTGTACGGCTACACGTTCACGCAGATCCCAGAACTCTATCTGCCCTATTGGCCGTTCATACCATTCCTCCCCCTCTTGATCATCGCGCTGGGCGCTTACCTGATCGGCACTTCCAGGCAAGGTCCAACACCGGAAGAACGCACGGGAGTGGCGCAGGTCGAGGCGCCCTGAGACTCAGTAGAAGCGTCTCACTACCTTTCACCACAGATGTACGCAGACTTCGACGCGACGGTTCGGCGCTGCTTCGATGAACCGGACTGGAAGCTCGGCGCAGGTGGAGAGAGCAACAGCGAGCTCGCCGCGCGCATGAGGGCGGCACTCCTCCACATTGTCGAGCGCGAACACGGGCGTAATGTGGCTGCCGCGTCTCACGGCCAGGCCATCTCGTCGCTGCTGGCCACGATCAACCCGAGCTTCGGCCACGCGGAATGGCTCGCTATGGGCAACCCCGCCGTCTTCGCGCTTACCTGGGACGGCAGACATTTGCGCGGAGACTGCAAGAGCCTGCGTTTGAAGGGAGTGGCGGTTCGGAATGGCGTTATCGACTCCGAGTTCGAGTAGCCCGTACCAGAAGGCGTCCGCCTGCGCGAGGTCGTCGACGGGGACTCCGACGCAATAGAGGTGAGGGGGCGTCAGCCTTTCGAGGTTATACGATGGTGCTGCCGCACGCGCCTCAAGCCCAGCAAGCTGAGGATCGCCGTCAACCGGAGCGCGGTGGCTCCCGCTTCAGGGGCCAGGATGGGCGGGTCCGGGTGCTCGAAGCGGCTCATGAAACCCCATGTTTGCGCGGCAACGTCCAGGCCCGAATTATTGAAGTAGAGAAGATGTCCTTCGAAGCCCCCGATCGGAGCGCCCACGACGCTGCAGAGCTGGACCTCCACCCCCTCGCTGCAAGCCGTATAGGTCTCGCAGCGCTGAAGAGGTGTTGCTTCGCCCTGGAGTAGCGTCACCACATCCGCCTCACCTCCACCGCAGCCGTTTTCGTCGCGCCAGAAGGTCAAGCTGTCCCGTGCGTCACCAAAGCCTCCGCCCACGTACGGAACGACGGTGTCGGTCAGACCCATGACCATACCCACAGCGATCGGTCGCATGGGCTGGCAACCCGAAAGTGGAATGAAGGGAACCGGAAAGGCGACCGGAGCGACCGCCGCGAACAGATCGTCGGCGTCGCAGGCGAGCCGGTGGCTCATGGCCGCACCGTTCGAGAGCCCCGTCGCATAGATGCGGCTCGCATCGATCGGAGCCTCGAGGGACAGGGCATCGAGGAGCGCACGCACGAACCCCACGTCGTCCACGCCGAACGTGCAACAGGTGCCTGCATTCCAGGCATTCCCCGTGCCCTGGGGCCACACCAGCAGGAAGCGCTCGCTGACGGACAATTGTTGAAGGCCCAGGTTGAGGAGGCCCCTCTGCTGTTCCTTCGTGGAGCCAAATCCATGGAAATCGAGCACCACGGGCAGGCCCTCGGGAGCCACATCGACGGCTGGCAGGTAAACGTCGTACGTGCGCGAGGCGCCTTCCCACTCGAGCACGCGGGTCTGCACGAGCCCCGGCACGAAGTCTGCGGACACCGCACCCGCCAGTGGGAACAGACCACCCAGCACCAGCATCCCTACGCAGAACCGGATCGAAGCCACGGCCGCAGTCTAACCGGCCTTCGCGCCACTGTGTCGCCTAGCCGTCCGGCTCGGTGTTCTCGAGTTCGGGCGTGCTCGATCGTGGATAGGAAGAACAAGCCCCGGATTCCCTACTCTCTCGCCTAGCGAATCCGGGGCTTATTCTTCCGATCCACCTCGTCCCGGCAATCGAATCGATCGCGCGCGATGCCGTGCGAGCACGCGATGAACCGAACAGGAGAAATTCGTGAAGGCGCTTCAAGTGAGTCGCAACGGTCGCCCGACCGAAGCCCTCGAGGTGGTCGATGCGGAGATCCCGGAGCCGGGGCCGGGACAGGTTCGCATCCAGGTCGCCGCTGGATCGCTCAACTTCAATGACCTCGATCGCTGTTACGGTCGCGTTACGACGATCCCGATGCCTCCGCCGTTCATACTGGGAATGGACGTCTGCGGGCTCGTGGACGCCGCCGGAGAAGGCGCCGAGCGATGGCTCGGACAACGCGTGGTCGCGATCACGCAGATGGCAAAAGGGGGTCTCGCCGAGTACGCGCTCGCGCCGATCGACTCTGTTTTTGCAGCGCCCCCCGAGTTGGACGACGCCGAAGCGGCCGGCTTCGTGATCCCTTACCACACCGCGCACCTGGCACTGTTCGAGCGAGCCAAGCTGTGTTCGGGTGAGGGGCTGTTGGTGATCTCGGGGGCGAGTGGCCTCGGCACGGCCGCGATCCAGTTGGGTGTCGCGGCGGGGGCGCGCGTCTTTGCCACTGCCGGTGGCGCCGAGAAGACAGCGCTCTGCCGCGAACTCGGAGCGGAACTCGTCGTCGACCACCGCGAGTCCAACTTTGCGGATGGCGTCTTGGACCACACCGACGACGTGGGCGCGGAGGTGGTCTGCGATCTGGCTGGCGGCAGTTTCGTCGCTGACGCGTGGCGTTGCACGGCGCGAGATGGTCGCTACCTCGCGGTGGGTTTTGCCGACGACCCCGAAAATGGGACGGGCGGCATCGCGCTGCGTCCCACCTGTATGGGGAACTTCTCGATCGTCGGGGTGATCGGCGCCTACATGAGCAACGTTCCGCCGGTGATCCGACGAAGTGGATTCAATCCCTACGGCCGAGACGTAGCCGAGGCTGTCCATGCAGAGCTGCTGGCGGGCATCGCGAAAGGCCAGCTTCGGCCGGTCATCGGCAACCGTGTCGAGATGGAAGCCGCCGGCGACGCGCTCGAGGCTCACGAGGCGCGTCGCAGCCTGGGCCGCACCGCGGTGTTGATCCGCAGATGAGTGCAGTGAGTTACACGTTTCACGACGCCCGCTTGCGATCTCTACCACTGCGC
>JAYGDB010000060.1:0-35516 GCA_046583095.1 Myxococcota bacterium | reverse complement strand
CTCGAGCGTCTCGCGCGCCTCCCGGGTCGGGTGTGAGGCGGCTCGGTGAGAGCCCGGAATCACGAGGGTACAGCCGCCGTCTTGCGTGAACTCCTCGGTGGCCCAACAGCCGGTCACGAGGAAGTCCCACTCGGGGAAGGGGGCAGGGAACCAACTGTTGTCGGCGTGCAGGCCGATCGGGGGAGCTCCCTTCGGGCGTACGGAGCCGATCAGCTGGGAGAGCAGCGCGCCTCGCCCGACCACGTACTCGACGATTGCCTGTAGCTGCGGCACGAGAGCCGCCTCGTCGAAGACGGGATCGCGACCCAGGAGGAGGCTGGCCGAGTATCCCTTGGCCGGCCCTTCGGTCTCGTCGGCGAGCCGCAGGATCGCTTCGCGGACCCGATCTGTCAGCGCATGAGCGACCGGGTCCTGGAGCACCGTGTAGCCGAGTTCGTCCAGCTCTCGAACGTTCTCGCGCAGCCCCAGCGCGTCGATCCGAGCGTCGAGGGGCATCGGATCCGCGCTTGGTGTCGCGGTGGCGGTATTCATTCCCGTCACTCTACCACCACCGGGATTGGAGGTCAGAGTTGCGACAGGGCCCGGGACTGCGAGACAGCGCGACCCGACTTCAGGCGGGCTCCTCGTTCGGCCCCACGTTCTGGAAGAGCGCGTTGATCCTCCGGACTTCCGGCGTGACCCACGCGACCCAGCCCGCTAGCGCCAGCGACGACGCCCAGAGCGGCAGCAGCGCGAAGGCTACCCCCCACGCGGCCAGGAAGATGGGGATGCGGATCAGCGCGTTGCGCTGCCGTCGGGCGACGGTGTCCCCCCTGCGCTGGTCGAAGGGCCTCGACCGCAGGAACCAGCCGTTGGACAGGAGGAGCGTCGCGAACAGCGGCCACGGGATGGGCCGTGTGTCGAGGACGGCCGCGTCATCGTGGGCGATGTCGGGTGCGTCCACCGGCTCGGCGAGGGCGGCCTCGACGCTGCTCCACACATGGCCCACGGTCGGGCGTGCCACAGCGCCGCCCAAATTTCCGCGAGTGGGGCGGCTGCGCCAGCGGTAGAGCACGGGCCGTTGCCGCGCAGTGCCAAGACGCCGGGCTGGAAGTAGCCCTTGGGATGGGAGACCCAGGAGATGCTGTCGACGATCCGGCCGCGCCAGTGGTTCGTGAAGAGCGAGAGCCAGCCGCGCTCGCGGCACACCCCCAGGATCTCCTGGTGCGGATCGCCGACGTGGAGCATCCCCGTCTCCCAGTCCTGCTGGGCGTTCCTAGCGAGGGACTGGGGCTCGCTCGTGATGGCGTAGATCTCGCCCCCGGCTTTGCGGATGGCGGCGACAACGCCCTCTTTCCGGTAGCCGCGCAACTCGCGGCGACACGGCGGTCACCAGAAGCCGCGGTAGAAGAGGAAGACGACGAAGGAGTGCTTGGCGAGCGTCTCCTCGACCCAGCCCTTGCGCACGCCCTCGGGCGGATCGAGGAGCGGCGCCGGCGAGCCGACCGTGGGGCTCTCGTGGGCCACGTGGCTGACCTCGAAGTCGCCGCCGTTGCCCGAGCGCACCCGGAAGCGCTCGCGCAGGCAAACCTCCTGGCCCTCCCGGGTGCCGCACAGGATCAGCTGGAGTTCGCGCGCGTCGGCGTCCTCGGCCAGGGCCGCGTCGGGGTCGACGATCCCGGTGAGCTTGAACTCGCTCGCCTGCTCGGCGGCGAACCAGGCGCGGGCGGCCCCGGCCTCGGCGGCCAGCGGATCGGGAATCGTCTCTTCGATGCGCATCGCAACCTCCCGGTGGCGGAGAACTCGAAGGATAGCGAGAGGAGCCCCGCCGGGCGCCTCCTCGAGGTGCCCGCGACTTGTCCCAACCCGATCGAGAGCACCGCCGAGTTGACCCTCGAAGCGCATACGGCCGGCCGTCCTGAGACGACCGGCCCCACGGATCACGACACCTACCGATCGGTTACCTTCGCGACGGGTGGTGATGGGAAATCGTGACGCCGCCCACACGGACACCGGCTAACCACGATGAGGCGACCATCATCGCCCCGGCCCATCACCCCCCCATTCTCACCGCCGCCGACGCCTGAAACGGAGAAACCCCCGGAACCGTGAGGTTCCGAGGGCTTGAGTGGTAGCGGGGGAGGGATTCGAACCCCCGACCTCCGGGTTATGAGCCCGACGAGCTACCAGACTGCTCTACCCCGCAGCAAAGGGAGCGGGATTATTGCATCGCAACTAGGCCTGTCAACGCTCGGCGTTTCAGCTCGAGTTGCGGGTGTAAGTTACTGCGCCATTTGACTTTTTTTGTGATTTCTGACCACAATGGCCAATTCAGGAGGCCAGGTTCGATGCTCAAGTTGATGAACGACCGCGCGATCTTCGTCGGAATGACGGTTGCGATCGCAATCGTTGCAATTGCGACGCCCTCGATGGCTCACAGCGTGTACGCATGGACCACCGAGGAGGGCACGGCGGCCTATACGAACGATCCCAAGCGCATTCCCGAGAAGTACAAGGACACTGCCACGCACCGAACCCTCGGCAAGCTGAAGAACTACCCGCGCCTCAGCAAGTCCGACCTGCGGTTGGAAAAAACCTACTCGCAGCGCGTGCAGGCACGGCTCGAGAAGTTGCGCGCCGGCCTGCCTTCGGTCTCCGCGGGTCCGGCCGCGGCCGAGCACCCGATCACGATCGACGTCGGCATGGGTTCGGGGAAGGGGAGTCGCGACCAGGTGTCGATTCCCGTCGCTGCACGCGGTGGAGCGCCCATCGTCACCGAGGAACTCAGCGTTCGCATGCGGGATGGCATCGCGACGCGGAACGTGCAGATTACCCGCCAGGGAGGCGAGATTCTCTCCGTGCGGATCGCTCGCAAGAATCAGCGGAAGATCAACGAGCGTATGACAGATGCCTCACGCGAACGCCTGCTTCGGGGGATCGACCCGAACTAGTCCTGCCCGATTCCGCGGCGCTTGCGCGCCGCCGCTCGGCGATCTTGGATGCTCGCGGGCGAATGGGAGCGACTCGTCTTGAGGGTCACAGTGGGCTGCTGAGGCTCGTACGCGGTGTCTTCGAGATCCCGAAACCAGCCCGGCAAGGCACCGGCCCGCCGGGCCGTTTCCGGAAACTCGCTTAGCTCCCGGTCGACCTCCGCGAACTCGCTCTCGAGCCGCGCGATCTGCTCGATCAACGCGGCCTTGGGTTCGCCTCGCAGGTGCTTGCTGCTGCGACCGCGACTGTAGTCGTTGCGGGCCCGTTCGAGTTCTCTCGTCAATCGGGCATGACGCAGCTGCAGGTCGTGGTACTGGGCGACCCACTGCTCCTGCTGGATGTCGTCCTGGGCGGCCGAGGCCGGAAGACCGGTCAGTAGCAGGGCGACGGAGATTGCGGCGACGGCTTGATTCCGCATCGGGGTCGAGCTCCTTTTAGAATCGGGATCCGCGCCCGAGGCGCGCGGGATCGCCGGACAGTCAGCGGACCGAGACCCGGCTTCGGGGCTCGTCCAGGCCGGTGAAGACCGAAGACACCTGCCATGCGTTCGAGATCCCGCTGCGTTTCCAGTGCTGGGTTTCCCGGACCTCGACCACGAACGGGGAGTGTGTCCGGTAGCCGTAGTAGAGAACCTCGACGATGCACTCGCCGTTGTCGTCGATCGAGACGGGCTCGGACTCGTAGTCGGTGAAGCGGAATTGCTTGAGCGGCGGCGCCGCCTTCAGGAAGTCCTCACGATGCTCCTCCTGCACGTACCGGGCGGCCTTGTTGAACGCGCTCCAGCGGATCAGCGCGGAGTAGTGCTTCTGCTGTTCGGTGAGAGCGACCTCCCGCAGCAGCGGATCCCTGAGGTAGACCTCGCCGAACGAGCAACCGGCCGACGACAGGGCGCCGATCGCGAGGGCGAGGATCCAGACGGGTAGCTGGCGAAGCATCAGTGCCTCCTTTGACCTCCGCAGCGCGTAGGTGGGCCTGCACGCACGGGCGGGGGCTGCTGTTTCTATCGGTCGAGGGAGCGGGGAGCCTGAGGCCTCCCACGAGCAGCGAGAACGCCTCGCCAATCAGGGGCTTTTCGGGCATCGTCCGGGCGCGCCTGCCCCTGGAACCCCCGGGGGCCGAGCTCGCGAAGGGAGCGATCGGATCCGCTCATGGGCGACCTCTTGGTGGGCATCGACATCGGCGGCACCAAGATCGCCACGTCGGCAGCAGACGTTGCGGGCAACGTGATCGCGCGCACGCGTCGCCCAACCGGGGGCAGCGGAGATCCTCGCCAGGACGTAGGCGCGCTGGTGCGGGATGTCCGGAAAGTACTCGCCGAGGCCGGGGGGACGGTCTCGGACTTGGCGTGTGTCGGAATCTCGGTGCCCGGGCCCCTCGACCGAACCGGCACCCGCCTGCTCGGGCCGCCCAACCTCGTCGGCTGGGATGACGTTCCGCTCGCAGCTTGGCTCGAAGAAGAACTGGGCAGACCCGTTCGGCTCGAGAACGATGCCAACGCCGCGGCGCTTGCCGAGTGGAGATTCGGAGCCGGGCAGGGCTTCCAGGACCTCGTCTACCTGACAATGTCTACCGGGGTCGGCGCCGGACTGATCCTCGACGGTCGCCTCCACCGGGGCTTCGGCCGCGGAGCGGGCGAGGTCGGACACGCAAGAGTGTGCTGGGACGACGACGCCGAGTTGTGCGGGTGTGGCGCACGCGGGTGCCTCGAGGCCTACGTGGGCGGTGCTTCCTGGACGCGGCGACTCGCGGAGCGGATGTCCTCACCGGACGAGGCAACTCCCGAAGCCGTCGTCGCAGCCGCGCGACGGGGCGACCCGGTGGCGCTCGAAGAGATGGACCGATTCAACCGCTACCTGGCCCGAGGGATCGTGAACCTCGGATTCACCCTGGCACCCCAGGCCGTGATCCTCGGAACCATCGCTGCCGCCGCGGGAGAAGAACTCTGCCTCGGGCCGATCCGGGCCCTCGTGCGGCGAGACTTGTGGTCTGTGCTCGCCGAGGGCCTCGCGATCCTGCCGGCGAGCCTGGGCGACGAACTCCCCGACCGGGCCGGTCTGGGCGTTGCGCTCGAGGCGCTCGAAGTCTCCTAGCGACCGCGGGGTCAGTCGTCGACGGTGCCCGCGGTTGCCTCGATGTCTCGTCGCAGCGACTCGAGTCTGCCGGTGAGAACGGCCGTCCGAGCCTGCTCGAGCAGCGCCAGGTAGAAGCGTAGATTGTGGACGCTGGCCAGCCGTGCGCCGAGCGATTCGTCGATCTTCAGCAGGTGCCGGAGATAAGCGCGGGAGTGACTCTTGCACGTCGGGCAGTCGCAGCTCGGATCGGGAGGACGGGAGTCGTCCTTGTAGCGAGCGTTCTTGATCCGAAGAGTCCCTTGGCGGGTGAAGAGCACTCCGTGGCGCCCGTTTCGGGTCGGGATGACGCAGTCGAACAGATCCACACCCGCAGCCACCCCGTCGAGCAGGTCGACGGGTTTGCCGAGGCCCATCAGGTAGCGGGGCGCATCGGTCGGCAGCGCCTCGTTGCCGACCCCGATCATCTCGACCCGCTGGTCGCGGTCCTCCCCAAGGCCGAGTCCACCGTGGGCGTAGCCGTCGAAGCCGATGGCGACGGTCTCGTTCGCGCTGCGCCGGCGCAGGGCGTCGGAAACGCCGCCCTGGACGATTCCGAACAGGGCCATCCCCGGCTCCTTGCGGGCGCGCTTCGCCCGGGCCGCCCAGCGTAGCGAGCGCTCCATCGCCTCTTCGACGCGGCGCGCCGTTTCGGCTGCGGGGTTGCCGGCGTTGGGAACCGCAGTCCGGCACTCATCCAGAACCATCGCGATATCGGACCCGAGGGCTGCCTGGATGCCAACCACGTTTTCGGGTGTGAGGAGCCGGCGCTCCCCGTCCAGCGGAGACGAAAACGTGACGCCTTCCTCGCTGATCGAGGCGCGGTGGGCCAGCGAACTCACCTGGAATCCACCGCTGTCCGTCAGCCAGGGTCCCTGCCAGCCGGTGAAGCCGTGCAGGCCGCCCTGGCTCTTCACGATCTCTTCACCCGGCCGCTCATGCAGGTGATAGGTGTTCGCGAGCAGCATCTGCGCGCCGATCGCGGCGAGATCGTCGGGCCCGACACCGCGGACCGCCCCATAGGTCGCGACGCACATGAACGTGGGCGTCCGCACCTCACCGTGAGACGTTTCGAGCACACCGGCGCGGGCGGAGCCGTCCTGCCCCTCGACCGCGAACTTCACGAGACGAACATCGCGTCGCCGTAGGAGTAGAAGCGATAGTCCGCGGCGATGGCCTGCTGGTAGGCCGACAGAACGTGCTGTGAGCTTGCGAACGCGGCCACCAACAGGATCAGGGAAGACCGCGGTAGATGGAAGTTCGTCAACAGGGCGTCGATCACCCGGAACGGATCGCCCGGCTTCAAGAAGAGGCGGGTCTCCCCGGCACCGGCTGTCACCCGGCCGTTCCCACAGGCCTGGCTCTCGAGCACTCGGGTGGTGGTGGTGCCGACGGCCACGACGCGCCCTCCGCGCTCTCGGGTCGCGGTGACGGCTTCCGCGGTAGCCCGGGGCAGCTCGAAGCGTTCCGCGTGTAGTTGTCCGCTCGCGAGGTCTGGCTCCCGAAGCGGACGAAAGGTCCCGGGACCCACGTGCAGCACCACCTCGGCGCGCCGAACGCCGGCTGCGGCGATCTGCTCGAGCAGCGCGTCGGTCAGGTGAAGCCCGGCAGTCGGCGCAGCCACGGCGCCAGGCACGCGAGCGAAGACCGTCTGGTAACGATCGCGATCTTTCGCGGACCCTGCGCCGCTGCGTTCGATGTAGGGGGGTAGGGGAGGGTGCCCGACCGAGTACGGGTCCACCCCCGGCGGAAACATCAGAATGACCTCGCCCTCGCCGACGAGTTCCGCGATCTCGGCCTCGACATCGGCCCCGAATCGGAACTTGAGGCCAGGCCGCAGCCGCCCGGAGATCTTGAGGAGCGCTCGGAAGCGCGATGTGTCGCCGGGCTCCGAGGCCAGCAACAGGGCTTCTGCGGCTCCGCCGCTCTCGCGTTCTCCGTGCAGGCGCGCGGGCAGCACCCGGGTCGCGTTGACGACGATCAGATCCCCGGCACGCAGTAGGCCGGGCAGCCCGCGAATCGTGTCGTGGCGGACGCTGCCCGTTCGCCGCGACAGGCACAGCAGCCTCGAAGCATCGCGCTCGGGCAGCGGGTGCTGGGCGATGCGCTCCCGGGGAAGCTCGAAGTCGTGGTCTTCGAGCAGCGAGGTACTCGTCACGGCACCGGCCCGGTGGGCGGGCTGACACTGGCAGGGTGCGCGAGTGCTGCCATCAGGGCGTCGGACTCCAGCAACGCGTCGTAGGAGAAGATCGCCTCGCCGGTACTTCCGGCCGCGCGGATCGTCGCCAGCTGTGCGACGGCGCGCTGCGGCTGCTCCGCGAAGAGCCAGCTGCCGCTGCCCATCCAGATCCGCTCGCCCTGTGCGCTACTCGCGAAAGACTCGACCTGGTAGCGAAAGAGACGGTCATCGCGGCTGTAGATCATCAGCACTGCGAAATCGAGCAGCCCGTCCTCCACCCAACCTCGCCAGTCCTGGGCCAGGCTCAGGTAGGCGCGGTCTGCGTAGGGAATGACAGCCGCCGAAAGCAAGAGTTCGACGTGGTCCGCGAGCACAGCCACCCGAATCGCGCGCACCAACTCCGTCACCTGGGCCCGACGCCAGTCGTCCCAGGCGGCGGTGTGTACCAGCGCGCTGGAGGCGGGTTTCGAGGGGTCGCGATACGGCCCCGCGAGACCGGTCTCGGTTCGGAACCGATTGCGGGTACCCGCGCCGTAGCCGAAGTCGAGTCCCACGCCGAAGCGCGAGCCCGGAACGAAGGGCAGCACGCCGGGGTGACGGATGTAGTCGAGGTGCAAGCCGTCGAGGTCGGGATAGCGGTCCACGAGTTCCGTGAAGGTCGCAACCAGGCGTTCGCGCACGCCGGGGGCACCCGGATCCAAGTAGAGACCCGGAGTGCCCATCCGGTACCAGGCGCGATCCGGTGCCGGCAGCTCGCCCCCGGGGTAATCGAGCAGCGTGCGGCCCCGGCGGTCCACCAGGATCGCTCCCGGCCCGAGATCGCTGAGGATCGGCGCGCTCCGATTCGCATTGAGAGAGAGCACGTTCAGCCAGCCGTGCACTCGCAGACCCTCGGCGTGGGCAGCATCCAGCAGGCGACGCAACGGATCGCCGCCCGTGCGCTCGACGATCTCGCGGAAGGGAGTGGCATCGGCGAGGCTGGCGTCGTACCAGGCTCGACCGCCCCGATACAGCTGCACGAAGAGATCCGTCGCCTCGAGAGCCTTGGCGTGCTCGATCAGGCGGTCGATGCGCGCGGGTTCCTCGAGCGTGCGAGCCGGGCCCTCGCACAGCACCCAGAGTGCCCGGAACACGTGACTCTCCGCGCGCTGCTCGGATACGGGCTCGCCCAGTGCATCCACCGAAGCGGGCGGCCCCTCCCCGCAACCCAGCAAGAGCAGGCACAGCCCGAAGATCGGAAGGGCCTTGCTGACGTACGGCAGCCAGCGGTCGACGGAAATGGAACGCAAAGCGCGAGAACCGTACCCGAGTGCCATGGGGGGAACAATCGAAGCCAAAGGGGGCAGGGTCTGACCGCGATTTGATACGAAGCCTCCACTCCGACACAATCAACCCTCTCGCCGGATTCTGAACCGGCGCCTCCCCCCCGAGGACGAGGAGCGGACGCTGAAGACTCGGAGCGCGAGAGTGGCGCGGCTCGCAGCGGGGCTGCTCGCGCTTGGCGCTGGCCTGCTCGCCCAGGGCTCGAACGCCGCTCGCCTGGGACCTCCGGAGGGTGGCGCGGTCTGGGCTCGGGGGCAGCAACTGCTCGAGCGGCCGGCCCAGGCGCTGGAGGCCGCGACGGAAGCCCAGGGCCAGGGAGACTGGCTGCGGGCCGAGTGGTTGCTGACCGAGATCGCGCTACGGCATCCGGTGATTGGAGACTATGCGGATCTGATGCGCGCCGAGGGGCTGCTCGAGTCGTCGCGGCACGCCGAGGCGGCACAGCTTGCGGCGGAAGCCCTCGATCGTTATCCGGCGACGCCCCTGCGACCCGAACTGTTCGCGGTGCAAGGACACGCACTCGCGGGCGAGCAGGACGAAGCGAGGGCCCGCAAGGCGTGGCGCGCCGCGCTCGACTCGACCCGGGAAGAGGGCCTGCGAGCTTCCCTGCTGTTGGCGACCGCGAGTTCACAGGAGCGAACGGGAGAGCGCGACCCGGCGATCGAGACGTATCGAGTGCTCTGGCACCTCTATCCTCTCTCGGAGGAGGCGAACCGCGCCGCTGCGCGCCTCGATGAACTCGAAGAAACGCTCGGCGAGCCGCTTCGCAGCGCGGTCGACTGGCGGCGGCGCGCCGACAACCTGTTTCGAGGCCGTCGCAACTCCGAGGCGCTCGAGGCCTACGAGAAAGCCGTCGCGATGGGGCTCTCGAAGTCCCAGGACACTCGAGCCAGGCGGCGCCGAGCCCACGCGCTGTTTCGCATGCGAGATTACCCGCGCGCAGTCGATGGATTCGCGAGCCTTCCCCAGCACGACGACGTGCCGATCTGGCATGCGCGCTCCTTGGCGCGTGCGGACCGCGTTCCCGAGGCGATCGAAGCGTTCGAACGAATCGCATCCAAGCGCCGCAGTCCCAACGCCTTGCGGGCTCGCTTCCTGGCAGCGATGCTGCTCGAAGGCCGGGGCAAGACCGAGCGTGCGCGCCGATATCTCGAGAGCCTGACCCAGGGGCGCGCGAACTCGGGCATGCGGGGGGCCTCGCTGTGGCGGCTGGGCTGGGGGGCCTACCAGGAAGCGCGATACGTGGACGCCATCGGCCTGATCAATCGGCTGCTCGCCGAGGAGAAGGATCCGATTGGGGCTCTGCGAGCCCGTTACTGGCGCGCGCGGGCCCTCGAGGGCCTGGGACGGGCCACCGATGCGAATCCGACGGCGGCGGCCGCGGCGCAGGTTCAGTTCGAGACGATCGCGCTCGAATTTCCGCTCACATACTACGGGTGGCGCTCGCGCTCGCGTCTGGCGGACTCCGAGCAGCGACTCGTCTCGTCCTTCGCCGAGTCGCAGCGCCCGGCTCCGGGACGCCGGCGGCTGAAGTCGGGCGCGCTTGCACGCGCTCGCATCCTGGTCGAAGCCGGGCTCGAGGAGCGGGCGGTCGAGGAGCTTTCTCGCATCGCGAAGCGGGCAGGGGGCCTAGACGAGCGGCTGGAACTCGCTCAACTCTTTCGCAGCGCGGGACACTTCCGGGGCGCGCAGCGGATGGTCGTCGACGCCTACAAGCTGGAACTGGCCCGGGCACCCACGCCGACTCTCGAAGGACTCTGGTGGCACGCCTGGCCGGCGGCCTATCTCGACATCGTCGAGGCGGAAACGAGCCGCCCCGGCAGCGTCGACGCAGCTCTCGTCTACTCGATCATGCGGGAAGAGAGCGGCTTCCGGCCTCGGGTCGTGTCTCCGGTCGGGGCCCGTGGACTCCTGCAGATCATGCAGCCGACCGGGGAGCGCCTGGCTCGGGCGGTGGGCCACGAGAACTTCGACCCGGAGGACCTGTTCGAGCCGGACATCAACATCCGGTTGGGCTGTCACTATCTTGCAGATCTCTCGCGGCGCTTCGGGGGCCGCCTCTCGGCTGCGATCGCGAGCTACAACGCAGGGCCCGAAGCGGTCTCGGAGTGGCTCGAGGCGCGGCGGGATCTCGAGGACGACGAGTGGGTCGAGTCGATTCCCTACGAGCAAACTCGCAGCTACGTGAAGCGAGTTCTGCGCAGCTTTCAAGCCTACAGACTGCTCTACTGACCTTCACCTGGCCGGACCGGCTGCCGATGAGAACCTTCACAACCCCAAGCGGGGAGGGTGCTCATGCTGGCAACGAACGACAGACGAACGCTCGGCAGTGGAGTCGGCGTCGTCCTGCTGCTGCTCCTCATCGCCGGCGTGGTTCTGGGACTCAACTACGTTCGCAACTATCGGATCGAGCGGCAGGATCCGAACACTGACCGTCCCTGGGCGCGCTACCAGCCAGCCGATCTCGAGTTGCTCGCCGCAGGCTACCGGGTCGAACTTGCCGGGGCCGAGAAGCGGCAGGGCGCCAGTCGCGCCCAGGTCCGTCAGCGACATCGCTTCCGCGATCAGGTCCAGGAGTTCGAGAGGGTCCAGAAGCAGTCGCGCAGGTCTCGAGACAAGGCCCTCGACATCGCGCAGATCCACAGAGACCTCGAAGCGATCGAGGCCGAGCAACAGCGCCGAGCCTCCTTTACGAGCACCGTCAGCATGCACCTGACGCGGTTGTTCCGGCTCTAGCTGCTACCCCGGCTGGCGCTGTCAGTCGAGATGTCCGAGCACCATCGCGGCCGTGGGCACGCCCACCCCGGAGGTCACCAGGACGTGATCGTTCTTCTCGGGCTGGTTCGACGAGCTGCCCCGGATCAGCCGAACTCCCTCGTTCACGCCGTTGATGCCGTGAATGTAGGCCTCCGACAGTTGGCCGCCGTGCGTATTGGTCGGTAGACGTCCATCGACTTCCAGGGCGCCGCCCTTCACGTAGTCCGGTGCCTCTCCAAAGCCACAGAAGCCGAACGCCTCGAGTTGGAAGAGGACGATCGAGCTGAAGGCGTCGTAGATGACGGCCGCGTCGACGTCTTCGGGAGTGAGGCCGGACATTCCCCACATCTTTTCGGCGATCAGCTCCATCTCGGGAACCCGGGCGATGCTCGGCCGGTAGAAGCTCGTCATCTGCTCTTGATCATCGCCAATCCCCTGGGCGATGCCGCGAATCAGCGCACCCTGGGTTTCGAGATCCCGCGCCCGCTCGGGCGTCGTCACGACGAATGCGCAGCCGCCATCCGTCTCCTGGCAGCAGTCGAAGAGACGCAGGGGTTCGCAGATCATCCGGGCGGTCTGATGGTCTTGCAGAGTCATCGGGCGCTGGTGGAAGAACGCGTCCGGGTTGTTCACCGCGTGCTTGCGCTGGGCCATGCAGACCTCGGCGAGGTCCGTACTCTTGCAGCCCGTCTCGTGCATGTAGCGCTGGGTGAACATCGCCACCCACGACGTTGGCGTGAGCAGGCCGAAGGGCATGTAGTAGCCCCAATGGAGCAGGTCGGTCGTCACGATGTCGCCCGAGACACCGTCGCTGTATCGCTGCCCGGAGCGGCCATTCAGGGCGCGCCAGCCCACGACATAGTTCGCGGCACCCGTGGCCACCGCCATCGCGGCCTGGTGCACGATGCTGACCGCCGCGCCACCACCGTATCCGACCTTGCTGAAGAAGGTCAGGTCACCACAGCCGACATTGCGCGCCACCTCGACCTCGTCGGAGGAGTCCAGTGTGAAGCTCGTCATGCCGTCGATGTCGGAGGGACGGAGGCCCGCATCGTCGATGGCGTTCTTGACGCATTCCGCGGCAAGGGCGATCTCCGAGACACCCGAGTTCTTCGTGAATTCGGTCTTGCCGATGCCGACGATGACAGCCTGATCTTTGAGCGAGCGTTCCATGGGGGTGCTTCCTATTCGGGCAAGGCGACGCGCACGCTGGCCGTCACGTGGTCGCCCCAGGAGTTCTTGCCGGCTAGATCGATCGTTACTTCGTCGCTGTCTTTCGCGGTGACGGAGCCGTTGAAGATCATGGTGTCGCCGGGCGAGTTCGGGGTGCCGAGCTTGAGCTTGAC
Organism: Myxococcota bacterium; assembly: GCA_046583095.1. Taxonomy (GTDB): domain Bacteria; phylum Myxococcota_A; class UBA9160; order UBA9160; family UBA4427; genus JAJDAN01. Next base: position 22,833 of record JAYGDB010000060.1, on the reverse strand, counting down.
GTTGCGGATGAGCGCATTCGGACCGGCCCAATCCGTGACGTAGCGGCCCACGAGGCCATTCGTCGTCAGGATGTTCATGATCACGTCGGACATGCCCGAGGTCTGGGCCGCAGCGCGGTCGTGATGAACCGGTGTGAAGTCGCGAGAGGCGAGGGCGCCCGAGACGATCAGGCTCGTCGTGAGGGGGATCTTCAGTTCGGGGAGGGCGTCCCCCACGCTGACATCAGAGAATTTCCGGCTCTTGGGACTCATGCGGGCAGCTTGTAGAAGAACGGGAGCATCAGGTCGTCATCGTCGCTGACCCGCTCGACGATGCCCTCGACCTGCATCCCGATCTGGATGTCTGCGGGCTCGCAGCCCTTGATGTTCGCCACGATCCGCGTGCCCTCCTCGAGATCGATGAGACCGACGGGCAGGGGGTAGTCGTAGCCGGGGACGGACGGGTAGTGGATGACGGTGAAGCTGTGGACCGTCCCCTTGCCGGACGCCTCGATCGGCTCCCATTTCATCGACTGGCACTCACCGCACATTGGCCGACAGGGATGGCGCAGTACGCCGCAGTCGCTGCACTTCTGGATCAGGATCTTCTGGTTGCGGAATCCTTCCCACCACCAGGCATTGTCGTGGCCCTCGGGGCTGCGGATCCGCTGGGGCTTGGCGGGCTGCGCGGGCGAATCGCCGGCAACCGCGGCCTGCTGGGCGGGCTTGAACTTGAGGACACGGAAAGTGAGCCAACCGACGTCCTCGGAGTGCTGGTCCTGGAAGCTGGTTCGCGTGACGATGAAGTAACCGAGGCCCAGCCCAGTGGCTTTTTCCTCGGAGATCGACTCGATCCGCGTCTCCGAGGTGACCGAGTCGCCGGGTTTCAGGTAGCGGAGGAACTCCTGCTCGGTATCCGTCGCCACGACACCGGTGTAGCCGGCTTCGTCGAAGATGCGGTGGAGCTCGCGCTGGGTGTTCTGGATCTGGGATGGGTCGTGCATCGGATAGCCGCGCATGTCCCAGCTCTGCATCATCGTGGGCGGAGCGACGACTCCCCCGTGTGCCGATTCCTTCGCGAAGACGGGGTCGGTGTACACCGCGTTCTCGTCGCCCATCACCTCGCACCACTGGCGGATCATCGGCTCGCTCACGACGTCGGGGCAGGTGTACGGAGGGCCTTCCATCTTCCCCACGTACTCCTGGATCTTGGCCTCGAAGGCAGCTGCTGCCGTTGGGTCGTTCTGCGCCATGTCTCCCTCGTGAGTCGGAACGCCAAGCGGCGAATGCACGCGCTTCAGCGCGAACAGCCCGTAAGGCCAGATCTTAACGATTCATCCGGGTTGGTGAACCGAGGCGTTCAGCCGTCGTCCCCCTTCTCGGTCGCCGGCTTGGGGCCCGGCGCCTCGTCCGTATCCTCGGCAACTGATGCAACCTCGGCGTCGTCGAACATCGCGTCGGGGTCTCCGGGCTCGCGCTGCTTGGTTGTTTCGGGGGTCGCCACTTCCTCATCGTCATCCAGCAGCGGCGCCATCGGCCGCACAGCGGGCCGCTTGGTCTTGGCCGCTTCCTTCTTGGCTACTTTCGGGCGCTCCCGCTGATCGGCTCCACAAGTGGGACAAACCGGCTCGGGCTTCCCCATCAGGTAGAAGCGGGTCTCACACTCGAAGCACTCGAACTTCAAACCGTACTTGGGATGCGGGATCGCCGAGAGCGGGACGAGCTTGCCCTTGGGCGCGGGCTTCTGCTTCGTCTTGGCAACGTTCGGCGGCCCCTTCCCCTTGCCGGCGGCCTTCTTGGGGGCCTTCTTGGCCGCCGCCTTCTTGGGGGCCTTCTTGGCTGCCGCCTTCTTGGGGGCCTTCTTGGCCGCCGCCTTCTTGGGGGCCTTCTTGGCCGCCGCCTTCTTGGGGGCCTTCTTGACCGCCGCCTTCTTCGGGGCCTTCTTGACCGCCGCCTTCTTCGCGGAGGTCTTCTTCGCCGTCTTCTTCGAGGGACTCATACGCCCGATCCATTCGCCGTCTGCACCGTGCTGCCTGCCTCCGCGAGGCTCTTGAAGCCCGCCTCCGTCACTTCCCCCGGTCCATCGATCACCGAATGGTCGATCTCGATCGCCTTGACCTCGTTTGCCACCTCGATTCCTCCCACCTCCAGCCAGCGTCTGTATTGCGCGATCAGATCCCGCCGGCAGCTTTCCGCCGAGTTGGCGCCCTCGGCGTTCTTCAGCGGCGAGAATTCCTCCTCCGCGGTCGTCTCGACGACGCACACCGTTTCGGCGGCGTGAAGGGCATCGAAGACGAAACGCTCGAGCTTGTAACCGTTGGGCTCCGCGGGGATCTGGGTCCGGCCCTGGGAGTCGACGAACGGAATCTTCTTGGCGGAGAGGTGGAACGGCAGCAGCGAGAAGGCATCGGCGGCCATCCGGCGCACGAACCCGGTGGCGAGCAGATGAACGGCGATATTGCCCGCCCAGAAGCGGAGTTGGCCTTGCTCATCCCTGGCGTAGCGCGCCTCATCTGCAAGTTCCGTGTATTCGACTACGCCCACTCGTCCGTCGACACGGGCAACGACGCCCACCTTCTCCATCGGGTCGAGCTTGCGAACCACCTTGCAGGAGATCTGGGCGCCCACCTCATCGTGGAAGCCGAGGTAGATCGGGTCGCCGATTCTGACCAGCGGGTTATCGACCTGGTAGTAGAAGAGGGTGTCGATGCCCCTGCGATCCATGTCATCGAGCGCGCCCGAGCTCTCCAGGGCGGTCAGGGAGCCACCGTGACCGTTGGGGCTCTCGAAGACCCGGTCAGGGCGTTCGAGAATCAGGCGACCCTCGAAATCGAAGGCCGGCACCATGTCCTGCTGAAAGATCTGCACGTCGGCCGGATCGAGCCCGAAATAGTGGTGGTCCTCGAAGGCCTGCCGGGTCTCGGCGTCCGTGGCGTCACTGGTCATGATGTACCAGGGAACGACGCATCCCGCGCGCCGAGCGAGCCCGCGAATCTTCTGGGCCTGGATCTCGAAGAGCGTGCGATCACTGACAGGACCCACCGGGAAGCAACCCTTCGGGTGGGGAAAGCCGAGCCGAGTTCCCTGACCGCCGGCCACCAGGAAGACACCTAGACGACCCTCGGCCAGAATGGCCTCGCCGCGCTTCCGGGCTGTGTCCGCATGATCCGCACCGCTGCCGTCCTGGGGTAGGGCGATGGCCTCTACGGGCTCCATCCGGGGCTTCGCTGGGGCCTTCGACGCGGACGGCAGCGCCGAGCGATAGGCGCCGATCAAGCTCCCGAGCTGGGGAGCCAGCCGGCCCAGCTGGGAACGCAGGCGCTCCCGACCCGCGGTGTCCAGACTGTCCCAGTGCGCGAGCACGTGAGACTGCTCGTGGCGAGCAAGGGTCCCGCAGAGTTCGTCGATGCCCAGTTCTCGAGGCCGGTCTTTCGCAGCCAATCGTCGAAGCCGCTCCTGGTGGGTCTCTCGCGGAGGAGAAGACGCCGCCCTATAGCACACAGCCCCCGACGGGCAAACGGCTCGAAGCCGGGTACGGGGTCCAGCCGTTGTCTAGCCGGCCCTGGGATTCCGGTCTATTTGACATAATCTATCTTATCGGACATTGGCGGGATCCAGGAATCCACCGGAGACACAGCTCGCCACGCGAATACTTGGAGGCCGTAGACGGCCGTACCCGAGACTCGCGGGCCCGCTCGGCACTCTCCCCTCGCCCGAAGCGCTATTGCAGCCGCTGGGCCGCCTGTAGCTCGCGCAGCCGCGCGTTCAGGTGCTCGGGCAGGAAAGCATCCGGGTCGTTGGCCTGTAAGCGCTGGAAGGTGCTCAGCGCGCGCTCGACGTCGCCAGCCTCTGCATAGCAGCGCGCGGCCTCGGCACGGGCCGTGTGTCGCATCGGGAAGCTCTCTACGTTCGCGGCCCTCTCGAAGGCCTCGCCGGCTTCCAGCCAGCGCCCCTCGGCCTCGTAGGCGGCGGCGATCCGAAGCTCGATCAGCGCTCCGATGCGGCTGTCCGAGCCGACCTGCTGGGCCGTCTCGAGCCACATCGCCAGGGCCTCGTCGGGGCGCCCCAGATCGTGGTCGAGGATCCCGATTTCGAGGCCCGCCAGCGCAGCGCCGGCGGTCCCCGGGTGCGCCGCTACGACCTCTGCGAAGCGCTCGACGTACTCCGTTCGGACGCGCCTTGCCGTCTCGGGGTTCGCGGGAGCCGTCACCACCAGGTCGTCCGGGGCGGCACCCATCGCCTTCCGGTAGTCCGATTGAACTCTGCCGAGGGCGGCCGATGCCTCTTCCAGGGCGGTCTCCTGGCTGGACGTGACCAGCGCGTAGGCTCCCGCGACCAAGATGATTCCCAGCGCAACGCCCAGAATCAGCCGAGGATTCTCGGCGATCCACTCGCCCAGGCGATCGGCGGTGGACTCGATCTCATTCAGAGTCTGCGCGGCGGACTCGGGCTCGGACTCGCGCCTCTGTTTGGCCTTCTTGGGTCGCGCCAATGGCATCCTCTCCGATTGCGTGTGCCCGGCTCCAGCGGCCGCGAAGGTTATAACTCAGTTGCCCGATCTTCTCTTCCGCTGTCGCTCATTTCCGGTGCCGGCGCGGCCGCAGTTCAGATCTCCGTTTGGTGCCCGAGCGCTCGGAGCGCGACCGGGCCCGGAGCCGGATTCGCACGGGAGTGCCCCGGAAGTCGAAGGCCTCCCTGAGTTTATTCTCCAGGAAGCGGCGGTAGGAGGCCTGGACGGCCCGGGGTTTGTTGCAAAAGAAAACGAAGGTTGGCGGAGACACCGCGGTCTGGGTCGCATACAGGAAGCGAATGGCTCGGGACCCCCCTCCCCGACGGTCGGCGGCCGGTTCGTGCATTCGCACCACCTGCTGGAGCCAGCGGTTCAGATCCGCGGTCGAGATGCGGCGCTGCGCGGCGTTGGCTGCAGCCAGTACCGCGGGCAGGAAGCGCTGCAGCCGCGCGCCGGTCTTGGCAGACACCGGAAGAATGGTGACCTCGGGCATGAAGCGAAGCCCGTGCTCGATCTGGCCGAGGATCGCCTTGGCGTCGTGCCCTTCCCCAGCGACTAGATCCCACTTGTTCGCGAGCACTACGGTCGCGCAGCCGCGCTCGCAGATCTCCGCGGCAACGTGGGCGTCCTGATCCGTGAGGCCCTCCGAAGCATCGACGACGAGGACGCCGACGTGGGCGCGCTCGAGCGAACGCACGGCCATCAGCGCACTGCCGCGCTCGGCGGTGCGGTGGCGCCGGCCCGGTCGCCGCAGGCCCGCCGTATCCGTCAGAATCAGCCGGTAGCCGTCCTGCTCGAGCGGGATGTCGATTCGATCTCGCGTGGTCCCCGGCTGATCCGAGACGACGACTCGTTCGTCCCCAGCGATCCGGTTCGTGAGCGAACTCTTTCCCACGTTGGGACGCCCCACCAACGCAATTCGGATCTCGTCGCTCGGCGCCTCGGAGGCCTGGACCGTCTCCTCGGGCAGCGCCCCGACGAGTTCTTCGAGGATTTCGAAGCAACCGCCGCCATGCTCGGCCGAGATCGCGGCGAGTCGCTCGAAGCCCAGGACGTGGAAATCGTGCGCGCGGTCCCGATGGACCGGTTGATCGACCTTGTTGACCGCGAGTGCGATCGGCTTGTCGCTGCGCCGCAGGGTGCGCGCGAGGACCTCGTCCTGCGGGAGCAGTCCGGCCTTGCCGTCGACGACGAACAGGATCGCGTCGGCCTGCTCGACGGCCACCTCCGCCTGGGCCTGGACGGCGGCCTCGAGTCCCTCTTCGCCTTCCGCCGAGGGATCGAGCCCCGCCGTATCCACCAGCAGGAAGCGGCGCCCGAGCAACTCGATCTCTTCGGCGATCCGGTCCCGGGTGATCCCTGGGCGGTCATCGACCAAGGCTCGACTCTGCCCGGCGTAGCGATTGAAGAGTCGGGACTTCCCCACGTTCGGACGGCCGACGATGGCCACGATGGGGAGCGATCCGGGAGTTGTGCTGGGAGTCGACATGCTGAGATCGGGCCTTTCGGCAAGAAGATGCGCAACTTCGCTGGCCACGGGAACTTTCTGGCCTGTTTTTCGCTTGACACGGGGCTGGCCGCGCCCTTAGCCTGACTTTGGCCTGGGCCCAGAGCCCTCGGCTCGGAGGATTGTCTCGTGCGCCTGATTTTTCGCCTGTCTTCGACCCTGGCAGCCGCGGCCCTCGCGCTTGCCGTCCTCCCGTCCACCGCTCAGGCTTCTCCGGAGACCCTGAGACGTGCCCTCGGCAATCTCATCCAGGCTCCGGTCGACGTGGTCCTCGCACCCGTAATTGCGGGGCGCACGCTGGTGAACAACCTCCGCGACATCGACGACACCCCGGCCGTCCGGATCGTCTTCGCCGCGCCGGGATACTTCTGGCTGTCGGGCATCCAGGTTGGGGCCGCAGTCCTTCGCGGCATCTCCGGCGGTCTGGAGTTGGTTCCCGGACTCTTCCTGCTGCCCTTCGAGACGGACATCGACGCGCTCTACGATCCCGCCGACCGAGGCGCCGCTCTGGTCGAGTACGAGAATCCGCTGGCCGAAAACGAGTACGCACGCTTGTTCCCCTTCCTGACCTGGAACGTCCGCTTCGGCATCACCTACACGTCCGCCGACTACTAGCCGACCCATCCGGGGATTCGCGTGTCCAGTCGCTCGGGCCCCAGCCTCGCGTCGCGCCGCTAGCCCGCCTCCAGGAAGCGGTCGACATTCTGGAGAATTCCGGCTTCGTCGGCGGGATCCAGCCAGACGACGTCGTTCAGCTTCCGGATCCAGGTCCGCTGCCTCCGCGCGAAGCGCCGGGTGTCGCGTTGCATCGCGACGAGCGCATTCGCGAGCGTGTCCGATCCGTCGGCCACAGGGTTGATGTGGCGATAGCCAATCGCCTGCATGGTCCGCAGCTCCGGCCCGTAGCCCGCCTGCCGCAGGTGCCGAACCTCCCGTAGCAGTCCTGCCTCGATCATCTTCTCGCAGCGCTGGTCGATGCGCTCACCCAGGCTCTCGCGCCCCGGGTCGATTGCGAGATGGAGGGATCGGTACGGGCGATCCGCGAAGCCGTGGTCCGAGCGGACCCCCGAGGCGGGTCGCCCCGCCTGGTCGCAAATCTCGAGCGCGCGAACGGTGCGTCGTACGTCGTTTGGGTGGATTCGGTCCGCGGCCTCGGGATCCAGCTCCTCGAGCCGCCGATGCAGGAGCTCGGGATCGTCCGCCGCGACGGCCTGTCGGTGTTCCCGCTCGAGGCGATCCCTCAGCTCCGGATTGGCCCCTCCGTCGGAAACCAGACCTTCGAGGAAGGCCCGTATGTAGAGCCCGGTGCCGCCGACGAGAACCACGAGCCCTCCCCGGCCGTGGATCGCGTCAGCGGCCCGGCGCGCGTCCCCGCCGTAGCGGCCAGCACTGTAGTCGGCATCCGGATCGACGATGTCGAACACGTGATGCGGCACCGTGGCCCGCTCCTCGGGGGTCGGCTTCGCGGTGCCAACATCCATGTATCGGTACACCTGCATCGAGTCGGCGTTGACGATCTCGCCGCCGAAGCGGCGGGCGATCTCGATCCCGATGCTCGTCTTGCCGGAGGCCGTGGGTCCCGTAACGACGACGACCGGCACAAGCTCTGCTTCGCTCGCCATCGGTCTCAACGTCGCCCGAAACGCCGCTCGATCTCGACCAGATCCAGGCTAATCGCGACCGGACGGCCGTGGGGACACGTCGGCGCCCAGGGAATTCGGTCGAGTCCGGCCAGGATCGCGCGCTGCTCTTCTGCTTCCAGGCGATCCCCGAAACGCCGCGCGCTGTGACAGGCGAGCGTTGCGAACACGCGGTCGGCGGCGCGGAGCAGACGCGTGTCCGAAGCCAGATGATCCCCCCCGAGATCCGGGTCCTCGAGCTCGCGTGCCAGACCGCGCACGAGCTCGCTGGGATTGCGTCCCGCTAGCAGCAGCGGGACCCCGCGCACGATTACCGCCTCTTCGCCGAACGGTTCGATCTCGAAGCCGAGGCGCGTGGTGCGATCCTCGGCCTCGAGCAGCGCCGCCAGGGCCAGCGCCTCGATCTCGACGGTCTCTGGCATCAGGAGCGGTTGGCAGGCGACACCCTGCTCGAGCCATTCAGCCCTCAGCTGCTCGTACAGCACGCGTTCGTGGGCGGCGTGCTGATCGACGAGCAGGAGCCCCTGCTTGGCCTCCACCACCAGGTAGCTCGCGAGTAGCTGGCCGACGATTCGAAGCGAACCAAACGAGATACGCTCGGACACGTTCACGGCCGCTGCGGGCCCCTCGGCGACGCGGTCGTAAGCGCCGAGCGCGGCCCGCGCGAAGGTCCAGTCGTTGTCGGCCCCGGCCCCGGAGACCGTCGAACTCGAAGGACGCTCGGACGCCGGAAGCGGGGCATAGCCGACCGGCGCCCTACCCTGCGGATCGAGCCAACTTCGGGCCGTCATGCCCTCGCGCACGCAGTTCCGGACCAGACGATGGATCGCCCGCGGATCGGCGAAGCGCACCTCCCACTTTGCGGGATGCACGTTCACGTCGAGACTCTCTGGAGGCACCGTCACGAACGCGACGGCAGTCGGGAAGCGGCCCCGCGGAAGCAGGTCGCGGTAGGCGTCGAGCACCGCGTGACGCAGGACGGGATCTCGAACCGGGCGGCCATTGACGAACAGATACAGGCCGTTGGCGTTCGTGCGGGTGTGCTCGGGGCTCGAGATGTACGCCTCGATGTGGCCTTCCGGACCTTCCCAGGCGACCGGGACGAGAGTCGCCGTCACGTCCTCGGAAAGCACCGCTGCGATGCGCGTCAGGGGGTCTGAGCTTGCCGGCCACACCAGCGGGGTGCGGTCGTCGGCCTGAATCTCGAAGTGGACGCCGGGCAGAGCCAGGGCGAGCCGGCCGAGCCAATCCTTGATGTGTCCCCACTCGGTGCTCGGCTTCTTGAGGAACTTCCGGCGCGCGGGAACCGACGCGAAGAGGTCCGCGACCTCGACTCGCGTCCCGGACGGCCCGTCCACCGCCCGCTGCGAGACGACCTCGCCCCCATCCACGCGAAGCTCGAAGCCCTCGTGCGCATTCGCCTCGCGGGTGACCAGCCGCATTCGCGACACCGAGGCAATCGCCGGGAGCGCCTCGCCGCGAAAGCCGAAGCTCCGGATTCCGGCGAGATCCTCGGGACCCTCGATCTTGCTCGTGGCGTGACGCTGCAGGGCCAGCAACGCATCCCCTTGGGGCATGCCGTGGCCGTCATCGCTGACGGCAATCAGACGGGTTCCGCCCTCTCGCACCTCGACTCGGATGCGCCCAGCCCCCGCGTCGAGCGCGTTCTCGACCAGTTCCTTGACGACCGACGCGGGCCGCTCGACGACCTCTCCCGCGGCGATCTGATCGATCAGCGAATCCGGAAGTCGGTGCACGCGTCTAGCCGCATTCGTCACCGCGTGCGGCGCCTCGGGCTCGGTGTCCATTTTTGTGCCCCTTTTGAATCCGACGCGGCTAACATTGGGTGGCTCACCCTGTAGCGGTGCCGCCTCGGATGGGGTGGTGGCGCTCCAGGCTCGGCTGCCAGGCTCCGGAGGGGAGCGAACTTGCAACAGCGGTTGACAGCGAGCTGGCAACAAGATCGTGTGCGAGCGTCTTTCCGTTGGCTGAACTCGACTTCCATCGATCCGGCGAGATCAGGCGGGGATGGGATCGAGCTTTTTGGGGGGGATCCGGCATGACCGACACACAGGATATCAACTCTTCGGCGCGGCCGAGTGGGCGTAGGCGAAGCGATCGCATCGTCGGCGCGAGCGGTGCCCTGAAGGAATCGGTGGATCAGGCGACGCGAGCGGCGCGCCTGAATACCCCGGTCATCGTGACCGGACCGGAAGGCAGTGGCCGCGGTCACCTGGCGCGCAGCATTCACGCCTGGAGTGCCCGAGCGTCCGTTCCGCTCACCGTATTCTCCGCAGTGGGTACGCCGGAAGAGCAGCAGCAGCACGAGCTCTTCGGTACGACCCCCTCGTCCGAGCCGTTGGCTGGGGGCGGTTACGACGGCGCGCTGGCACAGGCCGCCGACGGCGCACTGCTGATCGAACGTGTAGATCGGTTGGCGGCGGCGGCGCGTAGTTTGCTCGCACAGGCGATCGCCCAGCAGAGTTTCACGCGCATTGGCGATTCCACGCCGATTCCGCTTCGTGCCCGCATCCTCGCGACCGGCGAAGCCGGAGCGGCGACGGGGCTCGGCGATTCGTGCGAGATCGTGAGCCTCTCCGCGCTTGCCGATCGCAGCGAGGACATTCTCCCGTTGGCCGTGCACTTCCTCGCCGAGCAGTCCGCCGTCGAGGGTCCGGACCCGGTTGGCTTCACGAACGATGCGAGGCGATGGCTGGTCGACGAGCCCTGGCTCGGCAACGTCAAGGAACTTCGGGAGCGCATTCGGCAGGCGGTCCGACTCGTGGGAGACGGTGCCATTTCGGCGGAAGCCCTGATGCTCGCCACCGAGGGCGACGAGGTGCCTTCGTTCAAGGAGGCGAAACGCGCTTTCGAGACCCGCTACGTGGAGGGCCTGCTGCGCCGCTGCAATGGCAACATCAGCCGGGCGGCCCGGCTCGCCAAAAAGGATCGGAAGGATTTCTACGACGTGATTCGCCGAACTGGAGTCGAGCCCGGCCAGTTCCGCCCCTAGCGAAACGCCAGAGCGTCGAGCGAATCCCGGCTTCGCGGCCGTCGATCCTTCGGGTGAACGCCCTGCCCGAGTCGGCCTCACTGCTATCGTGCCAGCGATGTTGGTAGGCGTGGTTCAGCTCTGCTCGACCGACGATCTCCAGGAGAACCTGAAGCGCGCGAGAGAGCTCGTCTCGACCGCGGTCGACCGCGGTGCCGATCTCGTTTGCCTTCCCGAGAACTTCGCCTTCATGCGCCGCGAAGGGAATCTCTTCCCTTGCGCACAGGACCTGGATGGCGAGATCGTCGCCTGCGTCCGGGAGCTGGCCGAGCGGAATCGGATCTGGCTCCTGGGCGGAACCTTCCCGGAAGCGATTGCAGGCGAGAAGCGCGTCCACAACACGAGCGTGCTGGTCGCACCGGACGGGCAGTTGGCGGCCGTCTACCGGAAGATCCACCTCTTCGACGCAGACCTGGGCACGGACTCGGGCGGGGCCTTTCGAGAGTCCGCGACCTTTGCGCCGGGCTGCGAGGTCGTGGTTGCCAAAACCCCGTTTGGCGGCCTCGGAATGTCGGTCTGTTACGACATCCGGTTTCCGGAACTCTATCGAGAGATGTCGAATCGCGGCGCTCGACTGATCGCCGTGCCGAGCGCGTTCACGCCCCAGACCGGCCGCGACCACTGGGAGGTGCTGCTGCGCGCCCGGGCCATCGAGGCCCAGGCCTTCGTGTTGGCGCCGGCGCAGTGCGGTCAGCACGCTCCCGACCGGGCCAGCTACGGCCGCTCGATGATCATCGATCCCTGGGGCCTGGTCCTTGCCCAGGCCGGCGACCGCCCGGAGGTCATCGTCGCCGACTGCGACCCGCTCGAACTCGACCGGGTTCGCCAGGCCATCCCGGCACTGCAGCACCGCCGGCTCTAGACGTCTGCTTCGGCTCCCGGGAGCGCTTGGCGCCCTCCCCTGTCCTCAAGCCCCCTGCGTGCGGTGTCGATACGGCGGGTGGCCAGCACTGCGGCGGCAACGCCTGCCCCCGACGAGGCCACGAGGGATCCATGCACGAGACGCGAGCCCGAGGCAGTCTGGTGATCCTGAACGGTGACTTCGAGGGCATGTCGTATGAGCTCGCGTCCGACGAGACGCTGATCGGGCGGAATCCCACGACCGACATCACCCTGCTCGACGAGGGGATCAGCCGTGAGCACGCGCTGATTCTGTACGACGAGCGCCAGGCCGCTTACACGATCGAGGATCTGCAGTCGACCAACGGCACGAAACTGAACGGGAAGCGAGAACGATCGGCCAACCTGGCCGATGGCGACGAGATCCAGCTCGGCCACACCCGCTTCGGGTTTCGGCTCGGGGATCCAGCCGAGCGCAGCTCCTCCTGACCCGCGCTTCCAGCGCGAGCTAGCGCATGCCAGGAGCGCAACTGCTCGGGCTGCTTCTCGTCTGCGCCTCGGGCGCCGTTGATCCGGGACTAGAAGAGCGTGTAGATGAACGGGGCCGCCGCGGTACCACCGAGCAGCACGAGCGCACCCAGCAGCAGCACCGAGATGAGGATCGGTGCCAGCCACCACTTCTTGTTCTCCCGAAGGAACTCGACGAACTCGCCTACCAGGCTGGTGCGCCCTTCCTCCGCCGCCTGCGCGACGAAATCGTCTTTGTCGTCTTCGGCGTCCGACATGGCTCTCGACTCCTCGTGAATTGGCGACAGCTTGCCGCCGCTCAGAACTGCTTGAAATAGCTCGCTCGCTTGCGGCCGGCCGGTGCATCCACCCAGTAACTGTCGGCCTCGGGCAGGATACGCCGCTCCATCGGGTCAGACCCGAAAGCTCTCAGCACCAGGCCGATTGGAGAAATCACCCCGTAGAAGATCACTCCCAGGATCACGTAGGAGAGCACGAATCCGATCGGGTAGGTGAGGATCGTAATGCCGAGATAGATCGGCAGGTTCGCCTTCGGAACCACGAGAGAGAAGAGCAGGGAGACCGCAGCCAGCCCGGCGAACCCGTAGGCGACCGGTTCACGCGCAGCGCCGAGGCCGAACGAAAAGACGAACACCTCGTACCAGGCGATCGCAGCGACGAAGCCAAAGCCGACGAGGGCGATGAACCCGAACTGGCGCAGGCTGCGCTCGTCGGGGCGAAGGTTCAAGTCGATCGTGTTGGCCATGCGGAGTCCCGGTTCCTCTAGTCCAGTGAGAACTCGGCCAGATACGCCTCGAGATCGATTTCCTTGGCGTCGGGCTGGTCTTGCTTGAGCAGGATGCAGTCCTCGAGAACGAGGGCGTCCATGTTCGTGTGCATGAAGCAACGGTAGGCGTCTTCGGGGGTGTTCACGATCGGCTCACCGCGGACGTTGAAACTCGTATTGATGAGCACCGGACTGCCCGTCTTGGCCTTGAAGGCCTGCAGGATGCGGTAGAAGCGCGGGTTGCGCTCCTCGTCAATCGTCTGGACACGTGCCGAGTTGTCGACGTGGGTGATGGCCGGAACGACCGAGCGAACCTGCTTGAGCTTATCGAGGCCCTTTGCGCCGTGCTCGTCGTAGCTCAGTAGCTTCTCTTTTCGGACGGGCGCCACCATCAGCATGTACGGACTGTCCTCGTTGGGACGCATCTCGAAGTACTCGTGGACGTCCTCCCGCAGGACCGCCGGCGCGAACGGCCGGAACGATTCCCTGAACTTGATCTTCACGTTCATCGTCTGCTGCATCTTCGTCGAGCGTGCGTCGCCCAGGATCGAGCGCGCACCGAGAGCGCGGGGACCGAACTCCATCCGATCGGCCACATGTCCCACGATGTTCTCGGCAGCGATCAGGTCGGCGATCTTGTCGACCACCTCCTCCTCGGACTCGTAGTGCGTGTAGATCGCATCCTGGGAGTCCAAGTAGGCGCGAATCTCTTCGCTCGAGTAGCTCGGGCCGAGCAGGGAGCCCTGCTGGAGATCGCCCGGCTGGGTGGTTCGCTCGTTCTGGAGGAGCTGGTACCACACGAAGGTCGCCGCGCCGAGCGCGCCGCCCGCGTCGCCCGCTGCGGGCTGTATCCAGATGTCCTCGAACGGGCCTTCGCGCAGGATGCGACCGTTCCCGACGCAGTTGAGGGCCACCCCACCGGCCATCGTGAGCTTGCTGGCGCCTGTCAGGCGATGGGCGTACCGCGCGATGCGGAGCACGATTTCTTCGGTCACCAGCTGGATCGACGCGGCGATGTCCATTTCACGCTGCGTGATCTCCGTCTCCGCAGTTCGCGGGGGACCCCCGAAGATCTCTTCCATCCTGGTCGAGGTCATCACGTCGTCGTTGCAGTAACCGAAGTAGGACATGTCGAGCCGGAAGGAGCCGTCGTCCTTCAGGTCGAGAAGCTTGTCGAGGATCGCGTCGTGGTAGATGGGCTCGCCGTAGGGGGCGAGGCCCATCAGCTTGTACTCACCGCTGTTGACCCTGAAGCCCGTGAAGTAGGTCATCGCCGAGTACAGCAGGCCGAGCGAGTGCGGGAAGCGCAGCTCCTTGAGCATCTCGATCTCGTTCCCACGCCCGATGGCGATGCTGCCGGTGGCCCACTCGCCTACCCCGTCGAGCGTCAGGATGGCAGCCTCGTCGAACGGCGACGGGAAGAACGCGCTCGCGGCATGGGACTCGTGGTGGGCCAGGAAGACGTAGCGGCCCTTGTACATGTTCGACAGGCCCCGATCGAGTTCGCGCGGCGTGTAAAGCTTTTGCTTGAGCCACAGCGGAAGCCCCATCAAGAAGAGCTTGAAACCACTGGGCGCGTACGAAACGTAGGTCTCGAGGATCCGGTCGAACTTGAGCAGGGGCTTGTCGTAGAACGCGACGAGATCCAGTTGATCCGGGCTGATCCCCGCCTCCTCGAGGCAGTAGTCGATGGCGTGCTGGGGGAAGCGCAGATCGTGCTTCTTGCGGGTGAATCGCTCCTCTTGCGCGGCCGCGACGATCTTGCCGTCCTGCACAACGCAGGCAGCGCTGTCGTGGTAGAAGGCCGAAATCCCGAGGATGTTCATGCTGTCGGTTCTCTTCCTAGTGACGCCGGTTCTCGCCGGGTATCGATGTTTCTCGTCGGCACCACGGCACCCGGGCCTGCGCGAAAGCGCGGCCGTGCATGCAGAAGTCAGAACGCCGGTTCAGGATAGCCGGGGCTCCAGTGGTCAGATCAAGCTGCGGGCACACAGAATCGCTCCGCAGTCCGCCAGCCTAACGTCCCCCAGGGGAATTCGCTAGCTTCGGCTCCTTGCTGCCGACGATCGTCAAGCTCGACAACCCGATCCAGCACTACGCCTGGGGATCACACACTGCGATCGCCGCGTTGCAGCGCCGTGTCACGCCCACGCAGGAGCCGGAAGCCGAACTCTGGATCGGAGACCACCCTCTCGCGCCATCGCGCGTGCTGGAACCGACGGGGACGACCGCCCTGTCCGACTGGCTGTCGCGGGATCCCGAGCTCGCGCTCGGTCGCGGTCGCGTGCAGCTTCCCTTCCTCACCAAGGTGTTGGCCGCTGCGCACGCTCTCTCCGTGCAAGTGCATCCCGACGCGCGCCAGGCGCGCGCGGGCTTCGATCGCGAGACCCGTGCCGGGGTTCCAGACGCGAAGCGCTGCTACCGGGATCCGAGCGGGAAGCACGAACTGCTGATTGCCCTCTCGCGCTTCGAGGCACTTTGTGGTTTCCGCGCAGATTCGGAACTGGGATCGACGCTTGCAGCCGTACCGCTGGCCGCGAGCTGGCTCGACGGCCAGCGCAGCGAGGCTCCCCTGGCAATGGTTCTCTTCGAACGGCTGCAACAGGCCTCCGAGGCGGAGCGACGCAGGATCTGTGAAGAATTGGAGACGTTCGCGAACGGGGCCGACGGTCTCGAGGCCGAGTGGATCGGGCGGCTGCTGACGGATCATCCCGGCGATCCACTCGCGATGGCACCGCTGTTCCTGAATCCCGTCGTTCTCGAGCCCGGGCAAGCGCTCGTGGTGCGTCCGGGGACCGTGCATTCCTATCTCTCCGGAACGGGCGTCGAAGTGATGACCCGCTCGGACAACGTCATCCGCGGGGGCCTGACCGACAAGCACGTCGACTGGCGCGAACTCGCGCGGGTGAGCTTGCCGTGCGCCGGACCGGTGGAGGCGATCGAACCCGAAGCCATCCCAGGCGACGGCTGCGAGTCCCTGTATGCGACGGGAACGGAGGAATTCGGCGTTCGGACCCTCGCGTTCGAATCCGATCAACTCATCCTGCGAGGCGGCGGGCGGGTCGCGGTTCTGTTGTGTGTCGAGGGTGCGGTCGAGGCCGGTGGAATCGACCTCTCGGCGGGAGAGGCCGCACTGGTTCCAGCCAGCCTCGAAGGCTACGAGATGAAAGGAAGCGCCGGAACTAGCCGGGTCTTCGAGGTTTCTTCAGGGTAACCTTGCGCTTGCCGCGTCGCCGGCCGATATACCGACCGGATGTAGCGGAGACAGGTCGAAGACCCATCCACTCGACGGGGAGTTCCAACGTGTTGAGCGACAGCCGCAAGCGGATCCTGGTTACGGGCGGCGCGGGGTTTCTGGGCTCCCACCTGTGTGACCGCCTGATCGAGCGGGGCGACGATGTCCTCTGTGTCGACAACTTCTACACCGGCAGCAAGCGGAACATCGCCCATCTGTTGGAAAACAGTCGCTTCGAGCTGATCCGCCACGACATCACCTTTCCCCTCTACCTGGAGGTGGACGAGATCTTCAACCTCGCCTGCCCCGCCTCGCCGGTCCACTACCAGAACGACCCGATCCAGACCACCAAGACCAGCGTTCACGGCGCCATCAACATGCTGGGTCTCGCGAAACGCGTAAAGGCCCGAATCTTCCAGGCCTCCACCAGCGAGGTGTACGGGGATCCGCTGGTGCACCCGCAAACCGAGGACTACTGGGGCCACGTGAATCCCATCGGTGTGCGTTCTTGCTACGACGAGGGCAAACGCTGTGCGGAGACACTGTTCTTCGATTACCACCGTCAGCTCGGCCTGGACATCAAGGTCGCGCGGATCTTCAACACCTACGGCCCGCGCATGCACCCGGCCGACGGACGCGTCGTCACCAATTTCATCGTGCCCGCCCTCAAGGGCGAGCCGATCACGATCTACGGAACCGGCGAGCAGACCCGTTCGTTCTGCTACGTCGACGATCTCGTCGAGGCCTTCCTCAGGATGATGGACACCCCACCCGGCTTCACGGGTCCGGTGAACCTCGGAAACCCTGGAGAGTTCACGATGCGCGAGCTTGCGGACCTGGTGCTGGAGCTCACGGGCTCGCGCTCCGAGATTCGCAGCGGCCCGTTGCCCGCGGACGATCCCACCCAGCGGCGTCCCGACATCCGCCTCGCGCAGGAACACCTCGACTGGACTCCGACGATTTCGCTGGAAGACGGGCTTCGGAGGACGATCGCCTACTTCGAGAAGCGGGTCGGAGACTCCGCTTGAAGGCTGTCCTGCTGGGCGCGACGAAGGGCATGGGGCGTGCCCTTGCCCGTCAGATGGCGACTCGAGGCGACCGTCTCTTCCTGCTGGGCCGCTCACAGGAAGACCTCTCGCGCAGCGCTTCGGACCTGGAGATTCGCGGTGCGAAGGGAAAGGTGGGCAGCGCCCGCTGCGACCTGCTCGACGAGGCGACCTTTGCGCCGGCTCTCGACCGGGCCGAGGCGGAACTCGAAGGCTTCGATACGGTGGTCGTGACGGCTGGCAGCTTCGCCGACCAGACCAGCCTCGAGAACGACCCGGAGTTGCTGTCCTCCCTCTTGCGGTCGAACTTCGTCGGGACACTCGGCTTCTGCGAAAACGCTCGAAAGCGGCTGCTCGCATCGGGTGGCGGAACCCTGTGCGTGTTCTCGTCCGTCGCAGGCGATCGGGCCCGCAAGCCTGCGATCCTCTACGGCGCAGCCAAGTCCGGTCTGAGCCACTACCTCGAAGGGCTGGATCACAAGTTCCGGAGGCAGGGTCTGGTCGTCGTGACCGCCAAGCCCGGCTTCGTCCGGACGGGGATGACCGCCGCGCTCGAGCCGCCTCCGTTTGCCGGGGATCCGGAGCCCGTCGCAAAGACCATTCTGAAGGCGATCGATCGTGGCCGTCCTGTCGTCTACGCGCCTCCGATCTGGCGCTTCGTGCTGTTCGCGATTCGAATGTTTCCACGTGCCGTGATGCGCAGGCTGTCGTTTTGATCGCAGATTTCATCCAGCTGAGTCGACCCCGCCACTGGGTCAAGAACGTGTTCGTCTTGATGCCCTTGCCCTTTGCTGCAGCGGCCGGTGCGACGATCGAGCCGATGTCGTTCATGTCCGGGCTACTCGCGTTCTGCCTGGCGAGTTCCGCCGTGTACGCGTTCAACGACGCACAGGACGTGGAGCGCGACCGCCTGCACCCGGAGAAGGCCAAGCGCCCCATCGCAGCCGGGCGAATCTCGCCGGGAGCGGCACGGCTGTGGTTCGTCGTGCTCGTCTTGTCGAGTCTCGGGCTGAGCGTCGCAACCCAACGCCCGGCGGCGCCCCTGGTCGTCGTCACCTACATCTTGCTGAACGTCGCCTACAGCCTCGGGGGCAAGCACGTCCCACTCCTAGACGTCTTCCTGCTCGCGTCCTACTACGTGCTTCGCGTGACCCTGGGGTGCGTGCTGGTCGGAGTGCTTCCCAGCAACTGGCTGCTCCTGTGCACCACGACGCTGGCCCTCTTCCTCTCGCTTGCGAAACGTCGAGCCGACATCAGCCAAGGGCTGAATACCGACCACCGGCCCGTTCTCGACGGCTACAACCGCGCCTACCTCGACCAGGCGATGGGGATTACCGCGGGCATGACGTTGATCGCGTACGCGCTCTACTGTCTCGAGGCAGCGGTCCTGGTGCCGGGTCGCGAGTTCGCATCGCTTCCCCTCGTGGTCTTCGTGGTCCTCGAGTACCTGCGACTCGTCCACGTGAAGAACGAGGGAGGATCACCGGTGGATCTCGTCCTCCGCTCGCCGGTCTTGCTCGGGTGTGGAGTGGCCTGGCTTGCCGCCGTTGCGTGGTCGCTGAAGCTGGCCTGATCAGGGCAGGTCGTGGCCGTCCTCGAGAGGGTCTTGCCCGCCTCGCCGCCGCCGCCGGTAGTGCCGATCGATGATGTCGGCTGCCTCTTCCGGATCGTCGGTCACGTGAAACAGGCTCAGGTCTCGCCGGGACAGCAATCGCGCTTCGACCACCTGCGAGGACAGCCAGTCCACCAGGCCCTCCCAGAAACTGCTTCCGAACAGCACCACCGGGACGTTTCGGATCTTCTTCGTCTGCACCAGCGTGAGGGCTTCGAAGATCTCGTCGAGAGTTCCGAAGCCACCGGGCATCCCGACGATCCCGCAGGCGTACTTGACGAACATCACCTTGCGGGCAAAGAAGTAGTTGAACCCGACCGCAGTTCCGACATAACGGTTCGTCCCCTGCTCTTGGGGCAGGTTGATGGACAGGCCGATCGATTCGCCGCCGCCTTTCTGGGCGCCCCGATTCGCCGCCTCCATGATGCCGGGCCCGCCGCCGGTGAGGATCGAATAGCCGCGGCTCGCGAGAAGCTCGGACAGCCGGCTCGCGTCCCGGTAGTAGGGGCTGGCCTTGCGCATGCGCGCCCCTCCGAAGATGGAGACGGAGGGCCAGGTATCGCGCAGGGCTTCGAACCCCTCCACGAATTCGCCCATGATCTTGAAGACGGACCAGGTGTCCTTGATGTGGCGGTCGACCATCGCTCCCCCTATCGGGCGATCTACAGGACTTCTTGAAGCCCCAGCGACTACTTCTTGAAGAGAGCGTCCAGCTCGGAGAGCGCTCCTTTTTGCGAGTCATCGGAGCCGCCTTCCCGTTCGGATGGGCTGAAGTAGTCGCAGCGATTGGCGCGCTCTCGATCGGAGACGCGTTCGCTGTTCGGCTCTCGGCACTCGTTGTAGGCGGTGGCGTCGTGGTGCACGCAGTTCTTGCAGGTATGCAGGTCGCTGCCGCACCGGCTGCAGTCGTCTCGGAAGCCGATGCGCTCTCCGGCAGACAGCGACGTCTCGGCGTTGCACGCAGAGCAGTGCATCGGCCGCATCCTGCACTAGCGCCCCGATCCATGTCAAGCGCTCGGGCCAGTGATATCCTGCGCGCCGTGTCGAAGTCGGCTTCCGTTCTCGTGCTTGCCCTTCTGCTCGCCGCCGCGCAACCCGGGCAGGCGCAAATGATCGGTGCTCCGAGAAACGTGACCCTCGCCGACATGGCCCTCGACTGGTCTCGTGGGCGCTTCGCATCCCCGTTGGTCTGTAAGCTGGACGGCAAGCTGGTGCGCGGGATCCGACGAGTGATGATCGCTCCGGGGCCTGCGCGGCAACGGCCTCGTGTGAACCGCATCGTCTTCACCGATCTGGAAGTCGACAACGCATCGCGCTGCTTTGGCGACCTGTCCGGCGACGTTCCGAACGTGACCGGATCGCTTGAGATCCATCTCCCGACCTCCCGCGGCAGCGATACCGCTCGGCGGGACTTCCGGGAGGCGCTGCGTCGCAAGCGGGGCTTCGAATTCCGGATCGCGGCAGGCGGGCTCCAGCTCCAGCCCGTCACGCAGCCTCCGAGTGCGGCGCAAGCCGTGGACTTTCGCGGCGGAAGTGCCTGGCTCCGTACCCTCGAGCCAGGCTCGGACGAGAGCCGCCTGCTGGCCCCGTTCGAGAGCCCCCGAAAGATGCTGCTACAGCTCACGGCAAGAGACGGCACAAAGATCTCGTTTCCACTGTATATGACGGACCTCCGCTGATCCGATCGACCGGGCCGGCGCCGCTCGGATCTTCAGCCCGACCTCTGTGACTCCGATACGGCTGGCATGCGGCCCGTCGGAAAACCGATCTACTCGATTCTCGAGGGCGAGGTCGAGCTCCACGAAGCGGTCAGCGACTTCGTGCTAGCACTGGCCGAGCGGGTCGACCGACTCCAGGACCTGCATTCCACGGCCAACTTCGGCCAACTGGCTGAGCAATGCGGCGAGATCGGCGACGACGCGGAGCAACTCGGCTACCCGCTCCTGGCCTCGCTCTCGCGGGCGGCTGCTTCGGTGTGCCGCGAAAGCAACGCCCCGGCGAGCGAGGAAGCTCTGATCGAGTTGACCGCGCTTGCCCAGCGCATCCGCCAGGCGCACCGAGGAGCTGCCTGAAGCTGCTTGTCCGCTTCGTTGGGCTCGACCCGGGCTCGGGTCAGACCAAGAACCAGAGCGAGACCGGCTTCCCGCTCGCGTCCGTGAGAACGCCGCTCCAGAGGCTGACGGCCGCGAGGAGCGTCGCGTTCGTCGCCGCGTGGACGAGGATCACCGCGTAGAGGTCCTTGCGGTAGTAGAACCAGAGGTTCGTGAGGACGACCCAGGGGACGGCCACTGCCCACTGCCACGGGACATGGGCGAGCGTGAAGACGACGACCGTGGCCACGAAGCTCCTCCAGCCGAAGAGCGCAAGCGGGATCTTCCGAAAGTCACCGCGCGCATGGAAGACCTCGGCGTAGCGCATCACGAAGCTGCGGATGAAGAGTTCTTCGAAGAACGGTGTGACCAGTGCGTAGCCGAGCATCCGCAGACCGAGCACCCCCGCTACCGCCTGCGCGCCGAGTTGCTCGGGATCGAAGACGTCCGGTTGTGCGGGGCGCAGCCCCTCGACCAGCACGAAGGGCAGCATCCACAGGCCCGCGAGCGCAACCCCGACCCCCACGTCGAGTGCGCGCTTGCGAAGACCGAGCGCGATGCCGCGCAACTCCGGGTACGCGCCGCGCGAGAAGTAGTAGAGCATCAGCAGGCCGGGGACGGCGGGCTTGAGCAGCAGGCCGATCGGCGCCCAGTCGTCCGGCAGGCGCCGTACCGTTTCTACGATCGCCAGGAACGAGAGATATGGGGCGAGGTAGGGCCACCAGCCGTGCCCCTGGCGTTCGATCTGCACCATCGCGAGTGTGTAACAACTCGCCACTTCGGTCGCATTCGCCCTAATCTCGCAGCATGCCCCAGACCGACTCGTCGCCCTGCCCTATCGGTATCATCGTCAACCCCGTGTCCGGGCGAGACGTCCGCCGACTCGCCGCCCGCGCCGGAACCTCGACGCCCGAGGACAAGCGCAACCAGGTGCAGCGGATCATCGTCGGCGCCGCGGCGGCCGGGGCCGAACAGGTCGTGCTCGTCAGCGATCCATTTCGAATCGCCGACTCCGCGGTCGAGGCCCTCGGCGTGGATATCGACGTACAGATGCTCGATCTCAGCACCCGCTGCCACCCGCGCGACACGCCTGCCAGCGTCGAGGCGATGCGCGAGCGCGGTTGTCGGGTCCTGGTCGTTCTCGGCGGGGATGGCACCAATCGCCAGATTGCGAAGAGCTGGCCCGACGCACCGCTCGTGTCGATCTCGACCGGAACCAACAACGTGTTTCCGAGCCGGGTCGAAGCCACCATGGCCGGGGCGGCCGCGGGGTTGGTGGCCTCGGGCCGAGTGCCTCTCGAGGCCGTCAGTCACAGAGCGAAGGTCGTCCGGATCGCGATCGACGGCGAGCCGGACGATCTTGCGCTGATCGACGCAGTGCACCTGGTCGAGGACAGCACCGGCAACCGCCTCCCCTATGAGCCCGCCAAGATCCGACGCATCGTCGTCTCCCGGGCGGAGCCGTGCGCGGTCGGAATTTCGCCGATCGCCGGACTCCTGCATCCCACCACCGAAGCCGATGATCGTGGCGTAGCCGTCGCCTGCGGAGAGGGGGGCGGGCCCCTGTTGGTTCCGATCTCTCCCGGTCTCTACACCGAGCTCGGCGTGATCGACTCTCGAGAGCTGAAGCTCGGCGAACGAGTCGAACTGACCGGGCCGGGCCTGCTCGCATTCGATGGCGACCGCGAGCGGGATCTCGCCGAAGGCCAGGGGGCGTCGCTGTGGGTCGAGCGGTCCGGCCCCCGCGTCATCGACGTCCCGGCAACGCTCCGCGAAGCCGCCCAGCGCGGGAGTTACCGCGAGGGACGACCCTGGCGAGACCACCGGGGCTCTGCAGCTTCCACGTGCTGCTAACCGAGCCGGCCGCAGCGGGCCCTCGGAAGCTCGCTGTGGGTCGAGCCTAGGCTCGGCGGCGACCTGCCAGCCCGAGACCGAGGATGCCAAGGCCCATCAGCATCGCCGTGGTGGGCTCTGGGACCAGAACGATTGGAGAGCTGAGCCCGATCAGCGCCGGATCGGTGGTGGTCG
>JAYGDB010000058.1:0-8933 GCA_046583095.1 Myxococcota bacterium | reverse complement strand
TTGGAGTGACTTTCGCAGTCTATGTCGCCTTCGTTGTGGCGTTCGAGACGCTCTTTCTAGGGCTGTACCAACCCGAGCTCGGGAACACGGGGCTCCCGATGCTCGTCATCACGACGACGGATGACTCGGGCGTTTCCCGCGAGCGGCGGCTGGCGCGATTCGAAACAGATGGAAAGCTGTACGTTTCTGCGCACCACTGGCCGCGAGGCTGGTACAAGCGCGCGCTCGAGAATCCCAATGTGAGCGTCGAGATCGATGGTGTCGTGGCCGACTATCTTGCGGTACCGGTGGAAGGGAAAGAGTTCGAGCGGGTGGCAGTCGAACATCCCCTGCCCCTAAGGTTTCTGTTCGTGATGGGATTTCCACCACCGCGGGACATTCTACGCCTGGATCCAGCCATGTAATGGGTAGGAAGGATGGGAAGTCTAAGCGAGACTTTCGGATTACGTCCGAGTGGTGGTGTTATGTCAATCGCGCCTAGCGAATTCGGGGCTTATTTTTCCTGTCCACTCGCCTCGGGCGGAATGCTTCAGATCACGGGACGCGCCGAGATCACCTGGGATGGACTCGAAGTCGAGCGCTCACCTGCCCAGATGGCGATCGAGATTTCGAGCCGCCCGCGCGAGCAAGCGCTGCAGCGTTCCCTCCATGAAGGGACCGGTGAGTCGAAGCATCAACCGAGGTTTCGCCGCAAGCGTCCAGCGCAATAGCGTTCCGGTCCCGTCGTCCTCGAACTCCGTACACTCGACATGCGCGCTCGATACCGGAAGTGTCGTGCGATCGATCCGGTAGGCCCAGCGGATGCCCTCGTCCCAGGCCAACATGGTTTCCTCGTAGTATTGACGACCGACGTGGGAGAAGCGGCGTGTCCCGACGCCATGCGGAGGCGTACTTCCGGGATAACTCGCCTCGAGGACGTCAGGAAACCAATGACACCATGTCCCCGGATCAACGAAGGCGTCCCAGACTGCAGCGCGAGGCGCGTTCAAACGTGCTTTTACGACCCATCGGCGCGGGGCGGAGTCGAGGAAATCGAGTTCGACGGGCTGAAGCTCGAACCACATCAGGATTGGACCACGCGAAACCGCACCACTGCTGCGGTCTCCCCCAGAGCCTTCATTTGTTCGTGGCTGAGACCAACAGCGGGATCGAATTCGACGCCGAACATCCTGGGGATGAAGGCGGCGCGCGCGAAGAAGCCGCCTACTCGACTGGCAAACTCTGGGGATCCCGGTTCGAGAACGTCACCGATCATTTCCCTCGAACGACCTCGGACCCGCAGAGTCGCCGGCCACGGTGATTGGAAATTGCGCCACCACTGGCGACCCTTCGCGTCGGAGATCAAGACGACGACTGCGTCCCTTTGATCGTGATAGCCAACGGGGAATCGGAAGAACTTCCCGCTGCGCCGACCGCGTAGGCTGATCGTCGCCAGACCGGGGCTCGCGAGCCAATGAAGGACCGGGACATGCAGTAGCTGAACGAGCGCGGGGTTCATGGAGTCGATGGAGGACAGCGTCCGTGACCGGATCATTGCGCGGCGCCTTCCGCCGCACGCTTCAAGTCTCCGTTCATCTGTGCGAGGCCGGCCTCGATGCGCGGTCGGTAGATCTTTTCGATCAGCCAGGCCAGCGGCCCTTCCATGATTTCATGATGGCGGAAGAGGGTGAAATTCATGCCGACGGGCTCGAGAAAACGGCAGCGCGTCCCGCGTGCCAGATGCTCGAACCAATTCATCGAATGCCAACAGAGCGCGCGCTCCGGATCGAATCTCGTGACCCGATTGTCGACGACGCGGATCTCCTCGCCAAGTCGTGCTTCGATCGTGACGACGCCCCCTTCGCGAATCGATCCCACAGCACTCGGTGAATAACTGTTCCACTCGGTGTAACTCGGGAGGTCGATCAGGATCTTCCAGACCGTCTCCGGAGGCGCTTCGATCGTGACACTGTGCTCGGCTTCCCAGGAGGCGCAACCGAGTCCGAGACTCAGCGACAAGACGCATAGCCATCGGTGGCTCATGGCGTCGACTCGGCGCGGCCGGGCAGAGCCTCGTTGGGATCCGCGTCCATCAGGATGCCGCCTGCCTTGAGTTCTCCCAGGCGATGGATGGGCGCCATGACGTCGTTCAGATAGTCGGGCCCCTCGGCCGTGGGAATGAACCATCCGGTCGGACACATGGTCAAGATTTCGACGAACGAAAAGCCATCGCCGCGCATCTGGTTCTCGAAGGCGCGCATGACGTGGCGCCGGGTTCGCCCGATCGCTGCGGCGTCGTGAACCGAACCGCGAGCGGCAAATCCCGTTCCGCCGAGTTGTGCGATGAGATCGGTGATCAGAATGGGGTGACCGTGATAGTCGGCGTCGCGGCCCTCGATCGTGTTCTTCGTGCGTTGGCCGAGAACGGTGGTGGCCGTCATGTGGCCCCCGGTTTCTCCGAAGACACCATTGTTGAGCAGGATGCAGGTGACGCGTTCTCCTCGCGCCGCCGTGTGAAGAACCTCTTGGAGACCCTCGTTCACCATGTCGCCATCGCCCTGGAGCGTAAAAAGAAGGTTGTTCGGCTGCATGCGTTTCGCCCCCGTCGCAACCGACGGTGCGCGGCCGTGGAGCGCCTGGATCAGGTCGACGTCGATCATCGAAGTCAGCGCCGTGTAACAGCCGATTCCAATCACCCCGATCGAGCGCTCGGCGAGACCGAGTTCCTCGATACATTCGAGCAGGATTCGCAGCGCGATCGGTTCGCCGCAGCCCGGACATAGATCGTGATCGGTCGTGAGCTGAAGTCCAGGATGGAACTCGCCGGTCTGTCGCGCCGGCTGCGACGGCGGGTTCGTCGTTTCCAGAACCTGAAGATCCGATTGGTCGCTCATGCTGCCGCCTCCTTCAAGACACCCTCGACTCGACCGCGAATGACCTTCGCGTCGAGCAGCGGCCCGATTCCGAATCCGGCGGCATCGGTGGAGATGCCCCCGATCGAAACCACCGGAACGCGGCCCAAGATGGAAAGCTGCACATCGTCGATCATCTGTCCGGCATTCTGTTCCAGCACGGCCACACGTCGTGCTCCCGTCGTCGCCGCGGCCAGCGCCTCGGATGGAAAGGGCCAGAGCGTAATCGGACGGAACAACCCGACGCGCACGCCCTCGGTGCGCAACTCGCGGACCACATAGCGAGCGAAGCGGGCGAGGGTGCCAAAGGCGACGATGACGATCTCAGCGTCCTCACAGCCCTCCGCTTCGAAGCGTGCTTCGGTCGCCGCGATGCGCTCGGTCTTTTCCTGGAGCTCTCCCCAGAACACCTCGGGATCGATCCCCTTTTCGCCCTTACGCATGCCGATCGAGTTGACATTGCGCGAGCGCCCGGTTCCCCCGAGCGAGCCGTCGACTGCCCAATCCTTGTCGGGAAGCTCGCCGAACTTCGAGGGCGTGATCTCGACGGCCTGACTCGTGTGAGCGAGTAGATAGTCGCCGTAGACCAGCACCGGATGTCGCCACTGATCGGCCAGATGGAAGGCCAGCTGTGTGAGTTCTACGGCCTCTTCCGCGTCGACGGGAGCGAGCACCATCAATCGATAGTCGCCGTGACCCCCGCCGCGAGTGGCCTGGTAGTAGTCACCCTGGCCGCGGGCCATGTTGAAGATGACCAATGGCACACTGGCTCGCGAGATCTCCGACAGAGATTCCTGCATGAGAGCGAGACCCTGGCCGGTCGAACCCGTGGCGGCCCGCGCACCGGTCGCCGCCGCGCCCCAGGCCATGCCGATCGCTTCGATCTCGCTTTCCGCGTTGATGCAGACGCCATCGTGTGCGGGGAGGAGTTTCGCAAAGCTCTCGAGCAGCTCCGTAAACGGCGTCATCGGGTAGCCCGCAAAGAAGCGACAATTTGCAGCGATGGCGGCGTGTGCAATCGCTTCGGAACCCTCCATCAGGCGACGGCTCATGGGTTGGCTTCCTTTACGACCCCATCGTGAATGATGGGTTCATCGAATTGATAGACCTCGAAACAGAAATCGGGACAGACGAGCAGACAAGCGTTGCATCCGGTGCAGCCGGGGAGCAGTTCCGGATAGGCCAGGCCCTGTTCGTTTCTCCGAGTCGACATCCGAAGCACATTCGGCTTGCAGGCGGGGATGCAGAGTTCGCAGCCCTTGCAGCGTTCGGTCGCAATGCGCACGGTGCCACGCGACACGATGCTCATGGTTTGGCTTCATGGGCGTGTGGAGACGGGCCGGATGGTCGGGCTGCGGAACCGAGATTGGCTTCGGCCTCCGCGTCCACGGACCAGGCCGGAAGGCTCCTCGACGGCGATTGGTCGTATCCGAGCCGCAGGGCTTTCTCGTTCAGCGGAAGGTGCTGAGCGCGATAGCTCGGCAGCGATTCGCGAAGGCCTTGCGTGAGTGCAGTGAGGCCGACGATTGCCGTGACCCTCGTGTAGGCCCCGAGCAGAACGAGAGAAGCGGCGAGTGGTGAGCCCGCATCCGCGGCCAGCTGTGTCGCTGGAATGTCGACGACGCGATGAGACGCTCGATCGAGTTCCCCCTCGAAGAGGCTCGAGTTGATCATGACGAGTGCTCGTGGGCGAAGTTTCGCCTGGGTCGTCGTCCAGAATTGGTGATGCATGACGAGCGCCGTTCCCACACGGGAAACGATCGGCGGGCTGATGAGGGGACCGTCGCCGATGATGATCGTGGACTCCGTATTTCCGCCTCGCATCGTTCCGCCGTAGGTGCCTAACATCATGACCTCGCGATCTTCGGCGATCGCGGCGCGCGCAAGGATCTGACCAGCCAGCTGTATGCCCTGGCCGCCGATCCCGGTGATGGTGATTTCGTGTTCCAACGATCAACTCCTGCGCGTCAGGACCGTGCGGTGGCGAGGCGAAGCAGTCCGGCCATTGCGAATTCGATCAGGCGATCGGCGTCGTCTCGGTCGGGCGGCTCGGGTTCTCGCAGTCGCGCGTGGATCCAACCCATCGCCAGGTGGTAGAGCGATTCCGCATCTCGCTCGGGCGTCGTCGTGGCGAGGTCGCCCGCGGCTTGGCCCTCGCGAATGGCCGCCGCGACGAGGCCGGTCAACTGGCGTTCCGATTCGGCGACCTCATCCGGAAAGCGGGTTGCCAACTGATCCCGCGAGAGTGTGAAGGGTCGTGTGGCCGCAGCCGCTTCCGGGTTGAGCGCTTGCTCGAGGAGTCCGCGGATCCATGCGCGAACACGCGCGGTCGGCTCGCTTTCGGCCCGCATCCGGTGGTCGAGGTAGCTCGCCAGAATTCGCATGCCTTCGTCGAGGACGGCGACGAAGAGCTCGTCCTTGGAGCGAAAATGCTTGTAGAACGCCTGGTTGCTGAGTCCGGACTCTCGCAGGATCGCGCTGACCGTGGGCTCCAGATGACCGGTCCGCTCGATCAAGACGAGTGTCGCTTCGACGAGTCGGCGCACCTCGGATTCGTAGGCAGCGCGCTGTCGAGCCAGCGTGCGCTCGACTGCGCGAGAGGCGTGAGTAGGCTGGGAAATTGCGGTAGGAGTCAAGTTCTCAGTCATCAGATCCTTGTTCTGCATATACAGAATAGTATTCTCGATGGAATGATCGGGCAACCGTGCGCCCGTGCGCCGGCCGCCCATGGGCGTAGAGTGTCCTGGTCCGCGCCCAGCGGCGATCTGCGGCAAATGCTGCGCGAGGAAGGGCAGAGCCATGAAGGGAAGCAGCGGGTCGCTTTTGATTGGCCATCTGCTGCGCACGAACGCGGCTGCCGTGCCCACACGTGTCGCCGCTTCCCTTGAAGACGAGACCATCACCCACGCGGAACTCGACCGCGCAGCCGACCGCTGGGCGTGGCGACTGCATGCCGAGGGCGTGCGACGCGGAGATCGTGTCGTGGGTTGGATGGACGCGGACCTGGAGGTCCTGTCGCTCTTCGCCGGACTCTCACGACTCGGCGCAGTCTTTGCTCCACTGAATTCCGCATTCACTCCCCAAGAGGCGATCGATGTCGCGAGCGTCGCGAAACCCGGGTTCTTGATCGTCGACGATCAGAAGAGCGATGTTGGCGAGTCGGTCGCGCAGTCGATCGGCGCGCGAAGTATTGCGCGAGACATCGAGGTCGAACCGGAACTCGTTCATCCAGAACCCTACGAGGATCCAGAACTCGAAGAGACCGATCCCCACATGTTGTTCTTCACGAGCGGCAGCACGGGACGGCCGAAGGGCGTCGTACTGTCTCACCGCGCCAATTACCTGCGTACTTTCCAAGGCGTGTTTCGCGATCGTCCCGAGATCTCGGTCTGCATGTTCCCTCTCTTCCACATGGCGCCCTTCACCCTAGCGCTCGCCGCATGGCAAACGCGCGGCGAGATCGTCATCGTGCCAAGAGCGACCGCCGAAGTGCTGCTCGCTGCGGTCGAACGTCGTCGAGCCAATCGGCTCTATTGCATTCCCGCGGTCTGGCGACGAATCCTCGAGGCCGACCTCGACGCATACGACCTCTCGAGCCTGGATGAAATCGACACCGGTACTTCCGCGACGCCGATCGAACTCGTACGAAGTCTGAAGCAGCACTTCCCGACCGCGTCGCTTCGCATCTTCTACGGTTCGACCGAGACGGGTTCTGCCACGGTGCTCGCGGATGCCGACGTGCTCGACCGATACGGGAGCGTTGGCCGCGCCGCGCCGGGCGGAGAGATTCGGCTCGCCGACGACGGTGAAGTCTGTGTCCGTAGCCCGTATCTCATGGACGAGTACTTCGGCGATCCAGAATCGACCGCGACAGCGCTTCGCGACGGCTTCTTCTATACGGGCGATCTCGGCGCGTTCGACGCAGACGGATTCCTATCGATCGTGGGTCGCAAGAAGGAGATCATTCGAACAGGTGGAGAGAGCGTTTCGCCGGGGGAGGTCGAAGACGTGCTCGCCAATCTCCCGGGCATCGACGAAGTGGCGGTCGTAGGACTGCCCGATGCCGATTGGGGTGAGATCGTTTGCGCTGTCCTCGTGCCCGCTGAAGACAGCGCGCCCTCACTCGCGGACCTGCAGAAACACTGTGATGGACGGCTCGCCGGGTACAAGCATCCGCGACGGGTCGAAGTTCGTGAGCGACTTCCACGGACCGCAGCCACGGGTCAGGTCCAGCGGGCCTTGCTCGTACAAGAGATCATGTCGGCACCGTCGAATAAACCAGGGGAGTACGATGATGAGTGAGGGATCGGAGAACGAGTCTTCGAACGGAGTCGATGAAGGTGTCGACTCGGAAATGGATCGGGTGGGTTCGAAGGTGCTCTTCGAAAACGAGCGCGTTCGAATCTGGGAGTTCAAGCTCGAACCTGGCGAGACCGGAAATCTCCATCGACATGCGCTCGACTATGTCCTCGTGCAAATCGAGGGGGATCGGATGGCCGTCGTGCCGGACGAGTCCAGTCAAGGCGAGTACGCAGAATATCTGGAGGCGGACGTCGTCCCTGGCCAGCACTTCTGGATCGAAAAGGGAGGCGTCGAACGCGCGCGTAACGTAGGGGCCAAGGCCTATCACGAAATCCTGGTGGAATTGAAGGACTGATGATCAAATAGCTAGATGCCTTCCTGCGAGCTACTGAAAAGGAGAGCGTCAGGCGGATAAGAATTTCAAAGGCCCAGGGTGCACCCTTGCCCATGTAGAGCCATGCAGGATACAGGCTAAAGAGGGGACACCGGGGCTCTCGAGAGCAGGCCGAAGTCCGTCGGCGGTGACGAAAGCAGGTGAATGCTCAGCGCGTAGCCCGCATCGAAACTGGCATTCGCTTGAGCGAGTTCGTAAAACTCGAAAGCATGTAGTCGACGTTTCCTCGGCGATCGACCTCGACACCCCGTGCGATCAGCTCCTCGAACACGACGCGCATTTCGAGGCGAGCCAAGTTGGCTCCGAGGCAATAGTGGCTTCCGAAGCCAAAAGCGAGATGGTCATTCGGGCTACGGGTAATATCGAACGAGAAGGGCTTATCGAATACCGATTCGTCTCGATTGGCGGACGAGTACCAGACGACGACTCGGTCGTGTTCGCGAATCGACTGGCCCGCGATCCGGGTGTCTCGCATTGCAGTCCGCCTGAAATGATGGATTGGGGTGGTCCAACGAATCATCTCTTCGATCGCGGTGACGAGTAGGCGTGGGTCTTCTTGCAGTTCGGACCATTGATGGGGATCTTCTGTTAGGGCCAGCATCCCGCCTGCAATAGAGGCCTTGGTCGTTTCGATCCCCGCTGTTATGAGCAAGAGGAAGAAGGCGGCGAAGGCGGCGTCGTCCATCGCGTAGCCTTCGATTTTGGCTTGTAGGATATCCGTGGCGATGTCCTGCTTTGGTGTGCGCCGACGGTTCGTTGCGAGGTCGAGGGCGTAGCGCGACATTTCCTGGATCGCGTCGGAATTTTCTCCTCCACTTCCGCCTCCAAGCTCGGGGTCGTCGAATCCCTGGATCCGGTGGGCAAGTCGACCGAGATGGTGCCGATCGCTCTCGGGGACCCCCATCATCTCGCAGATCACTTGAACCGGAAGCTGCCCCGCAACGTCGCTCACGAAGTCACAGTCACCCGATTCCAGGCACTCGTCGAGTCGCGCGGAGAACTCCTGTCGTGCGAAACGTTCGAGTGCGAGGACCTTGCGGGGTTTCATGCCGCGGCTGACAAGTGCACGCAGTCGGGTGTGCCGTGGTGCATCCATCTCCAGCATCGTGCGCTCGCGCCCACTGGTTTCGAACGACTCGTCGTACATCATGATGCCGTGGCGCTCGTTCGAGAAAGTTTCTGAGTCACGACTCACCGCGAGTACGTCAGCGTGGCGAGTGATTGCCCAGAACCCCGAGCCATCCGACTGCTCGTTCCAATAGATTGGCTGTTTGTGTCGGAGAAGACGAAAGGCCTCGTGCGGGGCGCCGTCGGAGAAGAGGCTCACGTCGCTTAGATCGATCTTT
>JAYGDB010000039.1:0-64878 GCA_046583095.1 Myxococcota bacterium | reverse complement strand
TACGCGGCGCTCGTGCTGGCCCTCGCAAGCTATCTCTTCGCGCGTCGCGACTTCCGCTAGGCTGAAGCCGAAGCCCCGCTGGTGAGCGGGTTGGGGGGCGTTCCGTGGCGACCACAGTCGACCCGGCCTTCTGGATCGGGTTTGCGTTCCTCTTCGGGCTCGTAATTGGCTCGTTCCTGAACGTGGTCATCTTTCGGTTGCCGGAAGGACAGTCGATCGTCTCGCCCGGGTCTCACTGCCCGGGCTGCGAGGCGCCCATCGCCTGGTACGACAACGTCCCCGTCCTTTCGTTTCTGGTGCTACGGGCACGCTGCCGCCACTGCCGTCTCGCGATCTCGTACCGCTACCCGAGCGTCGAGTTGTTGACCGGCCTGGTGTTCGCGCTCATCGCGTGGCGCTTCGGCGCCGGCTGGCTCATGCCCCTCTACGCGCTCTTCGCAGCCGGGTTGATCACAGCCGCGCTGATCGACTTCGACCGCCAGTTGATCCCGGACGAGATCTCCCTGGGCGGACTGGCCTGTGGCCTGCTGCTAGCGCCGCTGGCGAGCTGGGCGCTGGGGGCCGCGTATCTCGGCGCGCTCGCCGAGAGCGGCTTGGGTGCCCTGCTCGGAGGCGGGCTGCTGTGGAGCGTCGCATTCCTGCACGCGCGCGTCTCGGTCGCCCTGGGACGCAGCTTCGAACACTGGCCGGGGGAGGGGGCGGAGGTTCCCAAGCCCTCGAGCGCCGACTACTGGCTGTGGTTCCCGGGCATGGGACTCGGCGACGTGAAGCTGCTCGCGATGATCGGTGCCTTCCTGGGCCCGTGGGGCGTGCTCGAGACGATCGTGACCGCGTCGTTGCTCGGTCTCGCGCTCGGCCTGGCCTACGCGGCGCTGACGCGGAAGCTGAACGCGCCCTTTGGCTTCGGTCCCGCGATTGCCGCCGGCGCCTTGCTCGCGCTGCTGTTTCCGCCCACGAACTTGCTCTTCTAGTCGCGTATCTCGAGAATCGACACAGCAGTCCGCAGCAATGGTTCCCCAGCGAGGATTTGAACCTCGATTCGCGGATTCAGAGTCCGCTGTCCTGCCATTAGACGACCGGGGAACGAGTCTTCGCGAGGCAGCCTAGCCAAACTCACCGCGGACGGCGCGCTCGGCCGCGTCCTGGATCCGGGTCAGGCTCAGCTCACGCCCCACGACTCCCAGCGTTTCGTAGATGCCAGGTGACACGGTCCCGCCGGTGAGCGCCACGCGCACCGGCTGGGCGAGCTTGCCCATCTTGATGTCGCGCTCGCCGCACAACGTTTCGAACAGCTGGCTCAAGCCGGCGTCGTCCCAGGATTCCAGCTGCGAGAGCCGCTTCGCGAGTTCCCCCAAGAGTTCGCCCGCATCGGGATCGAGGAACTTGCGCGCCGCCTTCTCGTCCAGCACGACGGACTCGCGGACCAGCCAGGCGCTGTGCTCTGCCAGCTCGACGAGGGTCTTGCTGCGCTGGCGGTTGAGGTCGATGAGTGCGTCGAGTCCGGGGCTCGTTGCCGCCGGTGCTCCGACTGCGGCGGCCAGGAACGGTTCGAGGCAGTCCTGAAGTTCGTCGCTCGGCAGCGTCTGGATGTAGTGATGGTTCAGCCAGGCGAGCTTTTCGGTGTCGGCTTGCGCGCCGGAACGACCGACCCCCTCGAGATCGAAGAGTTCCGCGATCTCGTCCCGCGAGAACACCTCCTGGTCGCCGTGGGACCAGCCGAGCCGGACGATCCAGTTGCGCAGCGCGTCCGCGACGATTCCCTCGTCGCGGAACCGCTCGATGGACGCCCGGTCGCGCCGCTTGGAGAGCTTCTTGCCAGACGCCGCGAGGATCAACGGTACGTGGGCGTACAGGGGTGGCTCGGCGTCGAGCGCCCGGTAGAGCGCGATGTGGAACGGCGTGTTCGGCTGATGATCGGCGCCGCGGATCACGTGGCTGATCTTCATGTCGAGGTCGTCGGCCACGACGGCTACGTGATAGAGCGCGGTGCCGTCGGCGCGGCGGATGATGCGATCGCCGATCTCGCGGGCGTCCTGGCTGCTGGGTCCGAACACGAGGTCGTTCCACGCGAGCGCGCCGGACTCGGGGAGGCGCAGGCGGACCGTGTGCTCGCCGCAGTCCGGCCCGTGGTCCCGATCTCGACACAGGCCGTCATAGGTCCACTTACCACCCGCGTCGATCGTCTGTTGCCGGCGCTGCTCGAGCTGCTCCTTCGTACACACGCAGCGATAGGCGTGACCCGTGTCGAGGAGTTGCTCGACGACTTCCCGGTGTCGCGCCCCTCGCTCGCTCTGGCGGTACGGGCCCTCGTCCCAGTCGATCCCCAACCACTCGAGACCGGTCAGGACCAGTTGCTCGGCCTCGTCGCTCGAGCGGTCGCGATCGGTGTCCTCGATCCGGAGGACGTGGGTGCCGCCGTGGCGCCGGGCGAACGCCCAGTTGAAGAGTGCCGTGCGGGCGTTGCCGATGTGGAGGAACCCCGTGGGGCTCGGCGCGAAGCGGACGCGGACGGGCGGTGACACCGACATCGGCCGCGGAGCATACGCTAGCTTTGGTGCTCCCCACCCCCAATCAAGCCTGGAAACAGCCGGATGAAGCTCCTCGTCGACCGACTCGAATCGACCCCGAGGCCTCGCGAGTTCGAGGCCTCCCCCGCCTGGTGGCAGGAGCAGGTGATCCCGGGCCGAGCGCTCGGCTGCGCGGTCGAGGGGCCGTTCCGCTTCGTGAGCGAGGTCTACAAGTCCGGCGAGACGGTCTTCCTCGCGGGGAGCTTCGGGGGGGCCATCGCGGTGGAGTGCGGTCGCTGCCTGCAGCGCTATCGTCACGCGCTCTCTGAACGCTTCCGGTTGGTGTTGGAGCCAGCAGGCGAGCGACAGCCCCCGGATCCGGAGGCTGTCCTGGCCCTCGAGCGGGACGGGATGTGCCTGGGGGACGATCTAGAGCTCGGCTGGTACCGCGGTCCGGAAGTGGGCCTCGACACCTTCTTCACGGAGCTGATCTACCTGGCGCTGCCGATCCAGCCGTTGTGCAACCAGGAGTGCAAGGGACTCTGCCCGCGCTGCGGGATCGACCGCAATCTGGAGGATTGCGGTTGCGAAGAAGAACTCAAGCCCCCGTCTCCGTTCGCGGTTCTGGCCGCGCTTCGGGACGGTGGAACGCGTGACTGAAGGAGGAACCTCGAAATGGCCGTTCCCAAGCAACGGACCTCGAAGGCGAAGCGGGACAAGCGGCGAAGCCACGATTCGCTGACGCCGCCCGGCCTGAGCATCTGCCCCCAGTGCAGCGCGCCCAAGCTGCCCCACCGCGTGTGCCCGAATTGCGGGAGCTATCGCGGCCGTACGATCATCGAGACCGACGAAGACTAGGTGGCTACGGTGCTGGCTCTTCTCTTCCCTGGTCAGGGATCGCAGGAAGTCGGGATGGGGCGCGACGTCTACGAAGCGTCCGAGGCCGCCCGCGACGTGTTTGTCGCCGCGGACGAGACGCTCGGCTTCTCGCTGTCGCGACTCTGCTTCGAGGGTCCGGCGGACGACCTGGTTCCGACCGAGATTCAGCAGCCGGCGATCCTCACCAGCTGCATCGCCCTGTACCGCTGCCTGCAGGAGCAGGTGCCCGATCTGGCACCCGCCTTCGTCGCTGGGCACAGCCTCGGCGAGTACTCGGCGTTGGTGGCCGCGGGATCCCTCACATTCGAGGACGCGGTGTCGCTCGTGCACGCACGCGGGCGCTTCATGCAGCAGGCGGTTCCGACGGGATCGGGAGCGATGGTGGCCGTCCTGGGCTCGAGTCCGGACGAGATCGACGTTGCCTGTCGCGAGGCCGCGAAGGCCACCGGCGAGGTGGTGACACCCGCCAACTACAACTCCCCCCAGCAGACCGTCATCGCCGGTGCCGCGGGCGCCGTCGAACTCGCCGGCAAGCGGGCCCTGGAGCTGGGCGCGAAACGCACGGTTCCCCTGGAGGTATCGGCGCCGTTCCACTGCGCGTTGATGGCGCCCGCCGCCGAGCAGCTTGCCGTCGAGCTGAAGTCGATTCGCTTCGCTGACCCCGTGCCGCCGGTGGTCACGAACGTCGAGGCTCTTCCGAATCACAGCGGTGCCCGGGTTCCGGGTCTGCTGGAGCAGCAGGTCACCGCACCGGTGCGCTTCACCGAGATGATCCAGCAGCTCTCACAGCTCGGGGTCGATCACTTCCTGGAAGTGGGCCCCGGCCGGGTCCTCTCGGGCCTGGTGGCACGAATCCAACGACGCAGCCAGCGTGCGAACTTCGGCTCACTCTCGGACGTGGAGGGCGTGCGCAGCTTCCTCGCGGGCGACGGCGTCTAATTTCCGGCAGGGCCCTTGCAGCACCGCCTGAAAGGGCGAGGCTGTGCGAAGGTTTGGATCCAATCAGAGTCACGCCCCCATCGACTTGGAGGTTCTTCGGATGGTATTGGAAGAGCGAGTAACAGGTCTCATCGTGGAGCAGCTCGGCGTCTCGAAGGAAGAGGCCGTGGTCGGAGCGGCCTTCGTCGACGATCTGGGAGCCGACTCCCTGGACATCGTCGAGTTGGTGATGAGCCTCGAGGAAGAGTTTGACATCGAGATCCCCGATGAAGACGCCGAGAAGATCCAGACCATCGGGGACGCGATCGACTATCTGAAGGAAGCACTCGCTTCCTGATCGGCACTCCGGAGATGCGCGCCGTGGCAAGCCTGACCCCTCACCTCGACGAGACCGATGCAGATGTCGCCGCCCTTCTGAGGAAGGAGGCGAAGCGCCAGGGCCTGTCCATCGAGCTGATCGCATCGGAGAACTTCGTCTCCGAAGCCGTGCTCGAAGCGATGGGCTCGGTGCTCACGAACAAGTACGCCGAGGGCTATCCAGGGCGTCGCTACTACGGTGGTTGTGAGATCGTCGACGGGGTCGAAGAGATCGCGATCTCTCGGGCCAAGCAACTCTTCGGGATGGATCACGCGAACGTCCAACCCCATTCGGGTTCGCAGGCAAACGCCGCTGTCTACCAGGCCGCTCTCGATTACGGTGACACGATTCTCGCGATGAATCTCGACCACGGCGGGCACCTCACCCACGGCAGCCCGGTCAACTTCTCGGGCAAGGCCTACAACATCGTGGCCTACGGCGTCTCACGAGAAGACGAGTGCATCGACTTCGAGGAACTGCGCAAGCTGGCGCTCGAACATCGTCCAAAGCTCATCCAGTGCGGTGCGACCGCCTATTCGCGGGTCATCGACTTTGCGAAGTTTCGTGAAATCGCCGACGAAGTGGGCGCCGTGCTCTTCGCGGACATTGCCCACATCGCTGGGCTCGTCGCCACCGGGGTCCATCCCAGCCCGGCGGGTCACGCCCAGATCGTCACGACCACGACCCACAAGACCCTGCGCGGGCCCCGGGGCGGCCTGATCCTGTGCGACAAGGATTGGGCGAAGAAGATCAACAGCGCCATTTTCCCCGGCTTGCAGGGGGGTCCGTTGATGCACGTGATCGCCGGAAAGGCGGTTGCCTTCAAGGAGAGTCTGGCGCCGGAGTTCAAGACCTACTGCCAGCAGATCGTCGCGAACGCGAAGGCGCTGTGTGAGGGTGTGATGGCCGGCGGTTTCCGGGCGGTTTCGGGCGGCACCGACAACCACCTCTTCCTGCTGTCACTCGTCGATCGTGACACCACCGGGAAGATGGCGGAGACGGCCCTCGATCGGGCGGCGATTACCACCAACAAGAACATGGTTCCCTTCGATTCGCGTAAGCCGATGGTGACCTCGGGCATTCGTATTGGAACGCCGGCGGTCACGACGCGCGGGATGGGAGAGCCCGAGATGGCCGAGATTGCGAGCTTCATCCGCAGGGTGCTCGACAATCCGGGTGACGTGGAGGAACTCGATTCGATCCGCGCAGAGGTGGAGATGCTCTGTCGGCGCTTCCCCCTGTACACCCGCCGCTGGTCCGAGAAGGACTGAAGGCAGGCTCGTTCGTGCGCTGCCCTTACTGTGGTGACGATGCGAGTCGAGTCGTCGATACCCGGGTTGCCAGTGGCGGAGAGGAGATTCGCCGCCGCCGCGAGTGCGAGGAGTGCGGGCGCCGGTTCACGACTCGTGAGCGCACCGAGTGGGTGCTGCCCCGCATCATCAAGCGCGACGAGCGTCGGGAGGACTACCTGCGAGAGAAGCTCCTGCGGGGGATCGAGCACGCCTGCGTGAAGCGGCCGGTACCGACCGACGCGGTAGAACGGGTGGTCGATCGGGTGGAGCGCTGGTTGCAGGAGACCGGCGAGAAGGAGGTCGCGAGCGAGCGAGTGGGCGACAAGGTGATGGAGGAGTTGACGCGGCTCGATGCCCTCGCGGCAGTTCGCTTCGCGTCCGTGTTTCGCGACTTCCAGAGCACCGACGCGTACGCGGCCTTCTTCGAGTCTGTCGAGGCCGGGCGAACGCCTCCGGGCCGGAAATGACCCCCGAAGAAGCCATGCGCGTGGCGATCGCCCAGGCCCGGCGAGGCCTCGGCCGAACCTTTCCGAATCCGAGCGTGGGTGCGGTCGTGTTCCGGGGTGGACGTCGCCTGGGCATCGGTCGCACCGTCCCGCCTCCGGGCCCGCATGCCGAGGTGGTGGCCCTTGCGGCGGCTCGCCGAAAGAGCGGAGTGCGGTCTCTGCGAGGAGCCTCGCTGGCAGTGACACTCGAGCCCTGCTGCTTCAGCGGTCGTACAGGGCCCTGCACGGCGGCCTTGATCGAGGCGGGGGTTTCGCGGGTCTACGTGGGATGCCGCGATCCCCATCCCCGGGTGGCCGGGAAGGGCATCGCCCGGCTGCGCCGAGCGGGGATCGAGGTCGAGACGGGCATCCGGGAAGCCGAATGCCGAGAACTTCATCGCGGCTTCCTGTCGGTCTGGCAGCGGGGTCGACCCTTCGTCACGCTCAAGCTCGCAACCTCTCTCGATGGCCGCATCGCGACCGCGAGCGGCGAGTCCCAGTGGATCACGAGTCCCGAGGCGCGCGCCTTCGTCCACCAGCTGCGCAGTCGCTCTGACGCGATCCTCGTCGGGTCGGGGACCGCACTCGCGGACGATCCCGCGCTGACCGCTCGCAGGGACGGCCGGGTTGTCCACCGGCCGGTTCGCATCCTGGTGGACTCGCGGCTGCGCGTGCCCGTTGGCGCGAAGCTCTTCCGAGGTCTGGGGACGACGCCGACCTTTGTCCTCACGCGGCGCGGTGCGCGCGGGGGACGGAGTCGCGAGCAGTTGGGAGCGACCTTGATCCCGGTTCCGGTACGTCGAGGGCAGCTCGACCTCGCCCGGGGTCTGGCTGCGGTTGCGGACGTCGGGGTCACCACCGTCCTGGTCGAGGGAGGCGGAATGCTCGCGGCCGCGCTACTCCGTGCGGGGCTGGTCGACGAACTGCACTGGATCCAGGCGCCGATACTCCTCGGGGACGAAGGGCGGCCGGCACTGGGAGAGCTCGGCGTCCGGCGTCTTGTGGACGCGGTTCAGCTCGTCGGCGTCAAGCGCCGCGCGCTGGGGCCCGATGTGCACATTCAGGCGCGAACCGGCGGCAGGAAGAGAGGGCGGTGAACATTCATCCGAGCAATCTCGAGGCGACAGGGTTGCGCTTTGCGGTCGTGGTTGCGCGTTTCAACCACCTCGTCGGGGTACGACTGCTGGAAGCCTGCACGGCCGAGCTGAGTCGCTGCGGTTCGGAGGACGTGGACGTCTTCTGGGTGCCCGGAGCCTTCGAGATTCCCCAGGCCGCGCGGCTGCTAGCGCTGACTGGACGCTATGCGGCGATCGTCACCCTCGGCGCGGTCATCCGAGGTGCGACGCCTCACTTCGACTTCGTGTGTGAAGGCCTTACCGATGGCGTGCGGGAGGTGATGCGTGACACGGGTGTCCCCGTTGCCTTCGGAGTATTGACGACCCACAGCGTCGAGCAGGCCTTCGAGCGGGCCGGGGGTTCAGGGGGCAACAAGGGAAGCGATGTCGCGATGGCTGCCATCGAGATGGCACAGCTTCGCATCTCCTTGAGCGCGCCGGCAGCGGAAGGTTCCCCGTGAGCTCTGGCGGCTCTCGACATCGCGGCCGAGAGCTCGCGCTCCAGGCCTTGTACGCTGTCGACGTCGAGCTGCGGCGGCCCCGCCGCGACGCCGCACCCGAGCGGAGCGTCGACCTCGAGGCACCCGTTGCGGAGCTCGAGAAGACACTCTCCGCCGCCGACGCGACATCGCCACCCGACTTCGAGACGCCGGTTGAAGTCCCTGAGGTCGAGGCGCGGCGGGTGTTCGACGGCATCGCCGCGAACTTCGAAGCACCGGTGACCGTTCGGGATTTCGCCTGGCAGCTGGTCTCCGAGGTCTGCGCTCGCGCTCCCTGCCTGGACCGGCAGATCGCAGCCCGGGCGCGCAACTGGCGCATCACCCGGATGGCGGCCGTCGACCGGAACATTCTCCGCCTCGGAACCTACGAGCTGGCCCACACCTCGACGCCCGCACCGGTGGTGATGGACGAGGCCGTCGAACTTGCGCGTCGCTACGGGAGCGACGCGTCTCCAGCCTTCGTAAACGGTATCCTCGACGCACTCGCAACCGAGCTGCGGAGCGGTGCCGAATGAGCGCTTCCATCGAGCTGTGCGTCGAGACGGCGCCCTTCGAGCGAATCGAGGCGGATCTCGCCGTTGCGGGGTTCTTCCTGGACGAGCGGCCCCTGCGTGGCGCGGCGGGTCGGGCGGACTGGCGCTTGTGCGGCGTGGTGACCGATCTGGTCGGACGCGGACGGCTACGCGGAAAGGTTGGCGAGGCCACGCTGATCCCTTCGATGGGCCGCCTGGCTGCGGACCGGGTCCTGCTGCTCGGGCTCGGCCGTCGTTCGAGTTTCCGAGTCGGCCGCGCCCGGGACACCAGCCACGCGGTGGTCGAGCGCGGGCTGGCGCTGGGCGCCCGAGCCCTCGTGATGGCACTGCCCGTCGGCGGGCCTGAGTCGTTCTCCCGCCAAGCGGCTGGCATCGTCCGCGGCGTGATCGAAGCGGCAAGAAAGGGCAGCGGCAGCCTACGCATGAGCCTCGCGCTGCCGGCAGGGGTCGTGAAGGAAGCCCTGAAGGCCTTGGAGAAGGCGGTGAATGCTGATTCGGCCCCGGAAATCCGCTGGCTGGGGCTTGCTGACGCCTCGCGAGGGCGGCTGAGCGGATAGGCGCCCCCGAAGGGGATTGCCCGGCTTCGCGGGCCACCCGCCTGTCCGGTCTCAGCTTGGCCCGGGTTCAAGTCAGTGCTTCGAGATCCCGATTCCAACAGTGTGAACCTGGTTTGCGTCGGAGGCCCCGCTCGAGTGCGCGCGCGGTGCCCGGTCCGTCAGGGAGTTGGATGAGTCTCATCGGCAGGCCCGCGCCACCCGAAGCGATGCCGCTCGCGGTGCCGAACGCCGCGCTCGTGGTGATCGATCCCGATCTCGTTGCCCTCGAGTGGATGAAGCGGACCCTCGAGGACGCCTTCTGCCGGATCCACATCTTTCAGCGCTGGGACCTGGGACTGAATCCGATCCGCCAGTATCTGGCCCGTGCCAGTCGACCGGTCGTGATGCTGCAGCCAGAGGCCCAGGGCGATCCTCTCGGTGGCATCCGCGATGCGCACGACTTCGTGGCCCGCTTGAAAGCCCAGCAGCCGCGTCTTCCGGTCCTGTGGCTGCAGGAGAACGAGGGGCCCGTGTCGAACGATCTCGGTCAGGCCGATGGCGCTGTCACGCGACCGAGTTCCCGGCAGCTGCGCAGTCTTCGAACTGCGGGCCAGCTCCCGCAGCTGGCCGAGAGGCTGCGTCAGGATCTGGCGACGATCTTGTCCCGTGACGCCTCCTCGGTTCTACAGCCTTCCCCCGAGCCGCTGCGAGAGGACGTAGCGTGATTCTGGACTCGAGCGCGCGCTTCGCGAGTATGCTTGCCGGGATGTGAGGAGGGAGTGCGGGAATGATTGCGGCTTGTCCGAAGTGCCCGGCGAGGTATCGCGTTGCTGCTGATCGGGTCTCGCCGGAGGGGCTGATTCTCTGCTGCGCGAAGTGCCGGGCCGTCTTTCGCGTGCGTGCGCCCCAAGCGCTTTGGAAGGCACCGGTCGCGGCTCCCGCGCAGCCGGTTCCAGCTGCCCCGGTGAGTGCCCCGCCACAGCCGGCGCCCGTGCCGGCGGCGCCGGACCCCGACGACATGGCCGCGCTGCGCGCGAATGCCGAACGCCTCGCGCGGATCATCGTCTCGGACATCCTTCTCTACTACCCGGAGCAGGTCGAGGCGGGCCTGGCTTCGGGCCGGCTGGCGGAAGCGCTCGGCACCGCGATCGAGGAGGGGCGTGGCTTCTTCGCCCAGCGCGTCGACCCCCGGGTTCGCGACGAGCGCGACTACATCGTCGAAGAGGTCCAGCGGGTCGCCGAGGAACGAACCGGACGTTGAGGGCCTGGGTCCGCCCCCGTTGACCTGGGTGGCGGCTGCGCCTTTCGGATCGAGTGGCCGAAGACCGAAGCCAGCGAGGACGGGCGCTCGACCCTGTCGCAGCGCGAGTTCGGGCTGGAGTCCAAGAGAATCCTGGTCGTCGATGACAACGAGCTAGTCCGGCGTGCCGTTTCGTTCATGCTCGAAGGTTCGGGAGCCAGGGTCGTGAGGGCGAGCGATGCGCTCGCGTCGAGTCCGCGAGCCGGTTTGGCTGGCCCTCAGCGCTGGGCGTATTGCGCCGAGGGCCAACCCCTCTAGTGAACCGGTCGCGGGCCGCCGACTGTCTCGTCGGATCGGCCAGCCTTGAGCTCGGCATCGAGGGCACGCACCCTCTCGGATACGAGGTCCAGCGAGGTTCCGTCGTCGATCGTGACGGGGATCATCGCGGGAGCGGGCGGTCCGCCTGACTCGAGAGCGAGTGACTCGCATTCCTCGCAAGCCCCACGGTCGAGATACGCTTCGAACACCTCTTCGCGGTGCGGGATGAAGACGTCCTCGAGCGCGGACGAAATCGCGAAATGCTCGCTGCCGCCGAGGGTCTGCGTCTGTGCCTCAGAGACGTGGACGAAGCCCAACGAGGAGGGCCACTGCAGTCCGCCCAGGTCATTCTCGGGTGCGAAATTGCTGAGCTGATGACAACCCGCACAGGAGAGGGCAAGAGAACGCCGAACCAGGTGCTCCGGCTCGAGGTCGATGCTCAACCGGCGGAGCCGGCGCTCGAGGGCCCGTTCGAACCGGGGGCTCTGGGCAAAGTGCACCGGGTAGTCGTTCTCGATCCCTGAGGAGTTGCTCTGACCGGCATTGAAGCGGTCGGGGACCACCGCGAAGAACTGGTTCAGATCCGCCGCGGACAGGTTCTCGACCTGGGTCAGGTAGTGGCGCTTGAACCGCCTCGAGCGTCGGTCGGACGAGGT
This sequence comes from Myxococcota bacterium, assembly GCA_046583095.1. GTDB lineage: Bacteria > Myxococcota_A > UBA9160 > UBA9160 > UBA4427 > JAJDAN01. Next base: position 53,520 of record JAYGDB010000039.1, on the reverse strand, counting down.
CGAACCGAACAACTCGCCAAAGGGATTGCCCTTGACGGTGACGGGAGTGAACTGCATGAGACACGGGCCGTCTTCACCTTCGCACAGCCGTGCGAGCTTGAACTCGCGGAGCTGCCAGAGTTGTGTCTCTGAGCCGCTCATGAACTGGTTCGTGCGAATCTGGCCGCTGCCCGGTCCGAAGTGCTCGGCCTGGATGACGGGGGCGATGCCGCGCCCGGGGAAGCCCTCCAGGTAGAAGCGACGCAGCAAGCTGGCGCGCCTCGCGGGGTCGTCGATCTGTGAAAGATTCTCCCAGAAGCGGGCGACGCTCCGGCAGCCCTCGAGTCCACAACTCGGCTCGGGGTTGGGAAGGACGGCTTCGAAGATGACCAGGTTGCGCTGGAAGGGATTCGTGGCACCCGAATGACGCGCGAAGATGACCCTGTACTCGCCACAGTTTTCTCCGTCCACCGGTGCGAGGTCGAAGCGGTTCACCAGCGCGATGGGCTCGTAGAAGCTCGCGAGGTCCGGCGTGAACGGATCGACGTTGATTTCGGCTCCCTCGTTGCGAGGGCACTGGATCGGGAATCCGTTGATCGTCGCGTTGCCCTGTGAATCCACGACATCGTCGCAGTTCGGTCCGAGACCGAGCCCCGGAGACAGGTTCTCGGTGTCCCACCATTGCTGCCAGAGATCATCGGGACGGAGACCCGGGATGCCGCTGTCGGATGCCAGTTTCGCGAGCACCTCCTCGAGCGAGAAGGCCGATTGCACGACATCGAGTTCGGTGACGAACAGAGACCGACGCGGGTCGACGTCGGAGGCCGGGTCGACGCAGGCAGCCTGGACCACACTCTGGGCAGCCGCGGGGCCGGCAATCAACGAACAAGCGAGCAGCAGTGCGAGAGATTTTCGGATCATCATGGTCTTGCTCCTAGGCTTCGTGGCGCGAGATGCGCATCAATACGTGGGAATATTTACCATTTGATGATCACAATACGTGGGCTGTTTTCCCACGTCAAGTAATTTGTGGGAAATCTGACCACAATTCTTTGGAAAGTTCCTCTTCCAACCGGCATGTATCTCCCTAACTCATGATATTTATTCATAGAATCGAAATATTCTCGGAGCGGGGAGAGCGACGCGCCGTCCGGTTCGGCCCAAGGGGGGCTGATCGGGGCCGGGTGCTATATCTCGGGCGTGGCTCGCCCTAGCGCCCTGCAAGCAGCATTTCTGCTCGCCGTCGGGGTCGTCGCTTCGGCGGTCGGCTGTGGCTATCAGCTGGTCGGCACTGGAAGCGCGAGCGAAGTGACCATTGCCGTCGTAACCCTGACGAACGACTCCGTCGAGCCCGGCATCGAGTTCACACTGACGCGAGCCCTTCGGCAGGCGTTCTTTCGGCGAGCGATGCCGCGGCTGGTCTCGGATCCGTCGCAAGCGGATCTCGTCCTTCGCGGTCGTGTCTTGCCCCTCGATATCCGGGCGGGCAGCTTCGACACCGTGGCGCTGGCTCTCGAGTACCGGGTGGAAGTGACGTTGGCGCTCGACCTCCAGGACGCGTCCGGCAGGCAGATCCGGATCGATCCGGCCGCCCTGAAGGAGGCCGAAGTCTATCTCGCCAGCGCGGATGCCGAGGCGGCTCGCAAGAATCGGCAGGAGGCGCTGCGGCGGATTGCCGACCTGCTTGCGGGTCGGATCCACGACTCCATCGGTTTGCAGCTGTCTGGTTTTCAGCTGGGTGGAGGAGAGTCGTGAATCTCGAGGAGCTCTCGAGTGAGATTGCCGCTGGGACGATTCGTCCCGCCTACTTGTTGGCGGGTGAGGAGCCCCTGCTGCGAGACGATGCCCTCGCGACCATCCAGGCGGCGGTCCTGGCAGACGGCCCCAGCGACTTCAACCTGGATCGCCTGGCAGGCGAGAATGCCACGCCGGCGAGCCTGCGCGACGCCGTCGCGGCCTTGCCGATGCTGTCCCCCCGCCGGCTCGTGGTGCTGCGGGATCCAGAGGGCCGTCGAGGCTCCGCCGAGGAGCTCACCGACGCCATTGCAGAGGTGGTCCCCGAACTGGCCGGACAGGCTCAGACGGTATTCGTCGTGACGGCCGAAAAGGCGGACCGGCGCTTGCGTTGGGTCAAGGCGTTCGCTGAGCCCGCCGCATCCGTCGATTGCTCGCCTCCGAAGCCGGGCCGCACTCTCACGTCCTTCATCCGCGCCGAGGCGAAGCGCCAGGGACTCTCACTCGAACGGGGCGTCGCCGAGTTACTCGCCAACCGCGTCGGGCCCCAGCTGCTGTTGTTGCGGCAGGAGATCGCAAAGGCCGCGCTAGTCGCGGGCAGCAAGAAGATCTCGCTGGCCGACGCGGAGATCTCCACCGGCCAGGTCGCTGAGGCGCCGATCTGGGACCTCACAGACGCGATCGGCGAAGGGCGCACGGCCGACGCCATTGGCCTGCTCTCGCGGATTCTCGACGCCGGTGCCGCGCCACAGTTGGTGCTCGCCAGCCTGGCGTCCCATTTCCGCAAGCTGGTTCGCCTCGCAAGCGGGGCCCGGGTGCCGGGTCCGCCCTTCGTGGTCCGCAAGCTGGAGAGTCAGGTACGACGCTACTCGCCAACGCGCTTGACGGCGTGCCTCGAGGCAATCCACGACGTCGACATGCAGCTCAAGGGTGCATCGAGCATGCGGCCCGCGATGGCACTCGAGCGCCTGGTCCTGGGCCTGGCGAGCTGACGCGCTCTACGAAGAGAGAGCGTTCAACCGCTTCGCGAGCCGGCTCACCGCGCGGTCCACGCGGGCCTTGGGGACGATGCCCTTGCTGGCGGCCCGACGGAGGCTTCGCTCGGCGGCGATGAACTTTGTGCGCGCGTCTTCGACGTCGCTGCCCTCGAGCGCTGTGCGGCAGTTCTTGACGACGGTGCGCATGGCGGTGCGAATGCGCTTGTTCCGCAGTCGACGCTTCTCGTTCTGGCGAATGCGCTTCTCCGCAGACTTGCTGTTCGCCAAGGAGGACTCCTGTCTTGCCGGGCGGCCCCGGGAATGGGGCAGGGCGCCGGAGTCTAGTAGCGGGCCTTTCGGCTGTCGATGCCGGAGAGACTCGTGAGTCGCTCGGGAGCGCGGGAAGGCTCCCCGCGGGCGTTTCAGCGACGGTCGCGATAGGCCGATAGGCCGTCTGTACGCCCGAGCCTGGGATCTGGATGGGGGCAGGGGACCGCCTTGAGAGCAACGAGACGGAAGGCAGGATGGGTCGCGCTCGGTCTGGCGGTGGCCGCGTGCACGTCGAGCGGCGCCAGCCTCGCCCGAGCTGGGGTGTTGGATCCAGCGACACCCGATCCGAGCCGCTACCGGCCGGCTTCGCTCGCACAACCGGTCGGGTACCGCTCCGAGCTGGAGCGTGCCTGGTTTTCGGGGGGCTCGGATCTCTCGAGCCGCGCGCGCGCCGCGAGAACCCGCGCGCTCCAGCTGGGTGCCACCAACTACGAGGCTGCTGCACGCGCCCTGCTGGCGGGGAACCTCGAAGGCGAGAGTCATCTCGAGCGTGCGGGGCTCGCCGTTCGCCTAGCTCCGGATCTGCCCCTGGCTCGGATGGAGCTGGCCGCTGCGTACCTGGATGACGGCCGCTACGGGAGTGCCGCGCGGGAGGTGGTTGCGGGCGTAGAGGCGATTCCGAGGAATCTTGAGGCGACGTTGTGGCTCGTGGCCTCGCTTCTCGCGATGTTGGCCGCAGTCCTCACGCTCGGCTCCCTCGTCTTCATCGTCTGGGTGGGGGCGAGCGTCTTCCGCCATGCGGCCCACGACCTGGGCGATCTCGTGTCGAGTCAGATGCCGGACTTCGCCCGCGTGGCCCTGCTCGTCTCGCTCCTGCTGCTGCCGGTGCTGCTCGGCGAGGCCTTCATGGGTCTCGTGCTCGGGCTCTTCTTGATGGGCTTCGTCTACGGCGACGCGGGCCATCGGTGGGCACTCACTCTCTCGGCGGTGTTGCTCGTTATCGGTCTCTACCCGATGACCCGTATCGCGGGTGTCACACTCACTGTCCTCGATTCGAACCCCGTCGCCACGGCGGCCGACGCGGTCGTACGCAGCATGAGCACGCCCGCGGATATCGAGCTGCTGGTCCGCACCGGCGACGACCGGCTTGCCGTCTCTGCACTGGCACTGCACGAGCGTCGCGCGGGAGATCCTGACCTCGCCAAGGCGCGCTACGAGCGCTTGCTGCAGGAGACGCCCTCAGATCCGGTGGTGCTCGCGAACCTCTCCAACATGCACTTCGATCGCGGAGAGACCGAACAGTCGATTCAGCTCGGCGAGCGCGCGGCGGGCCTCGTCCGGTCGGCGACCTTGCTGTTCAACCTGTCGCAGGCGTATGCGCGCTCGTTCCGGATGGACGAGTCCGAGGAGGCGATGGCCGAGGCGCAAAGGATCGACGCGACAGTCGTTGCCGATCTTTCGCAAGCGGCCGCGCCCGCCTTCGTAGCGGATCTCCCGTTCCCAAGGGCGCGCATTCGCAATCGCATGATCGACAGTGCAAGCGGAGACGGCTTCGTCGATGCCGTCTCCCGGGCGTTGCTGCCGGGCCGATTGGGCGAGAACTGGATGTACACCTCGGGCGGCCTCCTGGCCATGGCGGTGTTGGGTCTACGCCTTCGCCGGCGCTGGGAACACTCGAGTTGCTGCAGCCGCTGCGGGCGGCGAATTTGCAGCCGCTGCGACGGAAGTGTCCGGAACCACCAGATCTGCAACGGCTGTCATCACCTCTTTCACCGGCCCGAGACCACCGATCCCGCGATGCGGATGGCGCGACTCTCGGATCTGCGGGCGCGCGAAGCGCAGCTGGACAAACTTGCGTGGGCGGCGTCGATGCTGGTGCCGGGGTTGGGCGGGCTGTTGGCGAAGCGCGCCTACCTCTCGTTGCTGGGACTCTTCTTCTTCGCCTGGGGAAGCGTCCTCCTGCTCTGGCGCGATGGCATCGTCGCGGACCCTCTGGTGCTAGGCGCGGCGGGACCGCTGGTCTTCGCAGTGGCGGGAGGCATCGCCGTGCTCGGCTACGGGATGGTCGTCGCTGTCGGGCTCATGATCCGGAGGACGCTCTGATGTCGGTCGCGCTCCGGGGCAACCTGCAGGACTTCGGAATCGCCGAGATCTTCCAGCTGATCGGCCAGCAGAGGAAGACCGGAATCCTGGACGTTTCTCACGGCGGCGACACCCTGCGTCTCGCCTTCGACACCGGATCTGTGGTCTGGGGTCGGCCCCTCGGCTCGGACGACGAGGCGATCGGCGAGCGGCTGGTTCGCTCCGGCCTCCTCACCCAGGAACGTCTGGAAGAACTCCAGGCCGAGAGCGAAGTGTGCGCGCGTCCGGTTTCGAGGCTGGTCGTCGACGCCGGAGACGTAAGTGCCGAAGCCGTCGCGCAGATCGAAGAGATGGTCACGGACGAGACGCTCTTCGTCGTGCTGCGGTGGTCGGAAGGCGGCTTCGACTTCTTGGCCCGGCCTGTGAACCACGACCGTCCTGCCGAGAAGCTCCTCGCTGCGGAGCAGATCCTGATGGACGGCCTACGAAAGGTGGACGAGTGGCAGACCTTCGCGGACTTCGTCCCGGATGCGGCTACCGTCTTCGCTCGCAGCGCGCCTCTGGACCGCTACGAGCGAGAATCGGGCGGAGAGGCGAAGCGTCGTCTCCCATCGATCGAGTGCATCTACGGTCTCGTCGACGGTCGGCTCACTGCACAGCGCGTCATCGATCTCTCCCGGCTCGGGCTCTTCGATGCTACGCGTGCACTCGCGGATCTCCACCGCCACGAGGTGATCGTGCCGCTCTCGAAGCGGCAGGCCGGGGTGCGTAGACCTGAATCCGACCCGTCCCTGCGTCCGAGGGTCGGGCAGGCTCGTTTGTGGCTGGCGGTGGCGTTCCCGCTCGCGCTTCTCTTGGGAGTCGTCTCCGGAATCGTGAGCCAGGGGTCCACTCGGCCCGCACCTCCCGTCTTCTCGATCGTGCGCGCACCCCTTGCGGACGCGCGCGGGGTCTTCGAGAAGCGACGCGTCCGGCACGTTCTAGAGGCGCAGCGCCTTCTCTCGGGCTCCTGGCCCGCTGATCTTTCGGGCCCCGATCCGACCGGGTTGCTCGAGGGTGACGCGTTGACTGCCGCACACGGCGATCCCTACTATTACGCCCGACGCGGAGAAGGCATGGTCCTGTTGGCGCCTGCACGCCAAGGGAATCGCTGAGACACTAAGTAGAGACGCTGAGAGACAAGCTTCTGGCCCGACAAGAGCAAGCCAGTACCCGACAGAGCCTCGTTTTCGACGACAACCAGATGGCCGCGGAGCTGTATGGCCTGGGAGACCGGACCCTTCGGATCCTGGAGCAGGAGCTTGGTGTCGATGTGCATGCCCGCGGCAATCAGGTTCGTCTCGTGGGCTCGGAGGCCGGTGTCGCCTCCGCCCGCAAGGCTCTCGAACAGCTCTACGCCTGTATCCAGGCTGGACAGAGCATCGCACCCCGGGACGTGCGCGACGCCATCCGAATCGTGAAGGAGGCTCCCGATGTCGAGTTGCAGGCGGTGACCGAGGACGTGCTCGCCTCGGTCGGCTCGCGCCGGAAGTTGCGCGCCAAGAACCTCGCCCAGCACAACTACGTCGAGCTGATGCGCAGCCACGACATCGTCCTCTCGGTCGGGCCCGCCGGAACCGGCAAGACCTACCTCGCCATGGCAATGGCGATCGCGGCCTTGAATCGGCACGAGGTGTCCCGGGTGATCCTGACCCGCCCGGCGGTTGAGGCGGGCGAGCGCTTGGGTTTTCTCCCGGGTGACCTGGCCGAGAAGGTGAATCCGTACATGCGCCCGCTGTACGACGCCCTGCACGACATGATGGATTTCGATCGCGTAGGCCGCCTGATCGAGCGCGGGGTCATCGAGGTCGCCCCGCTGGCATTCATGCGCGGCCGCACCCTGAACGATGCCTTTGTCATTCTCGACGAGGCCCAGAACACGACGCCCGAGCAGATGAAGATGTTCCTCACTCGGCTCGGCTACAGCTCGAAGGCCGTCGTGACGGGTGATCTCACGCAGACCGACCTCGCCGAGGGTGTCCTGAGTGGGCTGGTCGAGGCAATCCAGGTGGTGGAGGGTGTGGAAGGGATCGCGCTCCAGCGGTTCAAGGAAGCTGACGTGGTCCGTCATCCGCTCGTGCAGTCGATCGTCCGGGCCTACGAAAGGAACGACCGAGAGAAGAGCGCGGGAGCGAAGGCCCGGAAAGCGACGAAGCGAGGGAAGCCCGCCGAATGAGCGTCCGCCTGACCGGTCCGCCCAGCGATGTGCGCGGATCTCGGGTCGACGCTGCGAAGCTTCGTTCCCGGGCACGCCGCATCCTTCACGCCGCAGGTCACGCCCGCTCAGAGCTCTCCCTCTCCCTCGTCGACGACGAAGAGATGGCTGAGCTCAATCACCGTTACCGGGGGATCGATCGACCCACGGATGTGCTTTCCTTCTCCCTCGTCGAGGGCGAGGCCGCCGAGCATCGCGGCAAGCTCCTGGGTGACGTCGTGATCGGGATCGAGATCGCCGAGCGACAGGCTCGGTTGGCCCATCGCGGCTTCGACCAGGAGCTGGCTCGACTGCTGATCCACGGTGTGCTCCACCTGCTGGGGCACGATCACGAAGAGCCTTCCGCAGCGAAGGCGATGCGCGCCGAGGAGCGGCGCATCTGGCGCAGTCTCGAGGACTGATCGTGGCCGAGAGCGAGCGACATCAGCGTCGGTGGATGGCCGGCTACGTCGTCGCCACCTTCCTGTCGTTTCCGCAACCGCTTCCGTTTCTTCCCGGAGTGGTGCTGGACCTGGGCATTGGCATCAGTCTCGCGGTGCCAGTCTGTCTGGTTCTCGGACTTGCTGGACGCTCCGTTCGCCAGGCCAGCGTCAGCGCTTTTGCGTGGACGGTTCTCGCTCACGGGTTCGTGCTCCACTTCATCTATGTGGTGACGCGCACGTACGGCCATGCACCGGCCGCGGTCGCGGTGATTGCGCCCTTCGCTCTCGCCACCTACGCGGCGATCTTGGCCGCGCTCTTCGGGGCGGGATGGGTCTGGATGCGGAATGTCGGTTACGGCAACGCGTTCACGGCGGCGATCCTGTGGACTGTCCTGGACCACCTGCGTGGTTTCGCGCTCAGCGGCTGGCCCTGGGCGACCCTCGGCTACGCCCAGCACCTGAACCCGGGCCTGCTAGGTCTCGCCCAGTGGACGGGCGTCTACGGGCTCTCGTTCACGGTGGTGCTCGCGGGTATCGCACTCGTTGAGCTGAGTCGCTCGCGGGTGCGCGGCGAGACTCCATCCCGATCGACACTGGCGGCGCTCGCTGTCGTCGTCGTTCTTCACGGCATCGGGTTCGCCACGCGTATTCAGCCCGGCGTGAACGATTCGATGGGCAACGAGACGATTCGCGTGGCCGCCATCCAGGGCAACATCGAGCAGGGGGTGAAGTGGAATCGCGCCTGGCTCGAGCGGACGATCGGCATCTATGAGGACCTGTCGCGAAAGGCCGCCGCAGAGGGCGCCGAGATCATCGTGTGGCCCGAGACGGCGGTCCCCGGCGCGGTCGAGGCGGACGCAGTGATGCAGAGCCGGGTTCGGATGCTCGCGCAGGAGACGGGTGCGAGCTTCGTCGTGGGGAGTGTCGGGGTGGAGGTGGATCGGACGAACGGGAGCGTGGGTCGCTTCTTCGACAGCGCTTTTCTCGTGGAGCCGTCCCGGGGATTCACCGAGCGGTATGACAAGAGCCACCTCGTGCCCTTCGGGGAGTACGTTCCGTTCCGCGGCCTGCTCGGAGGCCTGCTGCGCGCCGTTGCGAGTGGAATCGCCGGGGGAGACGTCACGCCGGGCGAGGCTCCACGCGCCCTCGATCTGCGAGTCGAGGGGCGGGCGGAAACCAGCCGCCACCTGAGGGTCGGCGTACCGATTTGCTATGAACTGCTCTTTCCGCACCTGGTGCGGCGCTTCGTGGATGACGGCGGGGGGATCCTCTTCGGCATTACGAACGACGCTTGGTATGGGAGGACGGGGGCTCCCTACCAGTTCCTGGCCATCACGGCGATGCGTTCGGCAGAGACCGGCGTCTATACCGTGCGGGCGGCGAACACCGGGGTCTCCGCCGTGATCGATTCCGGAGGCTGGGTCCGGGAGCAGACACCGATCTTCGAGAGCGCCTACCTGGTGGCGGACGTTCCGCTGCGCCGGGTGGGTGCGGCCGATTCGAGCGGCAAGACCTTCTACGTGCGTCATGGCGACGTCTTCGCAGTCACCTGCTGGGTGGTGCTCGCGGCGACCTTCTTGCTGGCGTACCGGAGCAAGCCACGTGAGTGACCGCACCGACCTCGAGCCTCATGAGCTGGCCGAGAACCTGCAGCGCCTGCGCGACCGGCTCGGCGAGTTCCGGGGGCGTCTTTGACCTGACGGGCCTGCGCGCGCGGCTCGAAGAGCTCAATGCCGAGATCTCCCGTCCCGATCTCTGGGACGACCGGGAGAAGGCCGAGAAGACGAGCCGCGAGAAGACCTCTCTCGAGCGCGAGCTGAGCCTCTTCGACGAACTCGAGTCCTCACTCGACGACGCGGCCACCCTGCTCGAGTTGGCCGAAGAGGCCGACGACAACGAAGCGCGCGGCGAGGCGGCGGAGCACTTTCGCGGGGTCGAAGACGTGCTGGAGGCCGCCGAGATGCGGCAGCTGCTCGGTGGAGAGCACGACCGCGGCGATGTCATCCTCTCGATCAACAGTGGCGCGGGCGGCACCGACGCTTGCGACTGGGCCGACACGTTGATGCGCATGTACCTGCGCTGGGTCGAGCGGCAAGGCTTCACGGTCGAGATCATCGATCTCCAGGCCGGAGAGGAGGCGGGCATCCGCAGTGCCACCCTCAGCATCCGCGGTGACTACGCGTACGGCTACCTGAACGTCGAGCAGGGCGTACACCGACTGGTGCGGATTTCGCCCTTCGACTCCCAGGCGCGGCGACACACAGCCTTCGCGAGCGTCACGGCGGTGCCAGAGATTGGCGACACCATCGATCTCGAGATCGACGACTCGGATCTGCGAATCGACACCTACCGTTCGAGCGGCGCGGGCGGCCAGCACGTCAACAAGACCGACTCGGCGGTACGAATCACGCACACGCCGACCGGGATCGTCGCCCAGTGCCAGAACGAGCGATCCCAGCACAAGAACAAGGCCACGGCCATGAAGGTCTTGCGCGCCCACCTCTACGAGCGGCAACGACAGGAACGGGCTGTCAAGCTCGCCGAGGCGACGGGAGAAAAGCGCGAGATCGGCTTCGGGAGCCAGATCCGTTCGTATACCCTCCATCCCCAGCGGCGAGTCAAGGATCACCGCACGAATTACGAGACCGGGAACGTGGACGCCGTGCTGGATGGAGATCTCGAGCGCCTCATCCGGGCGGCACTACTGCAGCAGTCCGCCAACGAGAGGTCAGAGTGAGCGAGCATGAACGAGAGGCAGGTCGCCAGCGCCGCGACGAACTGCGCGAAGCGGGCATCGACCGACTCTCGATGATTCTCGACGGCCTGGCGAGGTTCCGAGAGTGCATCCTGTATTCGCCGATGCGGCCCGAATCCACATGAGGCGGTACCCACCACCGTGTGGCAGATCCTGTCGGCAGCAGCGGGGGGGTTGGCTCTCACGTTGATCGTGGGGATCGCCGTCGGCGTCTTCCTGCTGACCCTTGTCTACCTGGCGTCAGCGGTGGTGGTGCTCGAGCGCTTTGCGCTCGCGACGTTGCAGCGGCGTTGGATCGCCCTCTTCGGGGTCGTCACTGCGGTCCTTGCCACCGCCTTCCTCCTGCATGGCCGTTGGCTCGAGGTCTCCTTCGGAGCTGGCCCCCGGGCCGTGTGGGTCGCCGGGACGATCGCTGCCGCAACCACGGCGCTCTCAATCGTGGCCTGTCGCCTGGCACTCTTGCGGACCCGATCGCCTCTGCGCGGAACCGTGGTGTTGGTGCTGCTCGCGTTGGCGGGAGCCCTGTGGCTGGGATCCACCGCGCGGCTGTGGCTGCCCGCGTCGCCGGCGGTCGTGATCGCCGGCCTGGCGTTCGGTGTCCGCGCTTTGAGACGGCGCTCCGCTGCAGACGGCAAGGGGGACACCGCCCTCGAACGGCAGCTCGTGGGAGTGGCCGCGGCGCTTGCTCTGGGTGCCCTCCTGGCGATGGTCCTGCCCGCGCCGGACCGACGCCTGGCGGACTTCGGTGAGGCCATCTTCGCCCTGATCTTCGGCGTGATTCTGTTGGGACTGGTCCCTCTGGCAGCTGCCGGCCTCGTCGAGGTGCGGCGCTCCGCCGAATGGTTCATCGCGATTCGCTACCTGATCGCGAAGCGTCGGCAGGTATTCATCTCGGCGATTACCGCCATCTGCATCGGTGGCATCGCAGCGGGGGTCTGGCTGATCATCATCGTGCTCTCGGTGATGAACGGCTTCGAACGGACCTGGCGCGAGGAGATTCTCGGCAACCGCGCCCACTTCACGATCCACCACGACAGCGGCGAGATCACGGACTTCGAGAAAGTGCTCGCCGACGTTCGCCAGGCGCCCGGTGTCGAAGGGGCCTCTCCATATCTTGACGCCGACGGTATGGTTCGCGGTCGAGGGGGTGAAATATTCAGCGTGCGTGTGCGCGGCATCGATCCCGTGTCCATCGGAGATGTGACGGATCTCCCGAGCGACGTGATCCTCGGATCCTTCGAGGAGCTCGACGCGCCTGGCGCCGTTCCGGGTATCGTCATCGGCAACCAGCTCGCGCTCTCCATCGGGGCGACCCTGGGCGATGAGCTCATGCTGATCTCGCCCTTCGGCGGTCCACGAACGCCGCTCGGACCGGCGCCTCGGCTCGAGCGCTTCCAGGTGGCGGGTGTCTACCAGTCGAGCTTCTTTCAGTATGACGAGGTGTACGCCTATGTGAGCGTTCCGGCTGCACAGTCCTTCCGTCGCGCCGGGCCCGTCATCGACGGGGTCGAGGTGCGGACGAGCGATTTCTACCGTTCTGCAGCGGTAGGGGAGGGTGCGGCGGCGCGTCTCGGACACGACTACTACGCGCGTGATTGGAAGGAGTTCTTCCCGGCCTTCTTCCAGGCCCTCAAGACCGAGCGCGCGATGATGTTCGTGCTGCTGACGATGATCATGGTGGTCGCCGCGTTCCTGATCGTCGCGACCCTCGTGATGATGATCATGGAGAAATCGAGCGATATTGCGATCCTCAAGGCGATGGGTGCAGAGGACCAGACGGTCGAGCGGATCTTCGCCATCGAGGGCACGTTGATCGGCCTGGCCGGAACCGTCGTTGGAGTGCTCGCCGGGATCGCCGTCACGCATCAGCTCGGGTGGATCCAGGACCGAATCGAGATGCTGACGGGAGTCGATGCGCTTCCGGCGAGCATCTACCAGTTCTCGACGTTGCCGTCGGAGGTCGATCCCACCCAGGTGGCGCTCGTCGCGGTCATCGCCATGGTGCTTTCGCTCGGAGCAACGCTGCTTCCGAGCCGCCAGGGCGCGCGGCTCGATCCTGCGGAAGGGCTCCGGTATGAGTGACGGCCCGCTGATCCAGGTCGAAGGGTTGTCGAAGTCTTTCGAGACGGGAGACGGTTCGCTCGAGGTGCTCCGTGGTCTCGACTTCGAGATCCAGGCCGGAGATCGCATTGCGATCATGGGTCAATCGGGCGTCGGCAAGTCCACGCTTCTCCACATCCTTGGCACTCTCGACCGCCCGACGTCCGGGAAACTGCGCTTCCGCGGCGAGGATGTCTTCGCGAAGAGTCCGGAGGAACTCGCGCGGCTACGCAATCGCTTCGTCGGCTTCGTCTTCCAGTTTCATCATCTGCTACCGGAGTTCAGCGCTCTCGAGAACGTGATGATGCCGGGATTGCTCCAGAAGCGAGGCTTCCGCGAGATGCGCGAGGCCGCCGGCAAGATGCTGGCGGAAGTCGGGCTGGATCACCGGCTGGGGCACACGGTCGGCAAGCTCTCCGGGGGTGAGCGGCAGCGCGTTGCTGTCGCCCGGGCCCTCGTCCTGGATCCTCCCCTGGTGCTGGCGGACGAGCCCACGGGGAATCTCGACCCCGAGACCGGGGCTCAGGTCGCTCGGCTCCTGTTGGAGGTCAATCGGAACCACGGGACCACCCTCGTCGTCGTAACCCACAGCGCCCTGATGGCCGAGCAGCTGGGTCGAACGCTCGTCCTGGCCGGCGGAAGCCTCGAGGAGAGTTCTCTCACTCCCCGCAAGGGGGCAGCTTGATCGACGGAGACTGGGCGGCCGCGTGACGCACGCGTTTCGGTTCGGGAGGCAGACCCGTTCGGGTCGGGGGTGGATGTCCACTCTTGTGTGCGCGTGGGCGGTCTTCGGCCTGTGCGCGCACGCAGCCCTTGCACAAGAGCCAGCGGAAGACGGGGCGGCCAACACAGGGGGGGCAGTCGAACGCATTGCGGTCGTGCCTTTCCGTATCCACAGTGCTCGGCCCCTCGGTTACCTCACGGAAGCGCTCTCGGATCTGCTCGCTGCTCGGCTCGACGCCAGCGACGAGCTCGAGTCGGTTCCGAGGGAGGAGGTCGAGGCCGTCCTGATCGGAAGCCCCAGCGCGGATCTTTCCGATGCCCAGCTGCGGAGTCTCGGCAAGCGCCTCGGCGTGGTCGCCGTGGTGAGCGGCAGCCTGACCCAGCTCGCCGGTCGCTTCAGCCTCGACGCCCGGGTGACGCCGGTCAGCGGCGCGCGCAGCCACACGATCGTGATGACGACGGCGAATGAAGAGGAGCTCCTCGGGCGTCTCGACGAGCTCGCGGGTCGAGTCACGGTGACCCTCTCGGGTGTGGCGCCGAGCGTGCTGGCGGCCGTAGAGGTGGTCGGTGCGGGCGATCTGGAGACCGATCTGCTGGGCGAAGCGGGCTTGCTCCCGGGCGATTTCTACGATCCGGAGAAGGCCCAGGCCGCGCGTGCCCGGCTCGAGGTTCAGCCGGAGGTAGCCAGTGTCATGCTGGCGACCGAGCTCACCGCCGAGGGCGTGGTGCTCCGCTTCAACGTCGTGCGCGTGGAGCTGATCTTCGGTGAGGTCGGCGCGGAAGACGGGATCGCCGTCGTCGCCGAGGTGCGGGTGCGCGGCAATCGCCGGATCGAGGACGACGCGATCCTGGCGCGCATCGAAACGCAGAAGGGCACCAGCCTGCGACCGGGCCAGATCGCGTCGGATGTCCAGCAGGTCTTCGGCCTCGGGTTCTTCGCGAACGTCCAGGTGTTCTCGGACGAATCCCCGGACGGCCTCATCCTGACCTTCGAGGTTACGGAGAACCCCGTCATCCGACAGATCTCGATCTCTGGAAACGACGAAATCGAGGGGGACAAGATCCGAGATGCCCTGACCCTCACTACGGGTTCGACCCTGGACTACCCGCTGCTCCACGAGAACACCGCGCGCATCGAGGCGCTCTACCGGGCCAGCGGCTACTACCTTGCAGAAGTCTCCTTCGAGATCGATCCGCTGCGCGAGGGCAGCATCGCGATCAACTTCGACGTCGACGAGAAGGAGAAGCTCCACCTCGAAGAAATCATCTTCGAGGGCAACGAAGCCTTCTCGTCGAGCGAGCTGACGGAGAACTTCGAGACCAGCACCTGGGTCCCTGTCTGGTCGACCCTGACCAGCTGGATGACCAGGTCCGGTACCTACTCGGAGCCCATCTTCTTCCGCGACGTCCGGGGCATCGAGAAGAAATACACCGACGCCGGCTACCTGCAGGCCGAGGTCGGCGAGCCGGAGGTCGACCCGCGCGAGGACGGGCTCTACCTGCGGGTGCAGATTCGGGAAGGGTCGCAGTTCCGGGTCGGCGACCTCACGGTGACCGGGGACGCCACCATCGATCTCGAGGCCCTCCGCGAGAAGCTCAAGCTCGAGGAGGGAGATATCTTCAACCGCTCCTATCTCACCTTCGACGTAGAGCGACTCGAGCGCTTCTATACGGACCGCGGCTTCTACTTCGCGCACGTGACTCCAAGCGCGAAGCCCAACCCGGACACCCTCACCGTGGATGTGGAATTCCAGGTGACGAAGGGGCCCCTGTACTTCATTCGCCACATCGAGATTGCCGGCAACACCCGAACCGTCGATCCGGTGATCCGCCGGGAGATGCGGATGGTGGAGGGTCAGCTCTACTCCGCCCGAGCGCTCCAACTCTCGAACACTCGGGTGAGACGCCTCGGCTTCTTCGAGGATGTCGGCTTCGAGCCCGAGCCCACCGACGATCCGGCGCAGCTCGATCTCAAGGTGAGCGTGGTGGAGCGGCCGACGGGCGCCTTCAGCTTCGGCGCCGGGTTCTCGTCCCAGGACAAGTTCGTGCTGAGCGCCTCTCTCAACAACTCGAATGCCTTCGGCCTGGGCTACCGGCTCAGCCTGACTGCCGACTATGGCCGGCGGTCGTCGCGCTTGTACGTGTCCGCCACCGATCCCTACTTCCTCGACAGCGAGTTCAGTCTCGGTCTCACGGGCTTCATCACGACGGTTCGCTTCCAGGACTTCGAGCAGGATCAGCGGGGTGTCGATGTCACGCTGGGTCACTCCCTGCGGGAGGACAACACTGCACGCGGGTTCCTCAACTACAGCTTCGCGGAGCGCCGGGTGAAGCAGGCTGCGAACGTCAACACCTCGGCTCCCCTCTTCCGCGAGATCCTGCAAAAGAACGAGAGCACCAGCCTGATGGGGGTTGCCTTCCGGAGCGACACGCGCGATGACCGCTTCGCGCCGACGTCGGGCGCCAACTACGGCGCCACCCTCGAGTACGCAGGCATTGGCGGCTTCGCGAACTTCTTGCGGCTGGAAGGCCGTTTCGCCCACTACCAGCGGGCGCCGAGCTGGCTGTTCGACCGCTCGGCGTTCGTATTTTCGACGCGTCTCGGCTACACGCTCCCGTTCAACTCGGTCAATGACTACGCGCTCGACCTGGCCGACGTCACTGCCTGCGACGTCGCGTCCCGCTGTACGAACATCGCGCGACTCGACAACATCGACACCGACGTGAAACTGCCCCTGACGGATCGCTACTTCCTGGGCGGCATCGGGTCGTACCAGCTACGTGGCTACAAGTCGCGCTCGCTGGGGCCGCGTCGTCCGCTGCTGCGCCGGAACCAGCTGCTGGGCGACGGACCGCTGTTCTTCCCCGTGGGAACCCAGCTCGACACGAACGGCCAGGGGGGCCTGATTGCCGTCTGCAACGACGTGCCGGCCTCGATCAACAATGGGGTGAACAATCAGGGCAACCTGAACGGTCGCTGCAATCAGCTCGGCGACAAGGATATCAGCGACTTCGACGATCTCGGGGAGACCGACGTCATCGGGGGCAGCAGCTTCATTACCAGCAGCGTGGAATACCGCTTTCCCATCTCGCAGGAGGCCGGCCTGATGGGCATTCTCTTCCTCGACATGGGTAACGGGTTCTACGAGGGGCAGAACCTGTTCGACGTGACGGACTGGCGCTACGGTTACGGCGGCGGAGTGTTGTGGTTTTCTCCCTTCGGCCCGTTGCAGGTCGTGCTGGGGTTCCCGATCGACCCACTCGAAGTCGAGAAGAGTCCCGTCTTCGAGTTCTCCGTCGGCGGCTACGCCCAGTAGCGCACACTTCGTACTCGCTCGAACCCTCGAGAGAAACCTCAGGAGCAATCCGCATGAAGACCCAGACCCGGGCAAACCGGACCTTCGTCGTGGCAGTGGCAATCGCGCTGGTCGGCTGGGGGCTCGGTGCGACGGACGACAAGCTCACGATCGGTGTCGTCGATCTCGATCAGGCGATCACCTCCACGAACGAGGGCCGAGCCGCCCGCGAAGAGTTCGATCGCAAGAAGCGGCAGGCCGAGCAGAAGCTCATCCCCCTGATCGAGCGATATCGCCAAAAGCTCGACGCTCTGGAGGCCAAGAAGTTCGTTCTTTCGGACGACGCACGAATCCAGAAGCAGCTCGACCTTGCGGAGATCCAGAACCAGATCGAGAATGGTCGCAAGGAGATGGAGGGTCAGCTCCGCGTGGATCGCGAGCGGCTGATTGCGCCCCTCCAAGCGAAGCTGATCAAGGTCGTCCAGGAGGCGGGACGCGAGGAGGGATTCTCGCTGATCCTCCACCGCAACTCGCCGGGCATCATGTACTCGAAGGAGGCCCTCGACATCACCGATCTGATCATCGCGAAGTTCAACAAGAAGGGCTGATGCCCCGCATCCATTCCACCGCGGTCGTCGAGCCGGGAGCGGTCCTTGCCGACGATGTCGAGATCGGCCCGCTCGCGGTCGTCGGTCCGGAGGTCGAACTCGCGGCGGGCGTGAGGATTGGCGCGCAGGCCTCGGTCATCGGCCGCACCCGGATCGGGCCGCGAACCCGAGTCTTCCCCTTCGCCTGTCTCGGGGGAGAGCCCCAGATCAAGGACTTCCAGGGCGAACCGACGCGCCTCGAGATCGGCCAGGGAAACGTGATTCGGGAGCATGCCACGATCCACGTGGGCTCCCCCGAAGCCAGCGGCTGCACTCGCATTGGCGACGACAACCTGATCATGAACACGGCCCACGTGGGCCACGACTGCTGGATTGGGTCCCACTGCATCATTTCCAGCTTTTGCGGGCTCGCGGGTCACGTTCGCGTCGAGGACCACGCCGTGCTCGGTGCCTACACGGGCGTCCACCAGCACGCGCGCGTGGGGGAGTCGGTGATGGCGGCCTCGAACGCGAAGCTCTCACAGGACGCGCCTCCCTTCGCGATGGTCGCCGGAGATCGTGCCCGGCTCGTCGGGGTCAATCACGTAGGGCTCAAGCGCCGCAACTTCTCGACCGAGACGAGGCGGAGCGTCAAGCATGCCTTCCACATCGTCTTCCATTCGAGGCTGCGTCTCGACTTGGCCTTGGCGCGCGTCCGGCAGGAGATCTCCGGTTCTCCCGAGGTTGCGCGCCTCGTCTCCTTCCTCGAGACCTCCGACCGCGGTTTCTGTCGCTAGTCCGCATGCTTCACACCGGGCACCCGCTGCGGCCGCCGATCGCCCCTGCGATGAAGTCGGTGAGACAGCGGGGCTAGCGCCGTGCCGGCCGCTCCGCTTGGATTGATCGCCGGCGACGGCGGGCTTCCGCGTGCCATCGCGCGCGCGGCTCGGGCGAACGGGCGCGAGGTCGTCGGCGTCGCGTTTCCCGGCATTACCGATCCCGAGCTCGAAGACGATGTCGCCCGGATCGCCTGGCTGAGTCCCGGCCAGGTGGGTGGCTCGCTGGCGTTCCTCACAGCGGCTGGGGTGGGAGAGGCGGTGATGGCCGGCAAGGTGTCGAAGGCGGATCTGGTGGCCGGACAACTGGAACTCGACGACCGGGGCCGCGCGCTGGTTGGCGAGCTTCCCGACCTGCGGGACGGCACCGTGCTCGCCGCGCTGGCCGCGGCCCTCGAGGCCGAGGGCATCGATCTGCGTCCTCAGGCGGAGCTCGTTCCGGAACTGATCGCAGCAGAGGGTGTCCTGGGCCGGGTGGATCCCACCCCAGAGCAGCTCCGGGACGTGGCTTTCGGTTGGCCGATTGCCCGAGAGATCGCGGGCCTGGACATCGGGCAGACCCTCGTAGTCTGTGAGCGGTCCATCGTGGCGGTCGAAGCCTTGGAAGGCACCGACGAGGTGATCCGCAGAGCCGGGAAGCTGGGACGGTCCGGGCTCTGTATCGTCAAGGTCGCGCGGCCCGAGCAGGACCCGCGCTTCGATCTCCCGGTGATTGGGCCGGAAACCCTCGAGGTTGCGGCGCGCTCGGGGGTGAGGGTCGTGGCCGTCGAGGCCGGAAGGACTGTGGTGCTGGACCGGGAAATCGTGGTAGCGCGAGCGGATGCCGCGGAGATCGCTCTGATCGGGGTTCCCGCAGAGGGCCTGGTTGCGACTCACGCCGGCCCCGGGCCAGACGGAGAAACGGATTGAGACAGCTCCGGATCGGAGTGGTCGGCGCCGGTCACATGGGACGGCTGCACGCCGAGAAGATCGCCGCCCTGCGAGACGAAGGGGAGCAGGTCCAGGTCGGCGGGATCGTGGACCTGAACCGCGCCCGGGCCGAGCAGCTGGCTTCGAAGGTCGGCAGCACGGCGCACACGGACCTTCGCGCCCTGTGGTCCGAGGAAGATCCGGACCCGGTCTTCGGTACGCCCCGTGTCGATGCCCTGATCGTCGCCGTCCCGACCGAGAGTCACTACTTGGTGGTCAGCGAAGCCCTCGAAGCGGGGCTCGACGTCCTGGTCGAGAAGCCCATTGCGGCGAACCTCGCCGAAGCCGGCAAGCTGCTGGCCCTTGCCGAGGCGGGGGGACGGGTCCTGCAGGTCGGCCACCTGGAGTGGTTCAACTCCGCGCTCGAGTGTATCCGCGACCGGATCGACAACCCGCGCTTCGTCGAAGCTCAGCGCATGGGCCCCTTCTCGGATCGGGCCACCGACACCGACATCGTGCGGGATCTCATGATTCACGACCTCGATATCCTGCAGCAGATCCTGGGCGAGGAACCCGAGCGGATCGACGCGGTGGGGCTCCCCGTGCTCAGCCCGAATCTCGACATCGCGAACGCGCGGCTCGTGTACCCCAGCGGCTGCATCGCGAACCTCACCGCCAGTCGGGTCTCGGACACGGCTCAGCGCAAGCTCCGCTTCTTCCAGCGAGACGGCTGCGTGTCGATCGACTTCCTGGCCCAATCGGCGACCGTTTTCCGACGTGTTCAACTCGACGGCGAGCCGCCCAAGATCGAGGTGGAAGAGCTCAAGGTGGAGCGTGTCGATGCGCTCCTCTCGCAGCTGCGCGCGTTCATTCGTGCGGTTCGCAACCGCGAGCGGCCGATGGTGGACGGCCTCGGGGGCCTCGATGCCCTTCGGACGGCCGTTCGGGTCATCGACGCGATGTCGCCCCAGGTCATGGTGACTCCCAGGAAGAGGGAGCCTTCAGCCAGACGAGAGTCCTGAGCCGTGGCGACGCTGCTCGTGTCCGCCGGAGACGCGTCCGGCGACCTTCACGGCGCGGAATTCGCTCGCAGGTTTCGGGAGCGCCACCCGGACTGCTGCATCGCGGGTCTCGGTGGCGACGCCATGCGTGATGCCGGCGTCGAGTTGCTCGCCCACCAACGCGACCTGGCGGTCGGCGGCCTGGTCGAGTTGGCCGGCAGCCTCCCGGCCGTGGCTCGGGTGTGGCGACGAATGGGCGCAGCGCTTGCGGCCCGGCGCCCGGACCTCGTCGTGCTGATCGACTCGGGCGGCTTCAATCTCCCCTTTGCGCGACGCGTGCGGCGTAGCTCACGCGCGAAGATCCTCTATTACGTCGCACCCCAGGTGTGGGCTTGGCGAAGCGGTCGCATCCGCAAGCTTGCCGAGCGGGTCGATCGACTCGCGGTGATCTTTCCCTTCGAGCAGGAGGTCTACCGGGACACGCAGCTGGCGGTCGACTTCGTTGGGCATCCGCTGGTGGATTCCCTGGCACCCCTGGCCTCCCTCGACCCGGAGGCCGCTCGCCGTGCCTGCGGGATTGATCCAGCCGGCCCCGTCGTGACCCTGATGCCCGGCAGCCGTCGGAACGAGATCTCCGCGCATCTGGGAGTTCAGCTCGAGACCGCGCACCTGCTCGATGCCGAGAGGCCCGGGGTGCGCTTCCTGCTGGCGGTGGCTCCGTCCCTGGGCGATGGCGTGGAGATCCGATCGGCCTGCGATCGTGCGCGCGACTCCGGGCTTTCGATCACGTTGCTCTGCGGACGCAGCCGAGAGGCGATCGTCGCCGCCGACGTGGTGCTCGCCAAGCCGGGCACTGTCACGATGGAGTGTGCGCTGCTGGCGCGTCCCATGGTGGTGATGGGACGGGCGAAAGCGCTCACCGCCTGGTTCGTGAGGCGCGCGATTCGCGTGCCGTCACTCGCGATGCCGAACCTGATCGCCGAGGAGGCGATCGTGCCCGAATTTCTGCAGGATGATGCCGTCCCGTCCCGTCTCGCCGACGCACTCGGCTCGCTGCTGAGCGGTCCGGCCCGGGAACTCCAACTCGCGCGTCTCGCCGACGTGCGGAAGGCGCTCGGGTCGGGAGGTGCCGCCGACCGAGCGTGCCGAATCGCCGAGGAGATGCTTGCGGCCGCTCGCGCATAGTCTGGCTGCCATCTCGGCGGTGACTGCCGCGCCGCTGCTGCTGGGGGCGATGGCCCTGAGGCAGGATCTCCGGGTGGGGCTGCGGCAGCGACTCGGGATGATCCGACCCCCGGGTCCGGGACGTGTCTGGGTGCACGCTTCGAGCGTCGGCGAGGCGCTCGCCGCCCTGCGGCTCGTCGACTCGCTGCATGCGGATGGCCGCACCGTGTTCGCTTCCGCGTCCACCCCCACCGGACGCCAAGCGATGCGCTCGGCAATGCCCGAGCTGCCCTGCGCAATCGCTCCCCTCGATCACCCCTGGTGCGTGGCGACGGCCCTCTCGCGGGTCGAGCCAAAGCTGCTTGCACTCGTCGAGACGGAGCTGTGGCCGTCCTGGATCGCCGCCGCGAAGCGGCGCGGGACTCGGGTCGTCGTCGTCTCCGGCCGCCTGTCGGATCGATCCTTTCCCCGCTATTGGCGTCTCCGCGGGCTGTTCCGGGCGACGCTTCAGCGACTGGACGCCGTCGGTGCGCGCAGCGATCTCGATGCGGCGCGCTTCGTCGAACTGGGCGTCCCGGAGGACCGGGTCCGTGTCACCGGCGATCTCAAGCTGGAGCCGCCGGAGCGCGTCGCCACCCTGCCGATGGATCTCGTGCGTGCCTTGTCCGAGGTCCCGGTGGTCGTCGCCGGCAGCACGCATCCAGGCGAAGAGGAGCTGGCCCACCGGGCCCTGATCGAGTGCGAGCGAGCTGGGCTTCGGGCGGCTCTGGTTGTCGCACCTCGACATCCGCAGCGAGCCCGTCAGCTACAGCGTCAGCTGGGCGCTTCGGGGCGTCGGGTTCGCCTCCGGAGCGGCCTTGAGGGCCCGCCCCTCGAGAGCGGTGAGATCCTGGTGCTCGATACCCTGGGTGAGCTGTCCGCCGTCTACGCGGCGGCTTCCGCGGCTTTCGTGGGGGGTAGCTTGTCGCCCGTTGGAGGCCACAATCTCATCGAGCCGATCGTTGCGGGGTGCCCTGTCGTGTTCGGACCCCACATCCACAACGTGCGGGTGCACGCCGAGATCGCAGAGAGCAGCGGAGCGGGGATCCGTGTGAACACCGCCGAGGAGTTGTCGGCGGCGATCGTCGAAGCGCTGCGGGACCCGGAAGCGCGTCGCAAGCGCGTCGCAAGCGGACAGCAGGCCCTCACCGCTCACCGCGGAACCGCGCGACGGACGGCGCTGCTGATCGACGATGTGCTCGGACCGCGTGGGGGTTGACGCGTGCCGGCTCCGTGGCTCGCAGAGAGGGACGAAAGCGCACTTCAGAAGGCGTTGCTGCTTCCACTGGGGCTCGCGTCGGGTGGCTACTCGCTCGCTGCGCGTCTGCATCGGGCCGTCTACTCGGGGGGCTGGACGACGCCCCGGCGGCTTCCCTGCAGTGTCGTGTCGGTCGGCAGCCTGCTTGCCGGCGGATCGGGCAAGACGCCTGTGACCGCCTGGGTGGCGGGCCGTCTGCGGGCGCGAGGTCATCGCGTCGTGATTGCCACGCGTGGCTACGGCAGAACTGGAGGCGACGCGGTCCACACCCTGTCGGACGGACGTCGGGTGCGCGGCGACGTGTCCGGCGTGGGCGACGAAGCCCTGGTGCTCGTCGCCCATGCAGCGGATGTCCCCGTCCTCGTCGGTCGGGACCGCGGAGTGGTCGGGCTGCGTGCCATTTCCTCCTTCGCCGCCGACGTGCTCGTCCTCGACGACGGCTTCCAGCATCATCGGCTCTCGCGAGACGTCGACATCGTCACCCTCGATGGGGGTTTCGGCTTCGGGAACCGCCGCATCCTGCCCCGGGGCCCTCTCCGAGAGCCGGTTTCGGCTCTTGCGCGAGCTCACGCGGTTGGGATTCTCGATGGTCCGCTGTCCGAAGCGGATGCTGCTTTGCTCGAGCAGCACGCCGTACACCCGCGCGTCTTCCAGGCACGGCGCCGAGCTGCGCGGCTCTGTCGGATCGGCGCCCCCGCGAGAGAGGGCGAACCGGCGACGGCCCTGGCGGGCGCGCGTGTCGGGATGCTGGCCGCCCTCGGCCAGCCCTCGGCCTTCCGCCGCACCCTCGAGGAGAAGGGGGCGACCGTCATCGCGGAGCGCAGCTTCCGGGATCATCACCGATACCGGGCACGGGATCTGCGAAACCTGAGGCGCGAGGCGGACATGTGGGTGACGACCGAGAAGGACGCCGTGAAGATCCTGCCGCGCTGGGCCCGCGGGATCGATTTACGAGTCCTCACGATCGATCTCGCCGTCGCCTCGGAAGACAGCTTCCTCGACTGGCTGGAGGCGCAGCTGCGCTAGCTCCAAGCGCCGCGAGCGTCGCGTCTTCGGGAGCTTCTCCCGCCAGCCGTTCAGCTAGACCCGGTGATCAACTCCAAGGCGCTTCGGAGTTGATCGCTAGCGACTGGATCGTGGAGCTTCGCGTCGCCGCGCGTGTAGCCCTCGAGAAACGCGGTTCGGATGTTCTCCAGATTCGCTTGGCTAGCGTGGCGCTTGCGCAGCGAGCGCTCGAAGCGCATCAGCTCCTGCATCCGACGTGCGACGGGGACCGTCTCGAGACAGCGCGCACCGTCGAGGTCCACCACGGTGACCCCGGCCGCTCCGACGACCAGATTGCCCGTGTGCAGGTCCCTGTGGCTCCCGCCGGCGTCGTGAAAGCTGCGAACGGCGTGGCCCGCCGCGCGAGCGGCTTCGACGGCGCGGGAGGTGTCGGCGTCCGCCAGAAGCCTCTCGAGCGATGTGCTCGGCTCGACGAAGCGCGTCCCGACGTCGATGTGCCAGAAGGCGCCGCGCCGCCGGGCGACGACGAGGACCGGATCCGGAACGGGAGCACCTGCGGCGCGCAGCTTTCGGGTCGTCTCCAACTCGGCGGCTGGCCGGGCGGTTCCGAGGAAACGCCTCCCGGTGATTGCCCGCAGCCATCCACCGTGCTGAAGCGGACGCAGGTGCACCGGCGTGCGGGACTGCGGCAGTTCGACGCGAACGCATTGTCCGCGTCCACCTTCGACGGGCGTTCCAGTGGCGCGCCAGCGCTCGAGGCCGTCCGGCGCGTCGAGGCACAGCGCTTCGACTTCGTCTCGGAAGCCATCCGCGATGATCAGCCGAGTCGCGCTCACTCCGGGCCTCCGAGCTGTGGATTGCGGACGTGCCGGATCGAGCGCGGCGCCGCGACGGCGAGTTGCGCCTGGAGTCGACGCGCTAGGCGTCGGGAGGCGAGGGTGCGCGGGGCACGCATGGCGGGGTATCGTATCCGTCTCCTCCGGACCCGGCGAGGCTCGCTGCTTGCAAGCCGCCTGTATCAACCCCCTTTCTGAGCCTCCTCCCGCTGAACGAATCCTGGTGATCCGTCTCGGCGCCATGGGCGACGTCGTGCGGACGCTTCCCGCCTTCGCGGAATTGCGTGCCCGCTATCCAGACGCCCACGTGGCATGGCTGGTCGAGCCCAGGGCAGAGAGCGCGCTGCGCGGACAGCCCGGCCTCGACGAGGTGATCGTATTTCCGCGTGAAGAACTCGAGACGCATTGGCGGGAGCGTCGGTTTGTTGCGCTTGTGCGAGACGGCCTGCGCTTTGTCGGGGCCCTTCGGCGGAAGCGCTTCGAGCTCGTCCTCGATTTCCACGGGATCCTGAAGAGCGGGGTGCTCTCGTGGGTATCGGGTGCGCCGGTTCGGATCGGCTACGCGGCGCCCTTCGCGCGCGAGGGCTCGGCGGCGTTCGCGAATCGTCGGGCCCGGATCGAGCCCGCGAAAATCTCGCGCTTCGAACGAAATGCGGCACTCGTCGATTTCCTGGGGATCGGCCCGGCGACCACTCCGAAGGCCGCGCTGGGGGACGGTGCCGGCTGGCCCCCGGACGCGGCGCGCCGGGCGCGGATGCGGGCGGCCCTGGCGAGCGAAGATCGACCCGTTGCGTTGATCCATCCGGGAACCAGCGCGGAGACTCTCTACAAGCGGTACCCGGTGTCGGCCTGGGCGGCCGTCGCCCGGGCGCTGAGAGATGACGGGATCGCCTGTCGCGTCTCGGCCGGGAGCGACGCGGAGTTCGAGATCGCTCAGGCAGTGGTGGTGGCCAGCGAAGGCGCGGCCAGCCTGGCGCCCCCCACCCCGGATCTGGCAGACCTCGCCGCGCTCGCATCGGGGAGCCGGCTCTTCCTGGGCAGCGATTCCGGGCCGCTTCACCTTGCGTCCCTCGCCGGTACGCCGGTCGTGCAGGTGCTCGGGCCCACGGATCCGGTCGAGAACAGCCCCTGGGCCGGCACACCGTCGCGCTCCGTGCGGGTGCCCGTGGGCTGTAGTCCCTGTCGGCGCGGTTGTCGGGCCGTGTCCTGCATGAACGTGCTGTCTCCCGACGCCGTTGTGGCGGCTGCGCGAGAACTGCTCGCGGCACCCGAACTCGAGAGGCAGCGCGTGTGAGCGCCCCGCGGATCCTCGTGCGCGCACCGAACTGGCTCGGCGATCTCGTCATGTCGACCCCGGGCTTTCGCGCCCTGCGCGCTGCGCATCCGGATGCCCACATCACCCTTCACGTGCGGGAACCCCTGCTGCCCCTGATGGACGGTGCACCCTGGTTCGACGCTGTGCTGCCCCTGCGCTCATACCACGCGGGCGCCCTGGCGATGTTGGGAGAGGCCAGGGCATTGCGAGCGGCCGGCCGCTTCGACCTGGGCATCTGCATCCCCGACTCCTGGTCCTCGCTGCTCCTGATGCGTGCAGCCGGCGTGCGGGAGGTCGTCGGTTACGAGCGAGCCGGTCGGGGTGGGCTCCTGCATCGACGCGTCCGGATGCCTGCCGATGCCGGGCCTGGCCGGCTCGTCGCCCGGGAGCGTCACGTGCTCGGGCTGATGGAGGCCGTCGGTGCGCCGGCCCGTGGCTCGCAGCTCGAGCTGTTCACGACGCCGGACGAGGAGGCGAGAGCCGACTCGGCGCTTGCCGCGAAGGGAGTCGATCCGGAAGCGGGCTGCGTGGCCCTCGCGCCGGGCGCCTCCTACGGCACCTCGAAGCAGTGGCCCGCGAATTCGTTCGCCCGCGTGGGGGACGAAGTGCTCGCTCGAGGTCTTCAGGTCGTGGTCCTTGGCGCGCCCGGGGAGGAGCCTCTGGCCGCACAGGTCGCCGGTGCGATGGCGGGTCCGGCTGCGGTATTGGCAGGAGAGCTGGATCCGGGGGCTCTCAAGGCAGTGATCCGCCGGATGCGCATCCTCGTGTGCAACGATGCCGGCGCCCGCCACGTTGCGGTGGCGTTCGGGGTGCCGTCAGTGGTGATGCTGGGGCCCACCAGCCTCGCCAAGACCGATTGGAACCTGGATCGCGTCCGGGTCGTCGAGACTGATGTCGACTGCAGGCCGTGCTACGCCCGGGACTGCCCGATCGATCACCGCTGTATGATTCGGCTGACTCCGGATCGGGTGACCCGAGCGGTCGACGATTGGCTTTCTGCAGAACTTCTCCAGCAGAAGCCTCGACGGGAAGCCGATAACGCGGGAACCTGAAGGGCCGGACGCAAGAGGGGGAGAGGGCAGGACCGATGTCCGATGCAGCGCTGCTGACAGACGAACGGATCGAGGAGCTCCTGAGCGCCTTCGCTCGAATTCGCTTGCTCGTCGTCGGTGATGCGCTTCTGGATGAGTATCTCTACGGGGACGCCCTGGGCGTCAGTCCGGAGGCTCCCATCCCCGTCATCCGAGTCGACGACGACTGGACGGTCCTCGGCGGTGCCGGAAACGTGGTCCGCAACATCATCGCGCTCGGTGGGCACTGCGAACTCGTCTGTGTGGTCGGCGACGACAACACGGGCGATGTGGTCGTGTCGTTGCTGGCAGACCTCGGTGTGGAGACCCACGGCGCCGTGTGCGTCGCCGGGCGCCCGACGACCCACAAGACCCGGTTGGTCGCCCGAAGGCAGCAGATCGCGCGCTTCGACCGCGAGACTCAGGCGCCGCTGGCCCCCGATGACTGCGAGCGCGTCCTGGCACGAGTCAAGCAAGCCGTCGGTAGGGTCGAGGGCGTGGTCATCGAGGACTACGGCAAGGGGCTCCTTTCTGTCGAGCTGGGTCGAGCCGTGATGCGGACTGCCGCGGACGCAGGGCTCGCCGTGAACGTCGATCCCAAGCAGACCCTCGATCCCTTCCCGGGTGCATCGCTCGTCAAGCCGAATTTGGCAGAGGCGGAAGCCCTCTCGGGTCTACGGGCCTCCGAGGGCGGGATCGAGGCGATCGGACGGCGCCTCCAGAAGTTGGTGGGAGGTGGAGACGTCGCGATCACCCAGGGCGGCTCGGGCATGACGATCTTCGAGGGCAGCGAGGCGGGGGTCTACGTGCCCACGGTGCGCCAGGAGGTCTTCGACGTTCAGGGCGCCGGCGATACGATCATCGCCGCACTGAGTCTCGCGCGCCAGGCGGGAGCCAATCTGTGGGAGGCCACTGTGATCGCGAACGCAGCCGCCTCGGTGGTGGTCGGCAAGACCGGAACCGCTACCGCGGATCGTGACGAGATCCGCGAGTCGCTTCCGGCCATCCGCGCGGCGGCATGTGAGGAGGGATCCCGTTGATCCGGAGCATGACAGGGTTCGGCCGGGCGGCCTTCGAGGTCGACGGCGTTCCCTACGAGGTTGAGATCCGAACGGTCAACCACCGGCACCTGGACGTCCGTGCGCGGTTGCCGCGCTCCTTGGCCGAGAGCGAGATGCAGATCAAGTCACGTGTCCAGGAGACTCTGAAGCGCGGCAAGGTCGACGCCATGGTTGCGATGGCCGCGGGGGTCACCTCACCACCCAGCCTGGAGATCGATCTGGACGCAGCCGGTCAGCTCGTCGATGCCGCGCGAGAGCTCACCGATGCCCACGGGCTCGAGGGCGGTCTACGAGTTGCAGAGCTCCTCGCGCTTCCCGGAGTCGCTCGCTTCGTCGAGCGTGAGATTGATCCCGAGAACCTGGCCGCTGCGGTCGTCCAGGCTGTCGATGAGGCCCTCGCCCAGGTCGATGCGATGCGCCTGCGCGAGGGGAATAATCTCGAGCGCGAGATTCGCCAGAGTCTTGAGGCGGTCGCGGCGCTGATCGAGTCGGTCGGCGTCCGTGCCGGAGGTGTCGTGGAGGCAGTTCGCGACAAGTTGAAGCGGCGGATGGAGAAACTCGAAGTCGAAACGGGCCTGCTCGACGAGGCACGGCTGCACCAGGAGATCGTGATCGCGGCGGATCGTCTGGACATCACGGAGGAGCTTGTGCGAATGCGAAGTCACATAGAGCAGTTCGTGGGAGTGCTCGACGGATCGGGTGCGGGGATCGCCGTCGGAAGGCAGCTCGACTTCCTTCTTCAGGAGATGGGGCGCGAGACGAACACCATCGGCTCGAAGGCAAACGACGCCGATATCGCCCACCAAGTCGTCGATCTGAAGACCGAGCTCGAGCGCATCCGCGAACAGGTGCAGAACATTGAGTAGTTCCCCGCAATCACGAGTGCCGAAGGAAGCGCGTCCCCTCGTCCCGAAAAAGGTGGAGCCGGCGAGGCGCGGGACCGGAGTGAGTGCCCCGCATATGCTCAACGTCGGCTATGGGAACCTCGTGATTGCGTCCCGCGTGATCGCGGTCGTTTCGCCGCAGTCCTCGCCGATGCGCCGTCTGCGCGAGGACGCGACCGAGCGGGGTAAGCTCGTCGACGCCACCCAGGGACGCCGCACGCGCTCGATCCTTGTGACGGACAGCGACCACGTGATCTTGTCTGCCATCAATCCCGAGACACTCGCGGCCCGTCTCGTGCCGGACGAGGAGGCCCGCGGCGCGTGACCGAACGGGCGGGTGCACGCGGTCGCCCCTTCGTGATCGCGGCGCCATCGGGTACCGGCAAGACCACCGTCTGCCGCGCTCTCCTCGAGCGTGATCCACGGCTGCGCTTCTCGGTCTCTCACACCACGCGCAAGCCGCGAGAGAACGAGCGCGATGGGATCGACTACCACTTCGTCGACAACGAGCGGTTTCGCGAGCTGGTTACGAGCGACGCGTTCCTCGAGTATGCGGAGTACGGCGACAACCTCTACGGCACCAGCTGGGAGGCGCTCGAGAGTCCACTAGCCGAAGGCTGGGACCTGCTCGTCGAGATCGAGGTGAAGGGCGCACGACAGTTCCGCGAGCGCCGCCGAGACGCGTGCTTCATCTTCTTGCTGCCGCCCGAAATGCCCACGCTCCGGGACCGCTTGCGAGACCGCGGCACCGACACCGAGGAGACGATCGCCAAGCGCCTCGCGATCGCCGAGCAGGAACTCGAGGCCATCGAGTTCTTCGACTACGCGGTGGTGAACGACGATCTCGATACAGCCGTTGGCAGCGTGCTCGACGTGATCGAGGCCGAGCGAATCGGGCAGACTGCCGAGGTACGGGAGCGGTACGCGCGCTCGGCGGTGTTCAAGGCGTGGCGGCGTGCGACCGATCCGGAGCGAGAGGCTCCGTAGGGACTTGCGCGCCAAAAGACCGCGAATCGGCGGCCGGTAGAGTCCACGGAATTCGCCGCGAGTCGAGGCGGTTTGATCCCGGCACGTGCCGCCGGTACCTTGGGTCTGATTTCAACGTCCCGATCTACAAGAGAAATTCGAGGCCAGTCGCGATGCTGCGATTCAACGACATCGCCGACCAGATGCTCGAGTACAACTCGGGTGTCGACCTGGAGTTGCTGCAGCGGGCCTACGTGTTCTCCGCCAAGGTTCACGAAGGCCAGGAGCGGCTCTCCGGAGAGCCCTATCTCGTCCACCCGCTGGAGGTGGCCGGGATCCTGGTGCAGATGCGAGTCGATGACGTCACCGTCGTAGCCGGACTCCTCCACGACACCCTGGAAGACACCCTGACGACGCGCGAGGAACTGGTCCGCCTCTTCGGCGACCAGGTCGCCTTCCTGGTGGAGGGCCTGACCAAGATCGCTCGGATCGAGTTCACCTCCGCCCGCCACCGCCAGGCCGAGAACTTCCGGAAGATGCTCCTCGCCATGTCCGAGGACATCCGGATCCTGCTGATCAAACTCGCAGACCGGCTCCACAACATGCGCACCCTCGACTTCATGGACGAGGACTCCGCCCGTCGTATCGCCCAGGAGACGATGGACATCTACGTCCCGCTGGCACACCGGCTCGGGATCCACTGGATGAAGCAGGATCTCGAGGCGCTCGCGTTCCGCATCCTGCATCCGCACGTCGTCGAGGAATTCGAGAAGCAGTTGGCGGGCAACCGGGCTGAGCGCGAGAAATACATAGAGGAAGTGATCAGCGAGATCTCCGCGAAGCTCGTAGGGGCGGACGTGGAAGTCGAGGTGACCGGTCGCCTCAAGGACTTCGCGTCGATCCACGCGAAGATGGAGAGCCAGGGCCTCAGCCTGGACGAGATCTACGACATGATCGCGTTCCGGATCGTGCTCGGCGGGGGTTCGCCAGAGGGCTGCTATGCAGCGCTCGGCACGGTCCACAGCATGTGGCGCCCAGTGCCCGCGCGCTTCAAGGACTACATCGCCCTTCCGAAACCGAACGGCTACCAGTCGCTTCACACCACCGTGATCGGTTCCTACGGCGAGCGCATGGAGGTGCAGATCCGTAGCGAGGAGATGCATCGCGACGCCGAACTCGGCATCGCGGCCCACTGGAAGTATAAGGAGGGACGCATCGATACCGGCAGTCAGGACGAGGCGAAGTTCGCCTGGCTCCGCCAGTTGCTCGAGTGGCAGCGCGATCTTGCAGACCCCCATGAATTTCTCGATGCCGTCAAGGTGGATCTCTTCCCCGACGAGGTCTTCGTGTTCACGCCGACCGGCGAGGTGGTAACGCTGCCCCAGCGCGCGACCCCCCTGGACTTCGCGTATGCGATCCACAGCGAGGTGGGAGATCAATGCGGTGGCGCCAAGGTGAACGGCAAGCAAGTTCCCCTTCGGCATGTGCTGCACAACGGCGACACGGTGGAGATCCAGACCAGTCCCCGGCAGTTCCCGCGGAAGGACTGGCTCGAGTTCGTGGCTTCCGGGAAGGCGCGTACGCGCATTCGCCACGCGCTTCGGGCCCAAGGACAAGCAGCCGCGATCCAACTCGGTCGCGACGTGCTCGAGCGCGAATGCCGCAAGCAGAAGATGGCCTTTGCGTCGATGCTCAAGGGAAGGGAGCTCGCGGAGCTCGCCCGGAAGGACTTCCGTCGCGGTACGGTCGACGAGCTTTTCTCGGCGGTGGGTTATGGGAAGGTCTCGGCGGCCAGCATTCTCGAGAAGCTGCGCGGGGAGACGTCGCCGCCCGAGCCCGAGCCCGCGCCCTCGCGGCTCCGGAGTCTCTTCCGGCGGGAGAAGCGCACCGATGTCGGCGACTCCGATCGGGGTATCCGGGTATCGGGTCTGCCGGACGTCCTGGTCCGCTTCGGCGGTTGCTGCAACCCGCTCCCTGGCGATGACGCGATTGGCTTCGTGACCCGGGGCCGCGGGGTTACCGTGCACGTCCGCGATTGTCCGCGGGTCTTCGAACTCGATCCGGAGCGGCGAATCGACGTCCAGTGGGATGACGGGGCGGTGGATGCACGACCCATCAAGGTTCGGGTGACCACCGTCGATCAGCCGGGGATCCTCGCGAAGGTGACGAAGTCGATCTCGGCGGCCGGCATCAACATCGGTGCCGCTACTATCACGACCCAGGGCGCGAACGCGATCCAGAGCTTCGAGCTGTGGGTGACCGACCTGGGCGCCCTCAACGAGGTCATGAAGGAGATCCAGCGCGTGAAGGGCGTGCGGTCGGTGGAGCGTGTCCGCGCATAGGCTCAGCGCCTGCGTGATGGCGTGCGACGACGAGGGCACGCTCGCGCGCTGCCTCGAATCGATCGCGTTCGCGGACGAGGTCATCGTGGTCGTCGATGCCAAGAGCCGCGACCAGACCGAGAAGATCGCCACCGAGCTCGCCACCCGGGTCGAGGTACATCCCTACGGAGGGGATCTCGAACAGAAGCGGTTCACGTCCGGACTCGCGACCGGGAACTGGCTGCTGAGCATCGATGCGGACGAGGTCGTCAGTCCGGAGTTGGCCCAGTCGATTCGCGATGTGGTGGTGAAGCCCGACGCTGTGGGATACGAGATGAACCGCGTGGCGTGGCACCTCGGTCGTTGGGTCAGGCACGGCGACTGGCATCCGGACTGGAAGCTGCGCCTCTTCGAGCGCTCGCAGTCTCGTTGGGTCGGCCGCAATCCCCACGGTCGGGCCGAGGTGGAAGGAGCCGTCTCCCGCCTGGAAGGGGACCTCTACCACTACAGCTATCGCGATCTCGCGGACCAGATCGAGCGGATTCACAGCCACTCGAGTCAGGCCGCCGAAGCCCTCTACGCGGAAGGCCGGCAGGCTCGCCTGTTGGATCTGGTGCTGCGCCCCCCGGCACGCTTCCTGCGCAGCTACGTGCTCAAGCGTGGCTTCCTGGATGGAACGGTCGGCTTGCTGGTGGCGTGCGCGATCGGCTACTCGGTTTTCCTCAAGTACGCGAAGCTGTGGGAGCATGTGCGACGGCCGTCGGGTGGAGACTCTCGTGCCTGAGGAAGTTCGCGAGGTCTGGCCAAGGCAATCCGAGCCGGTCCGGTGAGTGCGCTCCGGGTGGCGTGAAACCGCTGCTCAGTCCTGGCCCGCCCTCTCCCCTCGGCTTCCCTTGAGCGCCAGGTCGACGCCGGCAAGGCGTTTTTTCGCCGGTGGCTTTGCTGGGTGGCCGCCCATCCGCGCGACGACGAGGTAGTCGGAAAACGCCGCCTCCATCGCGGCGCTGAAGCCCACCAGGTCCTGCATCTTGTTCACCGCGAGCTTGGCCATTCGCAGGTTGCCGTAGCCGTTTTCTCCGACTCGGTGCGCCCAAGCCAGGGTCTCCTGCTCGAGGGATTCATCGTCGATCACCCGGTTCACGAAGCCCAGAGCGTGTGCCTCTTTGGCGTCGATGAAGCGGCTCTCGAAGAGCAATTCCTTCGCCTTGCGGAAGCCTACGTCGAACGGCGCCGACAGGTACTCGACCTGGCCCGCGAGAAAGCGGGCGGATGGCGATGCGAAGATGATGTCCATCGCCGCCGCGATCATCCAGCCTCCGTAGATGCAGTAACCGCGCACCATCGCGACCGTCGGCTTCGGGTGGTTGCGCCACTTGAGCGTGAGATCGAGGTTTTACTTGCGGAACGCCTCGTACTCCGCGATTCCGACCGCTGGGACGTCGCGTGCACGCAGGTCCTCGATCTGCTCGGGCGTGCCGAGGTCGTGTCCGGCCGAGAAGTGCTCGCCGTCCCCCCGGACGACAACGACGCGGACCTCCTGGTCGTCCTGCGCAGCGTCGAGCGCCTCATCGAGCTCGTCCAGAAGCCGCCAGCTCTGCGCATTGCGGTAGCGAGCGCGGTTGAGCGTGACGAGGGCAACCCGGCCGTCGACGTCGTAGCTTACGTCTCTTCCGTCCATCACTTCCTCCGGCACAGATCTCGGCGAGTGGGGCTAGATGGGCTCGCCGGCCTCGGTCTGCAGCGAGACGAACTCCTGGTACAGGCCACTCTCGGCCATCAGCTCCTCGTGGCTGCCTTCCTGGGAGACGCGTCCCTGCTCGAGGACGATGATCCGATCCGCGTGTCGGATCGTCGACAGGCGGTGCGCGACCACGAAGACGGTGCGCCTGCCACGTAGGGTCTCGATGGCGTCCTGCACGGTTCGCTCGGTCTTGGCATCGAGGGAGCTGGTCGCCTCGTCGAAGACGAGGATGGCAGGGTTCTTCACGATCGCGCGCGCGATGGTGATACGCTGGCGCTGGCCGCCCGAGAGCAACATGCCGAACTCGCCAACGGGTGTGTCATAGCCGTCGGGAAGCTGGTCGACGAACTCGTCGACGTGAGCGGCGGCCGCTGCGGCGAGTATCTCCGCCTCCGTCGCGTCGGGACGGCCGTAGCTGATGTTCTCGCGAATCGTGGTGTCGAAGAGGAAGGGGTCCTGGGTGACGACGGCGATCTGGCGAATGAACGAGTCCCGCGAGATGTTGCGCAGGTCGACCCCGTCGATCTGAATCGAGCCGGTCTGGGGATCGTCGAAGCGCAGCAGCAGATCCATCAGGGTCGTCTTGCCGGACCCGGTGCGGCCTACGATCGCCACCACCTCGTTGGCGCGAACGTCGAGGGTGATGTCCCGCAGCACCTCCTCGCGGTCGTAGCTGTAGCTGACCCGGTCGAAGCGAATCCCCTCGTGCAAGCCCGTGATCTCGATTGCGTCCGGGCCGTCGGGCAACTCCGCGGGCGCATCCAGGATCTCGAAGAAGCGCTCGGCGGAGGACAGGGCATCCATCAGCCTTGCCCAGCCCCTGGAGAGGGTCTTCAGCGGCTTGTAGGTGGTGGCCAGGGCGGTGGTGAAGGCGGCGAGATCTCCAACCGTGAGTCCCCAGCGCTGCTGCAGGACGAGCACCATTCCCAGGATCAGTACGCCGACGGCGATCCCGGTGTTCAGCATCTCGACAAAGGTGCGCGACAGCACACGGTTCTTGACGACCTTCATGACGCGCTTGAAGAGTTTCTGCGTCTCGCCGGCGAAGGCCCGGTTCTCGATCTCTTCGCCCTTGAAGGCCTTGATGACCTTGATGCCCGAGAGGATTGCGACCAGACGCTGGGTCACCTCACTGAGCTGCATCTGCCGGCGTGCGGCGGTCCTTCGAATGCGCCGGGAGAAGAGGGCGAGCACTCCGACGATTGCAGGGGCCGAGAGCAGGGACACGAGGGCCAGTTGCCAGGAGATGAAGAAGAGGCTCGCGACGCCGATCGTCACCATGGTGGCGGCAAGCATGAAGTCGTTGAAGATGAGGTGAAGGACCTGCTCGGCCTGAGTCGCATCGTTCAGGGCGCGGGAGAGAGTGTCGCCACTCGACGTGCGCCGGTGGAACGCGAGGGGAAGGCTCAGGAGCTTCTGCGCGACGGCCTTCTTGATGTCCATCGAGATCGCGCCGAGCGCGTAAGCCTGCAGGTAGGATTTTGCGAAGGACGCGATCGGCATCACGAAGACGATTCCGATGCCCCCGATCACGATCCACTGCAGGGGCGTCGGTCCGTTCGCC
This sequence comes from Myxococcota bacterium, assembly GCA_046583095.1. GTDB lineage: Bacteria > Myxococcota_A > UBA9160 > UBA9160 > UBA4427 > JAJDAN01. The sequence goes on along the minus strand of JAYGDB010000039.1, from coordinate 18,371 downwards.
GAGATCGAAACGAAGCTGTCGAAGGACGGGGCGGAGATCTCGCCTGCCTGGGCGGGCAGCAGCACGTTGTCGAACACGGGCTTCAGGAGCAGGGCCCGGCCGTAGCGCCCGGCGGAGAAGAGCAGGCTGAAGACAGCGGCGAGCCCGATCGGCGTCAGGTAGGGCCTTGCGAACGCGAGCATGCGGAACAACGGGCCGATCACCCCGTTCTCGGGATGAACCCGGACGCCAGGCGTCGCTGCTGCCCTCGCTGTCGTCGTCTCTGCCGCCACGTTCGTCCCTTGCATCCAAGCCACCCGGGCCCCGGACTTCCGTGCTTTGCTCGAGGGGGTCGGGCGACCGGTCGGTCGGCCCGGAGAGGATCTAGAGCTCCGCAGCGATGGCGTCTCCGCCGCGCCAGCCTAGGAGCAGATCACCCTCCAACCCAAGTCCGGCTATGCGTGCGCGGTCGAGACGGTACACCGGCGGCTTGGCATTGACCCGCAGATCGATCTCCGCAGGCCAGCCCTGCCCCGGGGGAGGGTCTTCGAGCCAGTCGTCGTCGTCCCACAGGGGACGCTTGAGCGTGCGGCGAGTGAGTTTCTTGCCCGCGCCGGCGATCAAGGTTCGAACCCGGGCCTCGATCCGATCTTCGCAAGCCAGGAGTTCGTCTTCCTGCGCCCGCAGCGGGTCACCCGGCAACACAGCGCGGGCGACTACTTCGACGCTGGTGGCCGACTCGGCGGAGGCGTAGAGCGAGAGGGTGACGTGCCCGAGACCGTCGGGGCTCTCCGGGTCCTCGCTCAGGACGAGGCGTCGGCCCATCCCCTCGGGCAGCGCGGCCGTCTTGCAGCGAAGGTGCAGCGCGAGCCGGCGGCGCGCGGTGCGCGAGGGATCGAGGAAGTTGGGCCAGGCGTCGGTCTCGATGATCCGAGCCAGCGAGGTGTCCGGGGTCGCGATCACGAGGCTGCGTCCGAGCCATAGCGGGCCGCCCTCGGCTAGGAGACCCGGTTCGCCTTCGTTCTCCACGATCTCGAAAGAGCCAAGCAGTGAACGGAACTCCACGTGGACCGACTCGGCGCGATGGCGCAGGAGCCCGGACAGCCAGGGCGGATCCGCCCCGAAGCCTGCGCCGCCTGCGAGCAGCGATCCGAGCAGCCGCGCGCGGGCTTCGGGGCTCGGGATCGTGTCCCCCAGGTTCGAGAGAGCCCGGACCTCTGCGGCGAGGATCGGCGCGACGGCTTCTGGGGGTTGTGCTGCCTCGGCGGGCAGCCCCCGAACGTGGGAGCCCTGTGTGCCAGGGCGACTGCGGGTGAGGCGGCGTCCCATGCGGACTACGGGTGCGGCGATCATCGCGCGACGCTCGGCCCCGGCAGCCTCCAAGAGCGCGCGCACGATCCCCGTCGCGACGTCGGGCTTCGCGACACCCCAGGCGACGAATTCCTGGGCGGTGATGCCCGGATCGGCGACGTCCAGCCGCAGGTTGGGAGCGATGACCTGCAACGAGAGGTGCTCGTTCTCGATGCGTCGTCGTTCGATCAGCGGGAGTGTCAGCTCCCGCAGGCAGGTGTCGAGCAGACCATGGTCGCGTGCGCCTGCCAGGAAGAACGGTTCGCGAAGTCCGGGGAAGATGGTCCGGGTCCGGTCCTCTTCTGCGACGAGAACGCGGTGTCCCGCCATCCCGAGTCGTGTTGCCGCCACCAGTGCCGGGATTCCACTCCCCAGGATCAGGGCATCCCACCGGCGGGCGCCGAGCCTCTCCTTCCGGGAGATGGATCGGAGCCCGCCGGACACTACTCGCGCCTCGCGAATCCGGGCTCGAATTCGAGCGGCGGTTCGTCGTCCGATCCCTTTCGCGCGATCTCCCCGATCGGGTAGGCGCGCTCTCCCAGACTCTGTAGCCGGTGGATGATGTCCTCGGACTGCTCCCTGGGGACGATCAGGATCATCCCGATGCCGCAGTTGAAGACCCGCAACATCTCCGCCTCCGGAAGTTCTGCCAGTCCCTGGATCCAGGGAAAGACGCCGGGACGCGGCCAGGCCTCGGGGTCGATCCGGGCGCAGACACCCCGGGGCAGGATGCGGGGGACATTCCCCGCGAAGCCGCCTCCGGTGATGTGAACCATGCCATGCACCTCGAACTCGCGGATCACGTTGAGGAGCGGCTTCACGTAGATCCGCGTCGGGGCCAGGAGCGCACTCGCGAGGCTCGTGTTCATGTCCTCGACTTCCGCGAAGAGATCCACCTTGCCTGCCTTGACCCCTTCTCCGAGGACCTTGCGGACGAGCGCGTAACCGTTGCTGTGGAAGCCGCTCGATGCGAGTCCGACGAGAGTGTCGCCCTCGCGGATCGTCGAGCCGTCGATGATGCCATCCCGGTCCACCACACCCACCGCGAAGCCGACGAGTTCCACGTCGCCCTTCTTGTAGACACCGGGCATGGTGGCCGTCTCGCCGCCCAGCAGCGCGCAACCCGCGCGCTTGCAGCCTTCGGCGACCCCGCGCAGCGCCTCGGAGGCAGTCGCCTTGTCGAGTTGACTCATCGCCAGGTAGTCGAGGAAGACCACGGGCTCGGCGCCCTGCACGATCAGGTCGTTCACCACCATCGCCACGCAGTCGATGCCGATCGTGTCGAAGCGTCCGATCTGGCTGGCCAGCTTGAGCTTGGTGCCCACGCCGTCGGCCGCCGCAACGAAGACCGGGTCGCTGTAGCGCTCGGGTGCCTTGAAGATCCCCGCGAAGCCGCCGATGCCGGTCAGGACCTCCGGACGGGTGGTGCTGCGCGCGATCTCCTTGATGTCCTCGACGAAGGATTCGTCGTAGTCCAGATCGACCCCGGCTCGCGCGTAGGCCGACTTGCTGCTGCGTGTCGGCTTCCGCGACTTCTTGTCGCCCGACTCGTCAGCGCCGGTGGGTTTCGGGGTCCGGGAGGAGGCCACCGGGCATAGTTAGGGAAGCGGAGTGAGGCCTGTCAATCCGGCGATCGCCCAAAACGACGGTTTCGCGGCCGTTTGCCGCGCAGTCATGCATGCCGTGCTGTCGGGCCCGCCGACCGCGCCTGCTATCGTGTAGCCCGAATATCGCGGTGGTGATCCCCGCGCGCGCCCTACCGCCGATCCAGCGATTTCGAATCAGCGAGCCTCGAGGGCGGGGCCCGCAGCATCCCAGATCTGACCTTCGTGGAGGACGAGCCCGAGATGACGGCCGCTGTCGCACCGGTGACCCTCACCTCGGGAGACACCCCGGTTCGGCACGCACTGCGCCGTCTGTGGGGATACATTCGTGCCAACGGCTGGTACTACGCCGGCTGCACGGTCGTCACCTTGGCCTACTCGGGCACCTTCGTGGCGGTCCCGAAGTTGCTCGGCTGGGCGGTGACGGGCGCCGTCGAGGGCGTGGCCCGCAACGACATCCTCCAGCGCTGCGGCGCTCTGCTGGCCGTCGCCCTGGTCGGCGCGGTCCTCCGTTACTTCTCGCGCACGTTGATCTTCAACGCAGCCCGCGAAGTCGAGTACGAGATGCGCAACGACCTCTTCGCGCATCTCCAGCGGCTGCCCCAGTCCTTCTACTTCCATTGGCACACGGGCGACCTGATGAGCCGCTGCGTCAACGACCTGAACTCCGTCCGGATGATGCTCGGGCCGGGCGTGGTCTCGGTGATCCAGACACCTCTGATGTTCGGCCTGGCCTTCGCGGTGATGTTCACCATGGACTGGCAGCTCGCGCTGTTGGTCCTGCTTCCGTACCCGCTCTTCGTCTTCGTCACTCGTAGCTTCTCGGGGGCGATGCACAACCGCAGTCTGGCGGTGCAGCAGAGCCTGGCCGGGATGTCGAACCATGTGCAGGAGGTCGTTTCCGGCGTCGGCGTCGTCAAGGCATACGCGATGGAGGACGTCCAGGCCGAGCGGTTCGGGTACGAGAACGAGAGGCTGCTGAACAGCCACTTGCGGCTCGTCCGGGTGATGGCAGGGATGCCGGCTATCACCGGCATGTTGCCGTCCATCTCGATGCTGATGGTGTTGGTAGTCGGCGTGGGCAGTGTCAGCAGAGCTGAGATGAGTGTGGGCGACTTCTTCACCTTCGCCCTCTACGTCTATCAACTCACGTTCCCGACGTTCATGATGGGCTGGACGGTGGCGCTGGTGCAGCGCGGCTCGGCGGCGATGCAGCGGATCGATGAAGTGCTGTCCGTCGAGCCCTCGATCCGAGACACGAGTGAGACCGTGGCGGTCGATCCGCTGCGCGGCGAGATCGAGTTTCGCGGGCTGCGCTTTCACTACCGCGGCTCCGATCGGGAGCCCGCCCTGCGCGATATCGATCTCCACGTGCCAGCCGGAAGCACCCTGGGCGTGGTTGGACCCGTGGGCTCCGGGAAGACCACCCTGGTCTCCGTGATTCCGCATCTCTTCGAGGTCGATCCGGGCCAGGTCTTCCTGGACGGCGTCGATATCAACCGGATTCCGCTCGAGACCCTGCGCTCGAGCATCGCGATGGTTCCACAGGACTCGTTTCTCTTCTCGATGACCCTGGCAGAGAACATCGCCTATGGCGTTCCCGAAGCGGGCGCCGAGGAGGTGAGGCAGGCGGCCGTTCGCGCTCAGCTCGACAAGGACGTTCCGGAGTTGCCCCACGGCTACGAGACGGTGGTGGGAGAGCGAGGCGTGATGCTCTCGGGCGGCCAGCGACAGAGAGCGGCCCTCGCCCGGGCCCTGGCTCTCCGGCCGAGTATCCTGATCCTCGACGACACTCTCTCAGCTGTCGATGCGGAGACGGAAGCCGCCATCCAGGCGCAGTTGCGCGATGTCTTCGCCGACCGCACGGTGGTGGTTGTCGCGAACCGCGTATCCAGTGTCCGCGACTGCGACCAGATCATCGTCGTGGACGAAGGCCGCATCGTCGAGCGAGGCACGGACGCTGAGTTGGTCGCGACGGCTGGCTTGTATGCTCGCCTGGCGAGAGAGCAGCAGGAGGCCGAGCGGCACGTCGAGCTGCTCAGAGACCTGGACGGCGAGTCGGCATGAGCGACATCCGCTACGAAGAAGAGGCCATCGGCAAGGCCTACGACCTGCAGATCCTCCGACGCTTGTGGCCCTACGTGCGTCCCTATTGGCGCCAGGTTCTGATCACCTTCGGGCTGGTGGCTCCCATGCTCTTGATGGAGCTGGCGCCGGCGTGGGTGATCAAGCTGGCCCTCGACCAGGCTACGGCGCCGGATGCCGCCGCGGCGGCGATGGAGAGCGGTGGCTGGCTCGCTTTACTCGCCACGGCGCCGAGCGGGATGAGTCCCTGGCTCTGGTTCGGAGCGCTGTACGGGATCGTGATCCTGGCGAGCACCGGCCTGCAATTCATCAACATGGTGGTGATGGTGACGACCGGCCAGTCGGCGATGCGGGATCTGCGCGGGGACATCTTCGCCCACATCCAGAAGCTGCACCTCGGCTTCTTCGATAGCTACCCGGTTGGACGGCTGGTGACCCGGACGACGAACGATGTCGAGAACGTTGCCGAAATGTTCTCGGCGGGCATCGTCGCCTTCGTCACGGATGTCATCCGGATGGTCGGAATCGCGGTCGTTCTTTACCTGCTCGATCCCGACCTGGCGCTGATGGCCCTGGCGGTGGTCCCCGTGCTCGCCGTTGCAGCGATCATTTTCCGCCTCAAGGTGCGCGAAGCGTTCCGCGCCGTGCGGGTTCGGATCGCTCGGATCAACGCGCACATCCAGGAGACGGTCACCGGGATGAAGGTCGTCCAGCTCTTCACGCGCGAAGAGCGCAACCTGCGTGACTTCAAGGCGATGAACGCCGACCACCGGGACGCCTGGCAGAAATCGATCCACTATGACGCGCTGCTGTTCGCCTCGGTCGAGGCGGCCCAGGGCATTACCCTGGCGGTAATCGTCTGGTTCGGAACCGTAGGTGTCGCCGATGCCGGCCTCGTGTACGTCTTCATCGACTGGACTCGGCGCTTCTTCATGCCGCTACGGGACCTGTCCCAGAAGTACTCGGTGATGCAGTCGTCGATGGCGAGCAGTGAACGGCTGCTCGAGCTGATCGATACCGAACCGGCGATCCAGGATCCCGTCGAGTCTCAGCTCGCCGTTGGCACAGCCGCAACGGCGGCGCGTGGCTCCGTGGAGTTCGATCACGTGTGGTTCTCCTATGCTGGCGAAGCGGCGGCCGACGACAAGGCCTGGATATTGCGAGACGTCTCCTTCCGCGTCGCGCCCGGAGACCGCGTGGCCTTCGTCGGGGCCACCGGCGCGGGCAAGACCACGCTCATCAAGCTCCTGAGTCGGCTTTACGAGGTCACCCGCGGACGTATCCTGGTGGACGGCGTCGACATTCGGGCGATGGACCAGGCCGATCTGCGTCGGCGGATCGCGACTGTGCTCCAGGACGTCTTCCTCTTCAGCGGCAGCGTGACCGACAACCTCTCACTGGGACGTCGCGAGGTCTCGCCTGAAACAGTGGTTCGAGCCGCCAAGGCCGTCGAGATCGACGCCTTCATCCGATCCCTGCCCGACGGCTACGACACGGAAGTCCGCGAGCGTGGAACGAACTTCTCGTCTGGGCAGCAGCAACTGCTGTCCTTCGCACGAGCCCTGGTGCACGGTGCGGACATCCTGGTCCTCGACGAGGCGACCAGCTCCATCGATACCGAGACCGAGGCGTTGGTCCAACGGGGCATCCACGTCCTGCTCGAGGGGAGGACCGCGATCGCCATCGCCCACCGGCTTTCGACGATTCGCGACATGGACCGCATCCACGTCCTGGACGGCGGCCGACTCGTCGAGTCCGGGAGCCACGAAGAGTTGGTGGCGGCGAGGGGGGTCTACCACCGCTTGTATCGGCTGCAGCAAGACTCTCGCTCTGAGACCGCCCAAGCTCTCGCCTCTGCGTGACCCAAATCGCCTTCCCCGCAGGGTGCCCATTGCGTTCTGCCCCTCGGGAGTGGTAGACACAGGCTCGACTCCCCGCCATTTTCCAAGGTGTTCCGAGAAGCGCGGCGGCCCGTCGGTACGGTCGCTGTACTCGGAAAGTGGATCCGCCCCGGATCGATTCGAGGGGTCGTTTGCGAATCAAGTCGCTTCAGCTTCACGGGTTCAAGTCGTTCGTCGATCGAACGGTCTTCACGTTCGACGATGGCGTGACGGCCGTGGTCGGTCCCAACGGTTGTGGGAAGTCCAACGTCGTGGACGCCATCCGGTGGGTGATGGGCGAGCAGTCCCCGCGCCGGCTCCGTGGCAAGGGGATGGACGACGTCATCTTTGCGGGCTCCGAGTCGCGGCCGCCGATTGGCATGGCGGAGGTGGTGCTCACCTTCGACAACTCCTCGGGCCGGGCGCCCGCCCAGTACGCGGCCTACAGCGAGGTCCAGATCACCCGCCGTCTGTACCGCTCGGGCGAGTCCGAGTACATGATGAACAAGGCGACGTGTCGCCTGCGCGAAATCCACGACTTCTTCCGGGACACCGGTTTCGGCGTCAAGGGCTACACGATCGTCGAGCAGGGGCGGGTGGCCGAGATCGTGTCCGCGAAGCCGGAGGAGCGGCGCATCCTGATCGAGGAGGCAGCGGGGATCAGCAAGTACAAGGCCCGTCGCCGCGAGGCCGAGAGCAAGATCCGCTCGACCGAGACGAATCTGAACCGTGTCAACGATGTCCTCGGCGAAATCAAGCGGCAGATTTCGTCCCTCGAGCGGCAGGCTCGGAAAGCGTCTCGCTACAAGCGGCTTCAGGAGACGCAGCGGATCCTGGAGCTGTCGGTCGCGTCGGATGAGCGGCATGAGCTTGCTGCCGTGGCCTCGGAGGCGGGCGCCAAGCTCGCCGAGCTGCGCGACCAGGCGACGGTTTTCGAAACCCAGCTCGCGGAGCGCGAGCTGCGGATCCAGGAGCGGCGGCTCGCGCTCGCCGAATCCGAGAAGGCCGTGGGCCGGGCCGCAGAGGCATTGTATGCGCTTCGCAGCGAGATCAAGCAACTCGAGGGACAGATCGAGTTGTCGCAACGCGAGTGCGAGAGCGTCGACCTCAGCAACGAAGGGCGGCGCGAAGAGATCGGTCAACTGCAGGAGCAATTGCAGACCGCCAAGGCCGAGGCGGCTTCCGCGACGGACGAACTCGAGCAGATGGAGGCGTCCCTAAACTCGGAGCTCGAGTCGATCACCGAGGCCGAGGCCGAGGCTCGGGAGGCTGGCGAGCAGTTGCGGGAGCTCGAGCGCGAGCGCTCCAGTGCCAACAACGCCTTCGTCGAGGTGCTGACGGCGGTCGCGCGCGCCGAGGATCGTCTTGCCGCGGCAGCCGACCGCCGTGCCCAGATCGACGGCCGACTGAGCAGCGTCGAGCAGCAGCTCGACGCGAACCAGACCGCAGTGACCGAGGTGGGACGGGATCAGAGTCAGCTGCATGAGGGCCTGCGCGGTCTGCTCGCTGAGCGCGATCGCTTGCAGGAGCAGCTTCTCAAGGCCATGCAGAGCCACGCGCGCCTCACCGACGCCGAGCGGGTCGCAGGCGAAGCGCTGCTGGCCCAGCGCGAGAAACTCGAGTCCCGACGAGCGCGCTTCGCATCGCTTACCGAGTTGATCGAGAGCCGGGAGGACGTCGCGGCTGCGACCCGGCACCTGCTCGCACAGTCGGACGAGGCCCGGCAGCGGCTGGGACTGCGGGGGCTGGTCCGGGATCTGCTGCAGAGCGAGCCGGATGTCGAGGCCGCCGTCGAGGTCGTGCTCGCCGATCGCGCCGATGCCCTGGTGGCCGAGCACAGCGCGGGCGCCGTCGAGGCCCTGGAAGAGCTGCGGCGCAGCGGGGCCGGGCGTGGGGTCCTGATCGTCGAGCCCAGCGAGCAGAGCGCTGTCGGGATCGTGCCCCTGGGCGTACCGCTTCTCGAGCGAGTGAGGGTTCCGGCCGGCGCCGAGGGCGTGGCGCGGGCGCTCCTCGGGAACGTCTACCTCGTCGACGACCTCTCGGAGGTGGTCGAGACCTACGGCAGTTCCTCGCGATCGCCCGCCACGTTCGTGACCCGCGCGGGTGACATCTTGTCACCGGATGGCGTCGTCCGTGGCGGCGGTGAATCTGCGGCAAGTGGCATGCTCGGACGCCTACGCGAGGTGCGCGAGCTCGAGTCCGAGGTAGGAGGCCTCACGACGGATTGCGAGGCGGCCTCGTCAGCCCGCGACCAGGCCGAAGCCGACCGCATCGCCGCAGGCGAAGAGCTCGACAACCTGCGAAACCGCCAGCACACGGCCGTGCTCGCGGTCGCCAATCACGAAAAGGATCTGGAGCGGGGCTCCGAGCGGGAGAAGTCCCTGGGTGAAACCCAGGAGTCGAGGTCTGACGAACGCTCTGGCCTCCTCGCCGAGAGCCAGTCGCTCGTCCTCGAAGTGCAGGCACTCCAGCAGGAGATCGAGACTGCGCGGGTCGCCCGCGCGGAGCGGCAACGAGAACTGGATGGGGTGGGGCTCCGGATTGGCGCGGCCGGTCGCGAGCTCACCCGGCGCGAGAACCGCGCCACAGAGCTGAGGGTCGCCCACAACGGGCGTGTCGAGCAGCAAGCCCGGCTGCGCGAGGCAGCAGAGCGGTCCGCCCAGTCCTCACGTGAAACCGCGGATTGGATCGACCGGCGAGAGCGGGAGATCGACTCCGCCACCGATAGGCGCGCGCTGCTGCTGCAGCAGTCGGCCGATGCCGAAGGATCGATGACCGGGCAGCTCGCCGCCGAGGAGACCGCGCGTCTCGAGAGCGAAGGTCTGCGGGAACGCTACGAGCAGGAGACCGAAGGCCTGCGTGGGCTCGAAGACGCCGTCCGGAACGTCCGCAGCGAGATGAACGCGCGGAGGGAGGAGGCCGCCGCGGCGGACATGACCGCCAAGGAGAGTCAGCTCCGCCTCGACCACCAGGACCAGACGATCCGTGAGAAGTGGAACGTCGAGCTGGCCACCTGGACCCTGCCGCCGCTGGAAGGCGAAGGTCACCCGGAGCCCGAGATCGTCGACCCCTCGTCGCCCCAGACCGAGGGCGCATCCGAGGGTCCGGTCTCGGAAGATGACGACCCGCTGGACACCGCAACGATGGCGCGGGACATGCGGCGCAACGCCGAGCTGGCGCGCCGTCCCATCGAGGAGCGCCGGCTCGAACTCGAGTCCGTGCGGAAGGCAGTCCACGCCCTCGGAGACGTGAACGTCGGGGCGATCGAGGAGCACGAAGAGCTCGCCGAGCGCTTCCGCTTCTTGTCCGAGCAGAGGGAAGACCTGGACAAGACGATCCGCTCGCTCCAGGAGGCGATCGCCCGCATCAACCGTACGAGTCGGCGACGCTTCCGGGAGACCTTCGACCAGGTGAGCAAGCGCTTCTCGGAGAACTTCCCGAGGCTCTTTGGCGGTGGCAAAGCAAGCCTGATGCTCACCGACTCCGAGGACGTGCTCGAGGCGGGCATCGACATCATGGCGATGCCGCCGGGCAAGCGTCTGCAAAACGTGAACCTGCTCTCCGGCGGCGAGAAGACGATGACCGCCCTGGCGCTGCTGGTCGCCGTCTTCCAGGTGCGTCCTTCCCCGTTCTTCCTGTTGGACGAGGTGGACGCCGCGCTCGACGATGCGAATGTCGGTCGCTTCAACGGCCTCATCACCGAGATGGCCCAGCACTCGCAGTTCCTGGTCATCACGCACAACAAGCGGACCATCGAGGTCGCCGACGTCCTCTACGGCGTAACCATGGAGCAGAAGGGCGTGAGCAAGCTGGTGGCGGTGGCCCTCCGCTAGCCGCCTCGGGTCAGGCTGCCAGCGCCGGGCAGCCGAATCGATGCCGGCGGCCCGCCTCCCGCCTACTCGGTGTAGTCGTGACCGCGTTCCCTGGCCCGCTCGCGGGCGCTCGGGTTGACCGAGGGGCGGAAGGGCACGTCGCACACCTCGGCGTGTGCCGGCTGACCGGGCGGCTCCGCGTAGGGCTCGGGTAGCTCCACACGCAGCTCGGTCCCGAGTTCGCTCGATTCGAACGGAACGTGGGCCAGCGCGATGTTCGTTTCGAGCTCGGGCGACCACCACGGGGAGGTCACGTAGCCGATTGCTTCTCCCGCTGGTGTCGTCACCAGCCAGAAGTCGCTCGCGTAGTCGGTGATCGGCGCGCCGCCTAGGCGCAGGCCCACCAGCTTCAGCTTGAATGGGAAGCGGCCGGCGTCGATCTCGTCGCGTTGGCGCTCGAGCTCCTGCTTGCCGATGTAGTCCGCCTGCTTCTTGCGCGGAACCTGGTAGCCGAGGTTCACCTGGAAGGGTGAGGTCTCGAAGTCCATGTCCTGGCCCCAGGACAGAATGCCCGCGGCGATACGCCGGTGGTGAGCGGGCGCCACGACCTCGAGGCCGAACTTCTCTCCCAGCTCGAGGATGCGATTCCAGACCGTCTCGGCGTGAACCGACGCGTCCCGGACGTATACCTCGTAGCCCTTCTCGCCGGTGAAGCCGGTCTGGCTGACGACCACCGGGACGCCGCCGACCTCGGCTTCCATCAGCCCGTAGTAGGGCACCTCGCGGACGGCCTCGCCCACCAGGCTGGCCATCAGGTCTTCGGAGAGGGGCCCCTGGATCTGTACCGGGGAGACGTCGATCTCCGCGATGTCGACGTCCCACCTTCGACCGAGGTTGACCGCCTGTAGCCACAGCATCAGGTCGGTGTCCGCGAGCGAGAACCAGAACTCGTCACTCGCCAGGCGCAAGAGCACCGGGTCGTTGAGGATGCCGCCCTGCTCGTTGCACAGGATGCAGTAGCGGGCGTCCAGCGGCGCGATCTTGGCGGCATTTCGGGTGATTACGAAGTTGACGAAGTCTTCGGCGCCCGGTCCCTTTACACGGATCTGGCGCTCGACGGCCACGTTCCACATCGTGACCCGGTTCACGAGTGCGTCGTACTCGGCCATGGCTCCGCCGTCTTCCGGCGTCCTGTAGGCACGCGGGTGGTACATCCGGTTGTAGATCGTGGCACGCCAGCAGCCGGCCTCGACGGACAGGTGCCAGAAGGGCGACTTGCGAACACGCGTCGAGATCAGCAGCTCGATGGGGCGGGCACCGGACTGGCGCAAGTTGATCGGCACCAGCCGGTCGCTCTGATCGACGCTCGGGATGTTCGGGTGATCCATGGTTTTCTCTCCGCTGATGGCTGTTCCCCGGGTTCTGTGTTCAGCCACGGACACGCCGGTTGTCGGGATCATATAGCGAACCGGCCCCGACGATTCTGACGGTCATCGGGTAATGGCCGTCGCCGTCTTCGTCGAAGTACTCGAGCACGAGTGCGTTGCCTACTTGGGCGCGCTCGCGCGGCAGGTAGCCCATTACTGCGTGCACGCCGAGCGAGGGGCAGTACGAGGTACTGGTCGCGTAGGAGCGGCGTCCGCGCGGGTCGACGAGGGTCTTCTTGCTGTCTGCATCGAGGATCGGCCACACGCCGACCGGGAAGCGCTGCGGGCCGTCTCCGACGGACAGGCGATCGAGGGTCATGCTGCAGAGCACTGCCGCGGGCTTCTCTTCACGCTGCGCCTGGTACGCGTCCTTGCCGACGAAATCCGCGGACTTGACGCGCGCGCGATGGACTCCCGACTCGTAGGGGTTGTACTCGGTCTCGAGGTCGGCCCCCTGGAGCCGGAAGCACTTCTCCAGTCGGCGGCTGGTCGCGTAGGTCTCGATTCCGACCGGCACGACGCCGCAGTCGAGCAAGGCGTCGTATAGGGGCAGGGCGGTCGTCGCGTCGTTCTCGAGGTAGATCTCCCAGCCGAGTTCACCCACGTAGGAGATGCGGACGGCCCAGGCGGAGACCCGACTGCCATCCGGCAGCCTGAGGTCGAGGGATCGGGCAGTGGCGAACGGAAAGGCGTCGTCGGTCAGAGCGGCCGGGTCCACCAGGCGGCCGAGCGCCTCGCGCGCCTGCGGTCCCCAGAGTCCCAGCGTCGCCAGATCGTGGGTGCGGATCTCGAGGGTCGCGTCGAGCGAATGGTCGTCGCGGAAGTTGCGGATCCATACCCAGTCGCGGTTCCCGTCGGCTCCGCCGGTGACGACCCGGTAACGTTGGGCGCCGAGGCGGCAGACGGTGAGATCGGCCTGAACGCCGCCGAAGCGGTTCAGGAAGTTGGTGTAGATCACTGCACCGGCCGGCTTGCTTCCACCGACCTGGGCGACGGAGAGGGTCTCGAGTAGACGTTCGGCGTCCGGGCCCTCGACGTCGATGATCGCGAAGTGCGAGAGGTTGATCATCCCGACTCCGTCGCTCATCGCCAGGTGTTCGGCGTTGGCGATCTCGTAGGGAACGTGGCGGCGGTCCCACTCGTTTTCGCGAACGGGTACCTTCGCGATGTAATCGGGCAGCGCCTGCTCGTTCGACGCGTACGCGTAGGCGCGCTCCCAGCCTCCGATCTCGTTCTCGAAATAGCCGCCGAGCTCCTTCTCTCGCTCGTAGAACGGGCTGTGGAAGAGGTCACGACCCGTTCGGTAGGGCTCGCGCGGGTGGATCGGAGGGTTGTAGATGGTCTGCGCGTTCTCGAAGCAGCGCCCGCGCACGTACTCGCGTTCTTTCTGCGCGGGGTAGAAGCGCGCGATGTCGGCGCTGTGGGGATCGACTTCCGGTGCGCCGCGCACGATCCACTCGGCGCACAGCCGTGCGGCGCCGGGGCCGTCCTTGATCCAGACCGCCTCGCACAGCCAGAATCCGCGGACCTCGGGGCTTTCGCCGATCAGGGAGCCGCCGTCGGTGGTGACCGAAAGGAGGCCATTGAACGAGGTTCGCTCGTCCCAGCCCAGCTCTTCGAAGATCGGGATAGTCTCGAAGCCCTTCGCGAGAGCCTCGGCCACCTGCTCGAGCGGCACGTCGCGCATGGAAGGCGAGTGCTTGGTCACGTCCGGGTTGCCGATGTCGCTGGCATCGACCAGCCGCGGTTCGCGCTCCTCGTAATAACCGAACTCGAGCATGCCGCCTTCGGTGCGTCCCGTATCGCGCACGTAGGCGGAGTTTCCCTGGTCTCGCATCAGCGGATGGACGAGGTACTCGTCCGTTCCCTGGATGCTCTCGAGCGGGCCGAAGAAGAGCAGGGGGTGCTCAGCGGGGGAGAGTGGCACGGGAACGCCCGCCATCTCGCCCACCAGAGGGCCCCAGATGCCGGATGTCACCACGACTCGCGGTGTCTCGATGGTGCCCTGCCGGGTGTGGACAGCGACGACCCGGTCGTTCTCGATCTGGAATCCCGTCGCTGGCGTGTTCGTGAACGTGCGAAGTGCGCCCGACTCCTCGGATCGCCTCACCATCTCGAGCACGACGTCGAGGGAGCGAGGAACGACCAGCCCCGCATCGGGATCCCATAGGGCGCCCCGAATCGACGACTCGTCGAGCAGCGGGAACCTCTGCTTCGCCTGCTTCGCAGAGATCAGGTGCGCGTTCGTCCCGAAGGCCTTGCCCGACGCGACCTTGCGCTTCAGCTCCTCCCAGCGCGCGTCGTCGTCCTTGCGGCAGACCTCCAGGCCGCCCCGCTTGAAGAAGAAGCCGTTGTCGTCGTAGAACTTCCGACTGAATGCGGTGGTCCAGTTGGCCAGCTTGTCGTGGGACGTGTTGAAGATGAAGTCCGAGGCGTGGGACGTGGAAGAGATGTCCGAGGGGATCGCGCCGGCCTTCTCGAGCCCGACGATGTTCCGGACACCGAGCTCCGTCAGGAAGTAGGCGAGGGATGCCCCGACGATGCCGCCGACCCCGACGACCACCACGTCGGCGTGGCTGGGAAAGCTCTCCTGGCTGCTCACGAGCCCCTCCACGAGTTCGACCTTGTTCTTATACCGTCCGGACGGTACAACCACAAGCAATGGACGCTCGCGAGCGAATCCTAAACAGCGCCGAGGCGCGGCTCCTCACCCTCGGACCCTCCGGCCTCGTCCTGGACGCGATTGCCGCGGATGCGGGCATCAGCAAGGGGGGTCTCCTCTACCACTTCGCCAGCAAGGAGGCCCTGGTGGCGGGACTGTGTCAGCGTATGCTCGACCACCTCGATCAAGAACTCCAGGCCCTGAGCGCGGCGGATCCTGAACCGGTCGGCGCCTGGAGCCGGGCATACCTCGCGTCCACCGTAACTGCCGAGGGCAAGCCAGCCGACAACTCGGCCCAGTTGATGGCCGGCATCCTGGCGACCCTGGGGCGAGACTCGGCCCACCTCGAAGAAGTGCGAGCCCGATTCGCGCGCTGGCACGCGCATCTCGAAGCGGACGGCATCGACCGGACGACCGCAACCCTCGTGCGCCTCGCGGCGGACGGACTCTGGCTCTCGGCCCTGCTGGGGCTTCCGCGGCTCGACCCAGAGATCGGCCCAGCGACGATCCGGGCCTTGTACGACCTCACCCGGCCCTGAGCTACTGGCATGGCTGCACCTCGCTACGACTTCGTGATCGTCGGTGGCGGCTCTGCAGGCTGCGCACTTGCGCACCGCCTGAGCGCCGATCCGAAACGACGCGTGCTGGTTCTCGAGGCCGGCCGGCCGGACGCCTGGTGGGACGTGTTGATCCACATGCCAGCCGCACTGGCGTTTCCGCTCGGCAGCCGCTTCTACGACTGGCGCTACCGCTCGGAGCCCGAGCCGCACATGATGGGGCGCCAGATCTACCACGCGCGCGGGAAGCTGCTGGGCGGTTCCAGCAGCATCAACGGGATGATCTTCCAGCGCGGCAATCCGCTCGATTACGAGGGTTGGGCCGAGCAGCCCGGCCTCGAGCAGTGGAGCTACGCGCACTGTCTCCCGTACTTCAAGCGGATGGAAACCTGCGCGGACGGCGAGGACGCCTACCGCGGTCGGGATGGACCCCTGGTGCTCGAGCGGGGACGCGCCGAGGGTCCGCTGTTCGAGGCGTTCTTCGAGGCTGTACAGCAGGCGGGTTACGACATCACCGACGATTGCAACGGCCGGCGTCAGGAGGGCTTCGGTCGCTTCGACCGCAATGTGTGGCGAGGCCGCCGCTGGAGCGCGGCAAGGGCCTATCTACACCCCGTGAAGAGCCGACCGAATCTCGACGTAATCTGCCGGGCGTTCGCCACGCGCATCTTGTTCGAGGGGCGGCGCGCGGTCGGGGTCGAGTACGTGCGTCGAGGGCGCCTGCAGCGCGTGCTTGCCGATGAGGTGATCTGTTGCGGCGGGGCGATCAACTCACCTCAACTGCTCCAGGTGTCGGGCGTGGGGCCTGCTTCGCTGCTCCGGGAGGTCGGCATCGACGTCGTGCAGGACCTTCCGGGGGTTGGCGAAAACCTCCAGGACCATCTCGAGGTGTACGTCCAGCACGCGTGCGCACAGCCTGTCTCGCTGACACCGAACGTCCTGTGGCGCTGGCGGCCGTGGATCGGCCTGCAGTGGCTCGCGGGGAAGGGGCCTGGGATGACCAATCACTTCGAGGCGGGGGGCTTCGTCCGCAGCAATTCCGACGCGCCCTATCCCAATCTGATGATTCACTTCCTACCGCTGGCGATCCGTTACGACGGCACGCGGCCGATCCGTGGCCACGGCTATCAGGTTCACATCGGCCCGATGACTTCTGACTCCCGGGGCAGCCTGCGGATTCGTTCGGCGAATCCGAAGGAGCCGCCGCGCCTGCGTTTCAACTACCTCTCCACGGACCAGGATCGACGCGAGTGGGTCGAGGCAATCGCCTGTGCGCGCCACATCCTCGGTCAGCCGGCTTTCCGGGACCTCGATCGCGGCGAGGTGTCACCGGGGGCCGGCGTCGAGAGCGATGTCGAGGTTCTGGACTGGGTGGCGCGAGAAGGCGAGACGGCCCTGCACCCCTCCTGCAGTTGCCGGATGGGTATAGATGGGCTCGCCGTCACCGACCCCACCTCCCTGCGCGTTCACGGTCTCGAGGGTCTTCGAATCGTGGACGCTTCGGTGATGCCCAACATCACGAACGGGAACATCTACGCAGCTGTGATGATGATTGCCGAGAAGGCGTCGGATGCAATCCTGGGTCTCGAACCGCTTCCGGCGCAGACGCTGGAACCCCACTTCGCGAGTGGGCCGCCGCAGCTTCGCGGGGAGGGCGTGGGATGAGCAACGGCGTCCTCGCTCGGATCGGCCTTCCGAACCCGGTCTCTCGCATCGCCGTGGGGGTCATCTCGGCTTTCGTGGGTGTTGCGGTGCTCTCGATCGATGCAGCGAGTGCCGTTCTCGTGGGCACCAAGGACTGGGTGGTTCACTACTTCGATTGGCTCTTCGTCGGCGTCGCGAGTTTCGCGCTCGTCGTGGTCGGCATCTTGGCCATCACCCCGCGTGGCAACATCCGATTGGGTCCGCACGACTCGCAGCCGGAGTTCAGCAGGCTGTCCTGGTTCGCCATGTTGTTCTCGGCGGGGCTCGCCTCGGGATTGCTCTACTGGGCGGCTGCAGAACCCATCCTCCACTACCAGGGGAATCCCCTGCTGGCCGAGCAGGGTGGCCTGCCGCACTCGCCGGATGCGGTGCAAACTGCCCTGCGTCTCACCGTGCTGCACTGGGGGCTACACGGCTGGGCGTTCTACGTCTTGGTCGCACTCGCGATCGCGGTCTACAGCCAGCGATACAACCTTCCGCTCACGTTCCGCTCGGCCCTCTACCCGTTGCTCGGGCCCAAGTACATCCACCGCTGGCCCGGGCTCACGATCGACCTCATCGCCCTGTTCGGCACGGTGTGCGGCGTGGCGACCTCGATCGGCATCTCCGCGGCCGGGATGAACGCCACGCTGGGCTCGCTCCTCGGGCTCGAGGTCAACCTGGGCAACCAATACGTGATCGTAGTCTCCGTCTGCCTGCTGGGCATCGTGTCGGCTCTCTCGGGTCTTTCGCGCGGGATTCGGCGCCTGAGCGAGGTGAACGTGTGGGTGAGCCTCTTGCTGCTCGTCGGATTCGTAGCCCTGGGGCCGACCTACTACCTCGCAAGTCTCTTCCTCAGTACGACGGCCGACTACGTGACGAACGTCCTGCCCACCGGGCTGTGGCTCGCAGCCAGCCCCGCCGAGCAGGAGTGGCAGGCAGAGTGGACGATCTTCTACTGGGGTTGGTGGTTGGCCTGGACGCCGTTCGTGAGCCTGTTCATCGCACGCATCTCGAAGGGGCGAACCCTACGTGAATTCGTGTTGGCGGTGATGCTCGTGCCGACCTTCGTGATCCTCGTCTGGATGACGGTCTTCGGAGGCACCGCACTCCACCAGGAGATGGCCCAGGCCGGAGCCGTGAGCGACGCCGTCGGAAGGGACTACAGCCTGGGAATCGTCGCCGTAATCGAGAACCTCGCTTCCCCCGCGATCACCACGGTTCTGGTGGGCGTCGCGGCCTTTCTGCTCTTCACCTGGCTGATCACGTCGCTCGATTCGGCCACGCTGGTGATCTGCCACCTGCTCGGCGTCGAGGAGGCGCCACGGGCGA
>JAYGDB010000157.1:0-7374 GCA_046583095.1 Myxococcota bacterium | reverse complement strand
GGTGCAGCCCGCCACCTGGGCGAGCCACTGCAGGTTGTCGGGACACATCGAGTAGCCGAAGAAGTGATGCTCGGTGGCCCAGTAGCTGTCGTAGCCCAGCTCGTCGGCGAGCCGGGCGAGCGCGAGTTCGCCCCGCATGGTATCCGCGTCATTCTGCTCGTCGCGATAGTTCTGGAAGATCGAAAGCAGGCCAAAGTGCATCGGGAGCTCCTCCGAGTTGGGTGCCTGAACCCCTCTAGACCTCGAACACGACCGGCAGGGACTCGAGCCCACGCAACAGGATATTCGGGTTGTGCCGCAGGGGTGGCGCCGCCGGATCGATCCGGATCGTCGCCAGCCGCTCGCTCAGGGCTTCGAACGACTTCGCCAACTCGCTCTTCGCGAGCTGTGCGCCCAGGCAGTAGTGGATGCCGAGACCGAAAGCGATCTGCGCGTTCGCGTTCTTGCGCTCGACGTCGAATCGGTCCGGTTCGGGGAAGACGCTCTCGTCCCGGTTGGCGGCCGCGTAGCGGATCATCACCATCGAGCCCTTCGGGATCTCGACCCCACCCAGCTCCGTATCCTGCTTGCACACCCGCCACATGTTGGAGGTGGGCGTGGCATGCCGGAGGATTTCTTCCACCGCGTTCAGGATCAAGCCGGGATCGCGCTTTACCTTCTGCCACTGATCCGGGTTCTCGGCGAACAGGCGCACGCCCTCGCAGATCGTGCTCGCAGTCGTCTCGTTGCCGGCGACCAGCAGCTGCTGGAGGATCGACAGGCACTCCGGCATGTCGAGCGGACGCTCTCCGTCCACTTGGGCGTTGACCATGTCGGAGATGATGTCGTCTTGCGGCTCGGCGCGGCGATCCTTCACGATCTGCGCGAAGTAGCGCTGGAACTCGAAGATCAGCTCGCGCGCCTTCTCCTGCTCCTCTTCGCTCGCCATCCCGCCCAGCTGGGCCACGAAGCCATCAGACCACTTCTTGAAGGTGCCGAGATCGGAGGCCGAAACACCGAGCTGCTCCGCGATGATCGTGAGCGGAACCGGCACCGCGAACTCGGAACGGATCTCCGCGCGTCCGCGCTCGATGAAGGCGTCGATCAGCTCGTCGCAGAGAGCGCGCATGCGCGGCTCGAGCGAGCGCACGCGCTTCAACCGGAACGCCTTGTCGACGAGGGAGCGGTAACGCTTCTGCTGCGGCGGATCCGCGGTCAACATCGTGTCGACGGGCATCAGCGGCCGCTCGAGGGGCCCCGCCTCCAGGGCCGCTTCCGCTTCTTCACCACTGAGGGCGCCGGCGAAGGTGTCGCCCGCGCTGCCGCCCCCCATGGCAACACCGAAGCGGTTCGAGAACAGCTCCCAGTCCTTGAGCACCTGCACGACGAGCTCGTAGCTCGACACCATGAAGAGCCCCGTGTGCGGGTCCTTGTAGACCGGGGCCTCGCGCCGGAGCAACCCGTAGTAGTGCCAGGGATCTTCCTGCACGTCGGGGTCGAAGGGGTTGTAGCTGTCGAGCGAGCGTTCGGAGGGAGCTGCCATGCCCGGAGTCTAGTTCGTTCCTGCGGAGGTGTCCGTCACTCCGCGAAGTCCTCGCTGGGGCGCTCGGCGCCCCGCAGAGGCTCGATCACGATGGCCGGGATGACCCGAGGGTGGGCGGGTTTCTCGTAGAAGAGGTACGCGCCGCCGGCCGTAACCTGCTTCCAGACCGCGTCCCGCTCGGCGCCCTGAGTGATCCAGGCACGACCGAAGCGCCAGCGGCGACCCGCGCGAAACCACACCTCGGGATGCGCGCGCAGGTTGAGCGACCAGATCGCATCGGTGAGACGCCCGCCGTGGGAGCCAACCACCAGGATCCGCTCCTCACCGCCGGGGCCGCGGCTCTCCTGGTAGGGCAGCACGACGGTTCGAATGCGACCGGTCTTCCAGTGGATCGTCCGCAGCAGCAGGTGAGGCCGAAGCGGCATTCCCGCCGCCCGGTGGTACATGTGGCCCATCAGCGAGCGGTCGAAGAGCCGCACCAGCACGCGATCGATCGCGAGCCCGGTGGGGTGCGAGAAGAGCGGAATCATTCGCTGCCAGAAGCGACTCGGCGCGGGCATGCTGCGAGCGTACCTCGAAACGAGGTAGCCGATGCAATCGACCCGAAGCCGGGGAGCGGCGAACCGAGGAATCTGCGCCACGCTGTTGCCGGCTCCGAATGGTAGGCTTGGACCATGCCCTACGAGATCGTTCGCTTCCCGCATCCCGGCACCATCGACGCCGACGGACACGTGCTCGAGCCGCCGAGCCTGTGGGAGGACTATCTCGAGGAGCGCTACAAGAGCCGCGCGATGCGAATCCAGGTGGCCGAGGACGGCTTCGAATACCTGGAGATCAACGGCAAGCCGTCCGAGCGAACCACCCACGGCTCCCTGGGCATGCTGGGCGCCATGGGTGAGCTCGACGCACGCCCGAGCCCCGAGCGCCGCTACGCGGACACGATCCCGTTCGGCGCGGGCGACCCCGGCGAGCGGATCGAGTTGCTCGAACGCGAGAACCTCGAGAAGGCCGTCCTGTATCCGACCCTCGGGCTGTTGTGGGAGTGCGAGGTGACCGACCCCGAGATCACCCTCGCCTACCAACGGGCCTACAACCGCTGGATCGCCGACTTCTGCCGTGACTCGGGCGGACGCCTGGTCCCGATCGCGCATCTGACGTTGCTCGATCCCGAAGGCGCGGCCGACGAACTCGAACGAGCCGTCGGCGACGGCTGTCGCGGCGGCTTCGTGGCCCCCTACACCCACGCCAAGAAACCCCACGGCCACGCGGATCACGATGCGCTGTGGTCGCGAGCCGTCTCGCTGGGCGTACCGCTCGCGATTCACCCCACCTTCGAGCCGTTCTGGGCGGCGCCGGTGCGCTTCAAGCGCATCGGCCTGGCGCGCGAGTTCTTCTACAACGTGATGCTCAAGCAGGGCGTCCAGCAGGCCTTCCTGTCGATGATCGCGCTGGGCGCCCTCGACCGTTTCCCGACCCTCAAGCTCGGCATCCTCGAAGCGGGCGCGGGTTGGATCGGCTCGTTTCTCGATCGCGCGGATGCCGTCGCCGAGACGGCACCCGGGATGATGGTCGGACTGAAGCGGCCGCCCACCCAGTACTTCAGCGACCAGTGCTTCATCTCGGGCGATCCGGACGAGAAGGCCGTCTCCTACGTGATCGATCACGTCGGAGCCGACTGCTTCATGTGGGCGACCGACTACCCGCATCCCGATCATCCGGGCAGCTGGGCGAAATCTCTCGAGAAGATGGTGGCGCCGCTGTCGCCCGAAACTCGCGCGAAGGTGCTCGGCGGCAACGTCGCCCGGATCTACGGCCTCGACTGAGCGCTCAGCGGGTGAGCCACTCGAACTTCTGGGGCTTGCGCTTGGCGCGCGGGTCGATCGCAACGTTCACGATCGTCGGCGTGTCCTGCGCGAGGGCATCCTTCAGGGCGGAAGACAACTCGTCGGGCGTCGTAGCGAAGTAACCCTTGCCCCCGAAGCCCTCGATCATCTTCTCGTAACGAGCCTGGGGGGTGTAGACGAGCGGCGGCGGGTTGGAGCGATCGTAGTCGGGCATCCCGCCTCCGATGCCGTCGTTGTTCACGATCACGAAGGTGATGTTCATCCCGTAGCGGCAGGCGGTCTCCACCTCCATGCCGCTGAAGCCGAACGCGGAATCTCCCTCGACGCAGACGACCTTCCGATCCGGGTGGACGGCCGCGGCGGCGATCGCGAACCCGAGGCCCACACCCATGGTCCCAAAGGTTCCCGCATCGAGCCGCTCGCGGGCGTCGTAGTTCGGCAGCACCGTCCGGCTGATGTCCATCGTGTTCGACCCCTCGCAGACGATCATCGCGTCGCGGGGGGACTGATCTCGGATCTCGGCGAGCACGTTGTAGTAGCCCATCGGCACGCTGCGATCGTTCTCCATGACCTCGACGGCGGCGCGATTCGCCGCCCCGGCCTCTGCGAGTTCCTGGCGCCAGGCCGTCTCGGCGCCGTAGCTCCAGGGCTCGGCTTCCAGCGCGGCGTTCAGCTGACCCACGATTGCCTTCGCGTCGCCCACGAGCCCGACCTCGGCGGGGACGTTCGTGCCGATCTCCTCGGCGCAGATATCGAGCTGGATGATCTTCACGTCGTCTCGGAAGCGCGGCGGCAGACCGAAGTGCAGAATCCAGTTGAGCCGTGCGCCGAGCAGCAGCACCACGTCGGCGCCCTTGAGCGCGTCCGAACGTGCCGACGCCACCGACAGCCGGTGGTCGTCGGGTACGACGCCCTTGCCCATCGGCGACGGCAGGAACGGCAGCCGCGTCGTCTCGATGAAATCGCGCACCTCCTGCTCGGCGCGCGCGTAGGCGGCGCCCTTGCCGACGATGACGAGCGGACGCTCGGCTCCCCGGAGCAGGTCGAGGGCGCGCTGCACGTCGGCGGGATCGGCCTGAGGGCGCGGCGGATCGGCGCAACGCGGCTTCCAGACGACGTCGTCTTCCTCCATCTCGCCGACGATGATGTCGTTGGGCAGATCGAGATAGGTCGCGCCCGGACGGCCGTAGATGCTCGTGCGAACGGCCTGCTCGACGTAGAAGGGAAGACGCTCGATGCGGTCCGGGCGCGCCGCGTACTTCGTGAAGGGGCGAGCGGCCTCTACCTGGGGAGCCTCCTGGAAGGCGCCCTGCCCGTTCTGGAAGGCGTCGTTCGCACCGCCGATCAGCAGCATCGGCCAGGCGTTCGACCACGCGTTCGAGGCGCCGGCGAGGCCGTGGACCATCCCCGGCCCGGACACGCAGAGACAGGCTGCGGGACGGCCCGTCAGGTAGCCGACGGCTCCCGCCGCGTAGCTCGCGCTCTGTTCGTTTCGGAAGCCGATGTAGTTGATGCCCTCGCGCTGCGCCGCGAACGCGACCGGGATGACCGGAAACCCCACGATCCCGAACATGTGCTCCACACCCTGTTGCTTGAGGCTTCGCGCAATCAGGGTCGCGCCGTCGATCCCGGCCATGCCGTCTCCTTCGAATTCGTCTCTTCGAGTTCAGCAGAAACCCTAGCGCGGCTTCCGCGTGGGGTACGCTCCTGCTGGGAGGTGCGGAAATGGCTGCACTCGAGGGTCTTCGTATCCTGGACATGACGCAGTACGAGGCGGGCACCTCGTGCACCCAGGCACTGGCGTGGATGGGCGCCGACGTCGTGAAGGTCGAGTCTCCGACCATCGGCGATCCCGGCCGAGCCGTCGGAACCGGCGATCAGTATGCGCCCTACTTCTGCAACTGGAACGCGAACAAGAAGAGCGTCACGCTCGACCTCAAGAAGCCCGAGGGTCACGCCCTGCTCCTGAGGCTGGTGCCGCGCTTCGACGTCTTCGTGGAGAACTACGGCCCGGGCGTCGTCGAGAAACTGGATATCAGCTACGACCGCCTCAAGGCCGAGAACCCGTCGCTCATCTACGCCCAGGTGAAGGGCTTCGGCAGCTCGGGGCCTTACGCGGGATACAAGAGCTACGACATGATCGCCCAGGCCGCCGCGGGAGCGTTCTCGATCACCGGATTTCCCGACGACCCGCCTCTCTGCCCCGGGCCAACGACGGGCGATTCGGGAACGGGCATGCAACTCGGGATGGCGATCCTCGCCGCCTACATCCAGCGCCTGCGCACCGGGGAGGGGCAGCAGATCGAGATCTCGATGCAGGAAGCCATGACCTACTTCATGCGCACGCGCATCTCGTTCGCCGGCGACTGGGGAAACGCAGCCGTGCCGCGGACCGGGAACGGCCTGGGGCCGCCGACCGAGCTGTATCCCTGCAAGCCCTTCGGACCGAACGACTGGGCCTACCTCATCTGCGTGACGGCTCGACACTGGGACAGCCTGTGTCTCGCGATCGACCGCGCGGATCTCATCACCGATCCGCGCTTCGAGACCGGTATCGCCCGCGTCCAGAACGGCGATGCGCTGATCGAAGAAATCGCGAAGTGGACGCGCGAGCGAACCAAGCACGAGGTGATGGAGCACCTCGGGAAGGCGGGCGTGCCCTGCTCGGCCGTGCTCGACACCAAGGACCTGTACGACGACCCGCATCTCAACGCGCGCGGCTTCGTCCACACCCTCGAGCACCCCCAACACGGGACGGTGCGGCTGTTGGGCTGGGCGCCGCGCATGTCCGCGAGTGACGTTCCGCTCGAGTGTGCGCCACTCCTGGGTGAGCACACCGACGAGGTGCTAACGACCGAACTCGGGTTGACTCCCGCCGAGACCGGCGCACTGCGCGACTCGGGCGTCGTGCGCTAGCAAGAGGAAGATGCAGGTGCTCGCAAAGAAGCCCGCTCCCCCGCGATCCCGCCTCTCTCTCGTCTGATCTACGACCGATGTCGGACTACATCTACCAGCGCGACGGGAACACCTACTCGCCAACCGAATGGGCCGGGAGCCCTTGGTCGGGCGAACTCCAGCACGGAGGCCCAGTCAATGCACTGTTTGCAACGGCCGCCCAGGAAGCCGCCGAGCAGACCGGCTTGCGGGTCGTTCGACTGACGGTCGACCTCTTCCGCCCGGTTCCGATGCTGCCACTCGTGCTGGAGTGGCGCTTCGCTCGCAAGGGGCATCGCATTGCGGCGATCGAGGCACAACTCGTGCTCCCCGGCGAGGCGAAGTGCATCAGCCGAGCATCGGCAGTCTTGCTCCGGCCCAGCCCCGAACTGCCGCCCGCCTGGTCTCATACCCCGGCGCCGACCCTCGAAATCGAGCGCGCTGAGCCGATGGAGTTCATCCCGAAAATCCGGATCGGCATGCTTCCGCCCGGCTTTCACCGGAGCTTCGAGGTCCGGATGGGCGAGGACGAGCGCGGGCCCGCGGCGTGGATCACCACGCCCCTGCAGCTGATCCCCGACGAGCCGATGTCGCCTCTCCAACGCTGCGCGGCCGTCGCCGACCTCACCTTCGGGCTCTCGAGGCGATTGCGCGAACCGAAGCAGACCGTCGACGCGAACACCTTGCCCGTCGCGATGATCAACACCGACACCACGATCTACTGGGAACGGCAGCCCGCCGGCACCTGGTTCGGCTTTCGAAATGTGCTGCTCACTGCCGACGAGGGCACCGGGCTCGCAGAAATCGATCTGACCGACAGCCAGGGACACCTCGGCCGTTCGCTGCAAACGCTGCTCGCGAACGCCTAGTCGCTGGAGACGACGCGCCGCCGCGGTAAGCTGTCCGAGAGGAGCCTTGCATGACGCGAAGCAGAGCGCTCGATACCTGCATCATCGGCGCCGGAATGTCGGGCATGGTGATGGCCATCCGGCTCCAGCAGGCCGGCAAGCGCTTTCGGATCTACGAGAAGGGAACCTCGGTCGGCGGCACCTGGCGCGAGAACACCTACCCGGG
>JAYGDB010000222.1:0-71243 GCA_046583095.1 Myxococcota bacterium | reverse complement strand
GGAGGAGTCGTCCATGCAGGGTGTCGATTGACCGTTCGTATTCGGGTTGCCAGGACCGATACCCGTCACAGGATCGAAGTCGAGATCGCCGGGATCGACGTTGAGCCGCACCCAGGGGAAGACGAACCCCGCGCTACTGCCAGCGCTGTCGGGCAGTGGCAACGTCGGATCCGTCAGCGAGGTGGGACACGAACCGAGCGAGACGCACCCGACCGGGCCGACGCCCGGCAGTCCACGGCCCGTGGACACAAGCTCCGCAACCCCCGGACTGCCCGCCAACAGGGAGCTAGCTCCCTGGCCGAGTTGAACCGGAATGGGGCTGGTGGGATCCAGCAGCCGCTGGCTGCCGAGTATGGTCAGCGCACACGAGGACCTGTCCGTCGCGAAGGAGCCCACACCCGTGGCACAGACATACGCGAAAATCTGCTGGGCGATGGAGGAGTGGGTCAGGCCTTCGAGCTCGCTGCCGAGGTCGAACTGGCCGTCACCATCCAAGTCTTCGCCGGGATCAAAGATACCGTTGCCATTGCTATCCTCGTACGGGTTGACGACGAGGGTTCCGCTGCCGTCGGCAGCGATTCCATCGAGCAGGCCGTCGCCGTCGAGATCGAACTTCGGATTCAGACAGGCACTTTCGCGGCCCGTCATGCAGATCCCCTGGGTGCCAATCTGCTCGATGTTCGTGACAAGCTCTTGGGTGTAGGGATCCCTGCGCGGGCGGGTCGTGGATAGCGTGGAGAAGATCTCGCGCGGGCGGCCCGAGACCGGATCGACGTTGCGCGTGTAGGTGCTGAACTGCTCGATGCCCGGGGTATCGGTGTAGCCGTAGAAGTCCGTCAACGCGAAGCTGAAGCGGTCGTAACGCCACTCGAGCCGGGCGGCGATCTCCCAGCCCTTGAGGCTCTGCCAGGGAGACGGGGGCTGCTCGACGCCGGCAAGGCCGATGCCGAAAATGCCATGGGCGAAGGTACCATTGGTAAGCGTACACGTGATGTTCGGCGAGTACGCCTCACCGCAGGCGCCGATGTCGATCTGCTGGTAGTTGTCGAGGCTGAACGCGAGCTCGAGTCGGACGTCGTCGATCGGACCGACTTCGTAGAAGGACCAGACACCGCGCGCCGACCACAGCGCGATGCGCGACTCCTCGAGGCTCGGCAGGGACGAGAGTGCAGCATCGGACGGGTTGAACTGGTCGGTAGAAGTGATCAGCTCGGTCTTGCCCCAGACCACGTGCTGCTTGCCCAGGCGGAGCCACAGCCGGTTGTCGAAGAGTTCGATATCGAGATAGGCCTCCTTCAGCTCCTTCTCGTCGCGCTGGCTGGCACCGCGGTTCCAGGCACGCTGGTTCTGGGTGAAGTTGTAGTCGTTTTCGATGGGGGAGAGACTCCCGGCGTTGAGCGCGCGGGCCAGCGGCAACGAGGGCAGGAACAGGCCCCGCGCATCTCCCGGGTTCTGGGCCTGGCCGATTCCCGCGCCGTCCTCCCGGAAGACCGGAACCGGGCGATAGGGAAGCTCGGCCAAGCCTCGGGCTGCGAGCCCGCCTTCGTCAAACACGCCGTTGGCGTTGAGGTCTTCGACGATGTCCAGAATGCCGTCCATATCGATGTCTTCGCCGGGATCCAGTATGCCGTTGCCATTGAGATCTTCGGCGACCATACCCAGCAGACCGTCTCCGTCGAAGTCTTCGACGATGTCCAGAACGCCGTCTGAGTCGAAGTCTTCGACGACAAGACCCAGCAGGCCGTCTCCGTCGAAGTCTTCGCCGGGATCCAGAATGCCGTTCATATTGAGGTCTTCGCCACCGTTCGTTGCCGCAGCGATAACCCGATCCCTGTAATCTCCCCCATCGGGTATCCCCATCTCATCGATCGGGACGCCCGCGGCGTCGAACAGGGGCGCGTTGTCGTTGGCCGAGAGGATGTAGCCGTTGTACACCGAGGCTTGCAGCGCGTAGCTGCCGGTCCTGCTGTCGAACGGATTCGGGGTGCTCGAGCCCACCGCGTTCGCCCTGAAGAAATTCTTCGGCAGCCAGGGGCCGCCGATTCCCGCCCACTTGAAGTCCGCATAACCGCCCGCACGAGCAACGGCCGGGAAGGGGTCGTCGTTGTCCTCCCAGGTGTCGGATACGACACTGCCGCCGGCGAGCACACCGCAGAGCGCGTTAGCGCTGGGCGGATCTAAGCAGTACGGCGTATTCTGGGTTTCTGAGAAGCCGTCCGCACCCGTGGCGTTCGCGAACAGCGAGAGGGTCGGCTCCCTCGCGGGCCCGACCGGATCCGTGTTCGGACCGGAGATCCGGCCAGTTGTGGCCTCGATGGTGACGTAGCCGTCGCCGTCCAGGTCTTCGCCGGGATCCGGTTGGCCGTTTCCATTCGCGTCCTCGCCCAGCGGGTTGAAGATCCGAATCCGGCCTGCGTGGCGAACGCGGTCTTGACTCGGCATCAGACGCCGGGGCAGGCTCTTCGATCGATCCCCGAAGGCGTTCATCGAACGGAACATCCCGCAGCCACGCGAGTAGACGCAGTCGTATCGGACCTCGGCACGGATGAAGCCGGAAAGCAGATCGATCGGGCCGACCGTGTCCTGGATCAGGTCGAACTCGAGTTCGAGGGTGAAGACGTTGTACCACTGGGCCACGTCCCAGTCTTCCGAGAAGTCTGCGTTCATCGCCCGCAGCTGGCTGACAAATGCCCCGTGCGCTTCCAGGCGGCCGTCGAAGGCCTCGAATCCCCAGGCCGACGTGGCCGTGAATGACGAAGCGACGATCAGGGCGACGGCGAATGCCCTGAGCCTCTCGGCGCGACGATGAGAAGAACGACCCCCAACCATTTGGTCTCCTCTATTTCCTGTCATGCTGTTCTCGGTACGCATTCCCCGCCGGACGACGGCAGACCGGCGCGGCGTCAAGCCACCCCTTCCCCGTCTCCGGGCGAGGGTGCACAAATCGGCCGCAACCATGCGCGCATCTTACGAATAATTTCCTTCGCAAGTCAAAACATTTCCAAGCCGAGTTGCGGCTCCCCGACGGCCCTGAACCAGCGTTCTGATCTCGCTCCCGCGAACTCGCCGGGCGTGGCTTGCACACGGCTCGGTGTCGGACGGGGCGCTCGTAAGGTTGTGACCGAGTGGAGTTTCTAACGACCGATCGCAGCTGACACTGGCAGCACCCCGCGGGTGGAGCCGATCGGCATGTATTCAGTCGCGACCGCCCGCGAAGTCCGCCCAGCGGGTCAGGGCGGCAAGGGCCCCGACCGCCCGGTGAGCGCTCGGGTAGCAAATGCGGCCGACTTCCCGAACCCCGCGCACGCCGGCGTTCTCCCGATCCGCAGATACGAGCTCGGTCGCACACAGCACGGGCTTGCCGTGGCGCTCTGAAACGTCGCGCGCCGTTGCGGCGTAGCGCGCATCTTGTCGCTCGTGGAACTCCGCGATGCGCCCGATGCCGTAGTCCGGGTGAAACGGGCCCGATTGAAACGCACGCGCCTGCGCGGCCTGGATCCCGAGACCGAGGTGAACGACGGCGTCGATCTCGGGATGCGCGCACAGCAGTTCCATCACCTCGGGAATGGTGTCGCGCGTCTCGCCGCCGGCGAGATCGATCGGGTTGTTGCGGCTCCAACGGGCCGGGACCATCTCGTCGATCCGCGCGCGCACGTCATCGGGCAACGGCACGAGATCGAGCCCAGCCGCCTGGCAGGCGTCGGCGCCGAGCACCCCCCAACCGCCTACGCTGGTGAAGACGACAGTGCGTTTGCCTCGCGGCAGCGGCTGCGTCGCCAGCGTGGCGGCCCATTCGAACGCCTCCTCGATGGTCTCAGCCCGCAGGATTCCGAGCTGCCTGCAGATGCCGTCGAAGATCCGGTCGTCGCTCGCGAGAGCACCCGTGTGGCTTGCGGCAGCACGCTTACCGGCCTCCCCGACACCCCCCTTTACGAGTACCAGCGGCTTGCTGCGTGTGAGTCGGCGCGCGGCGCGCTGGAAGTCGCGTCCGTCTTCGATGCCCTCGACGTACACCAACACGACGTCCGTGTCCGGGTCGACGGCGAAGTAATCGAGCAGATCTGCGAGGGAGGTCTGCGCCGAGTTGCCCAGCGAAACGGCCTTGCTGATGCCCACTCCGGTGGCGACCGCGTAGTTGAGGTACGAAGAGACGAGGTTGCCGCTCTGGCTCGCGACACCGATGCGCCCGGCGGGCGGGTACGGCGGGACGATCTGGGCGCACATCGAGTCCTTCGTGGAGACCACCCCCTGGCCATTCGGGCCGACCAGGAGCATGCCGAGTTCGTCCGCCACCGCCACCAACTCCCGTTGCAGCTCGCGCCCGTTGTCGCCGGATTCCGCGTACCCGGCACTCGCCACGAAGGCAGCTCGAACGCCCTTCTTCGCGCAATCCCGCAGCAGCTGGACGTTCACGTGGTTCGGCGTGCATACGAAGACCAGCTCGGCCTGCTGGTCGGGGATCGCATCCACCGACGTGTAGGTCTCGCGCCCGAGCACCTCGGCTCCGTCGGGCTTGATGGCGAAGAGCTTTCCCGCGTAGCCGAAGCGAAGCAGGTTGTGGAACGTCACGAAGCCGAACTTGCCGGGATGGCCCGAGACACCCGCGACCGCGATGCCACGCGGGTGGAAGAGTGGGCGGAAGCGTTCCAGGACCTGTTCTGGCTCGGCGCTTCTCTCGGGAAGCGGCTCCGGAGTCTCGTCCACCGCGTCGCGTAGCTCGACCAGCGCGTCGACCGCAATCGGCCGGTCCCCGGCGACGATCAACGGATTCAGATCAACCGACGCGATGTCCGGACGCTCGCGGGCCAGCCGGGAGAGGCCCACGAGGATCTCGACGAGGGCATCGGAATCGACCGCAGGATCGCCGCGGAAACTGCCGGTGATCAGATGGCTCGCAGCCAGCGAGCCAATCATCCGGTGGGCGTCTCGTTCGCTCACGGGGGCTGCCGCGAAGACGACGTCGCCGAGCGCCTCGGTCAGGATGCCACCGAGCCCGAGCATCACGCACGGACCGAACTGCGGATCCCGCACCAGCCCCGCGATCAACTCGCGTTGACCCCGCACCATCTCCGCGACGAGGAGGGAGACGTCGCCGTCTTCGGGTCGCACGAGCGAGAACAGCTCGATCGCGGCTTCGCGCACCGCAGCCGCATCCCCGAGCCCGAGCCGCACACCGTCGCGTTCGCTCTTGTGCGCGATCCGTTCCCCGCAGAGCTTGACGACGACCGGGAAGCCGATCGCCCCGGCGGCGGCGACGGCGGCGTCCGCGTCCGCTGCGAGACGTTCACGGGTGACGCTCACGCCGAAGCCGTCGAGCAGCTGCTTGGACGCGAATTCGGACAGGGTCCGAGACGCTTCGGGGGGTGATTCCTCCATTCGGGGCGCGAGCTTAGCAGGCAGTCGCGGCGTGCAGTGAGTTCGGACCCGAAGCCAGCGCGCGGGGCGGGCGGTATGCTCGCGCCGCCGCTCTCCCCCCTGCGGCTGGTTCGTCCGGTTGGGCCCGAAACGAGTTCAGGGGGAGACCGCGTGATTCTCGACAGCCTCGAGTCGTTCTTCAAGGAGCGGATCGTCGCGTCCATCGACGCCGTCCTGTTCTTCGACGTCGCCTTCTGGGACAACGGGAGCGAGGCGGAAATCCAGCTCCCGATCGTCGTGCTGTGGCTCGTGCTGGGCGCCCTCTTCTTCACCATCCGCTTCCAATTCATCAACTTTCGCGGATTCCGTCACGCGATCGACTGCGTGCGAGGCCGCTACAGCCAGCCCGGCGATACCGGCGACATCTCCCACTTCCAGGCACTCTCGGCCGCCCTCTCGGCCACCGTCGGCCTCGGCAACATCGCCGGCGTGGCGTTCGCGGTGGGCGTCGGAGGCCCGGGCGCCGTCTTCTGGATGGTCGTTGCCGGCTTCCTCGGCATGAGTTCGAAATTCGTCGAGTGCACCCTCGGCCAGAAGTACCGCGTGCTGCGCGCGGACGGGCGCATCTCGGGCGGACCGATGCACTACCTGAGCGACGGGCTCGCCGAAATGGGCCTGGGCGGACTCGGGCGCTTCCTCGCGGTGGTCTTCGCAGTGATGTGCATCGGCGGGAGCTTCGGCGGGGGCAACATGTACCAGTCGAACCAGGCCTTCGCCCAGGTGGCGAAGACCTTCGAGGAGAGCGCGCCGTGGCTCGGCAGCGACGCGGGCGCCGTCGCCTTCGGCCTGCTTCTCGCTCTGGCGGTGGGGACGGTGATCATCGGCGGCATCAAGCGAATCGGAGAGGTGGCCTCGGTTCTCGTCCCAGTCATGTGCATCATCTACGTCGCCTCGGGCCTGCTGATCCTGGCGATCAACGCGGCGGCCGTGCCGGCCGCGATCGGCATCGTCGTGAGAGAGGCCTTCTCGTTCCAGGCGGGGCTCGGGGGCTTCGTCGGCGTCCTGATCCAGGGCTTCCGGCGGGCGGCGTTCAGCAACGAGGCAGGTGTCGGCTCGGCGGCGATCGCCCACTCGGCAGCACGGACCGACGAACCGGTGCGCGAGGGTCTGGTCGCCCTTCTCGAACCCTTCATCGACACGATCATCGTGTGCGCGATGACGGGCGCGGTGATCGTCGTCACCGGCGCCCACGCGCACCCCGACGCCGGCACCGGGATCCAGATGACCTCCTTCGCGTTCGCGACGGTGTTTCCGTGGTTCCCGATCGTGCTCTCGATCACCGCCGTCGCCTTTGCGTTCAGCACGATGATTTCCTGGAGCTACTACGGCGAGCAGTGCTGGGTGCAGCTCTTCGGCCTGCGCAGCGTGCTCCTCTACAAGCTGATCTTCCTGCTCTTCACCTGGGCCGGCGCCATCTTCGCCGCGGAGGCCGTTGTCGAGTTTGGCGACCTCATGATCCTCGGCATGGCCTTCCCGAACATCGCCGGCATCCTGCTGCTCACCGGCAGGGTCAAGGCGGACCTCGACGACTACATGCGCCGACTCGCGGCGGGCGAGTTCCAGAAGCAGAGCTAGCCGGCTGCCGCGCAGCCCGAGAGCCTAATCGGCAGCCAGGTCGATCAGGTACTTCTGCATCACCCGGATCTCCGTCTCCGAGAGCCACTGGGCGAAGCCGGGCATCGAGGTGCCCGCGAGGCCGTTCGAGACGATCGGGACGAAGGCGTCGCCGAGAGCGGCGGCGCTGTCTCGAAGGTCGGGATTCACGCCGCCGGCGATTCCATTCGCGCCGTGACAGCGCCAGCACCAGTTGTGGTAGAGGTCGGAAGCCTTGGCGACCTCGGGATCCCGGGCGGCGAGCATGGATTCCACGACCTCCGGGGTGATCGTCTCGTCGACGAGTGCGTAGGCAAGCACGCGTCCCTTCGACTCGACCCGCGCCGCGGCGGATGCGTCGCCGGCCACCTGGGCGAAGGCGCCCCCCCAACCCGCAACGACGGAGACGTACTGCACACCCCCGACCCGGTAGCTGATCGGCGCGGCACCGATACCGGTGCCGGCCGAGTGGCTCTGCCACAGCAGGTAGCCATCGTCGGCACGCAGCGCGAGGAAGCGCCCATCCGCGGTCCCCTGAAACACGAGGTTGCCCGCAGTCGTGAGCGTGCCGCCGTTCCAGGGCATGCCGTGGGGGTGCCGCCAGGCTTCCTTCTGCTCGATCGGATCCCAGGCGAGCAGGTGTCCCGAGACGATCTCCCGGGAGAAGAGCGTGCCAACGGTGGCGTCGACGCCGGTGTTGAACTCCCCGCTCCGCAACTCCCAGAGCGGATCCCTGCGAAACGGCCCGGCCATCTCCTGCGCCGGGATGTAGACCAGCCCGGTGACGGGGTTGTACGACATCGGCTGCCAGTTGTGGCCGCCGAGGTACATGGGCGTCACGAGGGCGAGGCCCTCCTCGTAGTCGCCGCTGGGGTTCGGGATCGGCCGACCCGTCGCGGGATCCACGCCGTCTGCCCAGCTGACGGGTACGTACTCCTCGGCCGAAATGAATTCACCGGTGACGCGGTCGAGCACGTAGAAGAAGCCGTTCTTCGGCGCCTGCATGATCACCTTCCGCAGTACGCCATCGATCGGCAACTCGGCGAGGATCATGTGCTGAGTGGCTGTGAAGTCCCAATTGTCGGCAGGCGTCGTCTGGTAATGCCAGCGGATTTCGCCCGTCTCCGGGTCGAGGGCAAGGATCGAAGACAGGAAGAGGTTGTCACCGCCGCCGGGGCTCCGCAGCTCGGCGCGCCACGGGGATCCGTTGCCGGTTCCGACGTACAGGAGACCGAGTTCCGCGTCGTAGGCCATCGAGTCCCAGGCCGTGCCGCCGCCGCCGAGCTTCCAGTACTCGCCGTTCCAGGTCGACGCGGCCTCCTCGAGGGCTTTCGACTCGAAGGGCTCGCTGGGATCGCCCGGAACCGTGTAGCTCCGCCAAACGAGTTCGCCGTTCTCGGGGTCGTAGGCCGAAACGTAGCCGCGAACACCGAATTCGGCGCCGCCATTGCCGATGATCACCTTGCCCGCGACGACCCGCGGCGCGCCGGTGATCGTGTACGGCTGGCCCTGATCGACGGTCACCGTCTCCCACTGCAGCTCGCCCGTCGAGGCATCGAGCGCGATGAGCCGGCCGTCGAGCGCTCCCACGAAGACGCGTCCCCGGTAGACCGCAACGCCGCGGTTCACGACGTCGCAGCATGCCTTGCGTCCCACTTCTTCCGAAACCTCGGGGTCATACGTCCACAGGACCTCCCCCCTGGTGGCGTCGAGGGCGAAGACGACGCTCCAAGAGCCGGTCACGAACATCACCCCATCCACCACGAGCGGTGTGGCTTCGTGTCCGCGCCGCAAGCCGGTGTCGAACGACCAGGCAAGCCGGAGGCGGCTCACGTTGTTGGCGTGGATCTGGGAGAGCGGACTGAAGCGCTGCTCCGCGTAGTCGCGCCCGTGGCTGAGCCAGTTCGCGGGATCCGCCGCCGCGCCCCGCAGCCGGGCATCGTCGACATCCCGGGCGACGTTCCGGAGCCGGCTCCGCGCTGACTTCGCGGGTGTCGCCTCCCGCACCGGCGCCGGGGCCACGGCCTCGAATTCGTCGTCGCCGCATGCCACGAGGCCGAGCGGACCCGATGCCAGCGAAAGCAGCAGTGCCCCTACGACCGTCCACGAACGCCTCCCCGTCACAGGCGCGCTCACTTGACGGTGATGACCAGGGGTTGGGTGAACTGGATCCGGCCGGACTTGCCGCCATAGCCGCCGAGCGGCTGCTTGCCGTAGACCGGGTGGTCGCTCGACCCGAGCGCCGTCGCCTTCTCGGTGCCGTAGAAGTAGGCGCCGACGATCGGATAGTTGCCCGGCCGCGCCGGCGCGCGCAGCGTGTAGATGATTTTCGAGTGGCTCCACTGGCCCGCGGCTGCGTCCGAGTGGACACCCGTAACGTTCACGAAGGTGACGCTACGACCCAGCTGTTGGGGCCGTCGTTCGAGCCAGTCGCTCTGGGGCTTGCCGTCCGGCCCAATCACGGTCGGCGCGCCGATGACGCCCCAGCCCGCGGACGACGCCGGGCGGGCGTACCAGCGGTGAGCCCGGTCCACGAGACCGACAGCCACCACCGGACCGGCGCCACCCGTCACGAGCACGGTGATGCTGAAGCTCTCGCCGCTCTTCACCTGGGACGGGAAATCGACGAACTCGATCTTCGAATTCGCTTCGACGGCCTGGATCTGTCGGGCGAGGGTCGCACGCTCGTCCACCGCGAGCTTCTCGTACGGGCGCTGCCCCTGGAGAATCAGCGCCAAGTGCTTGTTCGCCGAAAGCTCCTTCTCGGCGCGGGCCCCGGCACCCTCGAGCGATTCGACGTTCACGGACGAGTGGCAAGCCGCGCAGAACGGCGCCACATCGGTCTGAAAGTCAGGCGTCCCGCCGGGATAGCCGCTCGCCCCGCTCGACACGAACACCAGTAGAGCCGCAGCCATCGCTGCGAGGCCGCGTGCGATCACGCTCCCCTCCTCTCGATTGTCTCTGAAACCGGGGCTGCCCACCTGTCTCCTCAAGAAGCAACATCGGGATCACTCGAATTCAGCGTGGCACCGCGCGCACTGTGCTCTCACGCGGACCGGGCGCAGATGATACAGGTCTTCGTCGCCACCGGTCTCGTGAGACAGGTGGCATTCCACACACGACACGCCGAGTTCGACGTTGTGTACGCCGAGCGCGTGGAACGGCGGGTTGGCCGATGTCGCGTCCGTCCCCTCGCCGAAGTTCGGATGACACTGCCGGCAATCCGCGTCCCAGAGCGGCCACCGCATTCCGGTGGGCTCCTCGAAGTGCCCGACCGCCCACCAGAATGCGTCCCTGCCGGCGAGCACCTTGACGCGAGCTCTGCCGAGCAAGCCCACCCCGCCGTGGCAGTCGATGCATAGGAAGGGCCCGCCGGCCGGGCGCATCACTGCCGCGTGCGCTCCTGCCAGGCTCGCCACGGGACGGGCATCGAAGTCTTCGCGGATGTCGATGTGCAGCGGGAGCCCGGGCTCGAGATGACAGGCGTTGCAGAAATCGTTGTCCCGCTCGAGGGAGTCGCTACCAAACCAGCCAACCGAAATCACAAGCACAGCCGCTGCGACGAGCCCGATGAGGAGTTGTTTCGTTCGTTCGGACACCACCGCGAAGCCGAGTCTTGCATATCCCGCAGCCCCGGGCCGGACGAGGCCCACCCGAGACCCGTGGGGTAAGCTGATGCGTCCAGGAACTCGACTTTCTCGAGGAGAACCGGATGAGCACCGAAATCGGACGGCTGGGAGTGTGGAGCTGGCTGGACGCCTTCTCGGCGCCCGAGGCTGCCGCATTCGCGCAGCGCATCGAGGAGTGGGGCTACTCCGCCTTATGGATCCCCGAGGCCGTCGGCCGCGACCCGTTCTCGTTCATCGGGTTCCTGGCCGCCGAGACGGAGAGGCTCGTCCTCGCGACCGGCATCGCGAATATCTACGCGCGAGACGCGATGACCCTGAAGGCGATCCACAAGACCGTCGCCGAGTTGGCTCCGGACCGCTTCGTCCTGGGCCTCGGCGTCTCGCACGAGCACCTGGTCTCGAAGGTGCGCGGCCATGAGTACACAAAGCCCGTCACGACCATGCGCAAACAACTCGATGCACTGGACGCCGCCCTCTACATGGGCACGAATCCCAAGCAGGACGCCCCGATCGTCCTGGGCGCCCTGCGCGACAAGATGCTCGGGCTCGCCGCCGAGCGTACCCGCGGCGCTCATCCCTATTTCGTCCCGCCGGAGCACACCGCGCGAGCGCGCCAGGTGATGGGTCCCGACGCCTGGCTGTGTCCCGAGCAGATGGTGCTGCTCGAGACCGATCCGTCGAAGGCGCGAAAGATCGCCCGGGCGAACATGACGACCTACCTGCGTCTGCCGAACTACCAGAACAACCTGCGTCAATTCGGCTACGACGATGCCGATTTCGCCGACGGCGGCAGCGACCGCCTGGTCGACGCCATCGTCGCGTGGGGAGACGAGAAGGCCATCGGCGACCGAATCCAGGCGCATCACGATGCGGGCGCCGACCATGTCTGCATTCAACCGTTCCGACCCGACGGGCAGCCCGGCCCCGACCTGACGATCCTGGAGGCGCTCGCTCCACGCTGATGGCGAAGATCAACGAGAACTACCGCAAGCTCGTCGCCGGCTATCTCTTCCCCGAGATCATACGGCGTGTACGCGCCTTCTCGGAGGCACATCCCGATGCAAGTGTGATTCGGCTCGGGATCGGCGACGTCACTCTCCCCCTGGCTCCGGCCATCGGCCGGGCCATGCACGCGGCCGTCGAAGACCAGCTGCAGCAGGCCTACGGCTACGGACCCGAGAACGGCTACGACTTCCTCGTCGAGGCCATCCTCCAGGGCGACTTCGCATCCCGGGGTGTCGAGCTCTCGAGCGACGAGATCTTCGTCTCGGACGGCAGCAAACAGGACAGCGGCAACATCCAGGAGATCTTCGGCAGCGAGTGCTCGGTACTCGTGACCGACCCGAGCTACCCGGTCTACGTCGATACGAACGTGATGGCGGGACGCACGGGCGAGGCCGACGAGCGCGGCATCTTCGCGGGCATCCACTACCTGGCGGCCACCGAGGAGAACGGCTTCACGCCGGAGCCTCCCAGCGAGCGGGTCGATCTCGCCTATCTGTGTTCGCCCAACAACCCGACCGGCGCCGTCGCGTCCAAGGAGAACCTCGCGAAGTGGGTCGCGTGGGCACGCGAGAACGACACCGTGATCGTCTTCGATGCAGCCTACGACGCCTTCATCCAGGACCCTGCCCTCCCCCACTCCATCTACGAGATCGACGGGGCGCAGGAATGCGCGATCGAGATGCGGAGCTTCTCGAAGCGCGCGGGTTTCACCGGCGTCCGCTGTGCCTATACCGTCGTGCCGCGGGCGCTGAACGGAACGACCCCCGGCGGCGAGCGAGTGCCGATCCACGACCTCTGGTCGCGGCGCCAGGCCACGAAGTTCAACGAGGTGCCGTACATCGTCCAGCGCGGCGCGGCGGCGGTGTTCTCACCCGAAGGTGCCGCCGAGACGCGCGAACAGGTCGCCTACTACATGGAGAACGCCCGCCGCGTGCGGGAAGGGCTCGCGTCGGCGCACTTCACGGTCTTCGGCGGAGAGCACGCCCCCTACGTCTGGCTTCGCACTCCCGCCGGCCTCACGTCCTGGGACTTCTTCGACCAGTTGCTGCAGAAGACCCACGTCGTGGGCACACCCGGCTCCGGCTTCGGACCCGCCGGCGAGGGATACTTCCGAATCTCGGCCTTCAACTCCCACGAGAACGTCGACGAGGCCATCGACCGGATCCGCAAGGCCTTCGCCTGATCCCGCCGCGCGCTCGACCCCTAGCGAACAGATCGCCGGCTAGGCGTCGATCCGCCGGTACTTGATGCGGTGGGGTTGGTCGGCGGCAGCGCCCAGCCTGCGCTTGCGGTCCTTCTCGTAGTCCTCGTAGTTTCCCTCGAACCACTCGACATGGCTGTCGCCCTCGAACGCCAGGATGTGCGTGGCGATTCGATCGAGAAACCAGCGGTCGTGGGAGATGACCACGACGCAGCCGGCAAAACTCTCGAGGGCGTCTTCGAGCGCGCGCAGGGTATCGACATCGAGGTCGTTCGTCGGCTCATCCAGGAGCAGGACGTTGCCACCGCTAGCGAGCAACCTCGCCAGGTGCACCCGGTTGCGCTCGCCGCCCGAGAGCGTACTCACGAGCTTCTGCTGCTCGGGACCCTTGAAGTTGAACGAGCTCACGTAGGCGCGCGATTGAATCTCGCGCTTGCCCACCCGCATCAGCTCCTCGCCTCCGCTGATCGCCTCCCAGACGGACTTCGCGGGATCGAGATCGTCGCGGCTCTGGTCGACATAGGAGAGTTGCACCGTCTCGCCGAGGCGAAGCTCGCCGGCCTCGGGCTTCTCCTCCCCGACGATCATCCGGAAGAGCGTGGTCTTGCCGGCGCCATTGGCGCCGATCACGCCCACGATGCCGCCAGGAGGCAGCGAGAAGTCGAGGTCGTCGATCAGGAGCCGGTCACCGAAGGCCTTGCGAAGACCCTTGGCGTCGACCACCACGTCTCCCAGACGCGCGGGCACTGGGATCGCAATCTCCACGCGCTCGGGAGCACGCTCCTGTCCCTCTGCGAGCAACTGCTCGTAGGCATTGATCCGGGCCTTGCCCTTGGCCTGCCGAGCCTTCGGTGCCATCCGGATCCACTCGAGCTCCCGCTGCAGGGTTCGGGCACGGGCGCCGGCCTGTTTCTCCTCCACGCCGAGGCGCTTGGACTTCTGATCCAGCCAGGACGAGTAGTTGCCCTCCCACGGAATGCCACGACCCCGGTCCAGTTCGAGGATCCAGCCCGCCACGTTGTCGAGGAAGTAGCGATCGTGGGTAACCGCAACCACGGTGCCGGGGTACTCCGCCAGGAAGCGCTCGAGCCAGGCGACGGACTCGGCGTCGAGATGGTTTGTGGGCTCGTCGAGCAGCAGCAAGTCGGGCTTCGAGAGAAGCAAGCGGCATAGAGCCACCCGGCGCTTCTCACCCCCGGAGAGAGTCGAGACCTCCGCATCGCCCGGCGGGCAGCGAAGAGCGTCCATCGCCACCTCGAGGGTCCGGTCGAGTTCCCATGCGCCGGCGGCGTCGATCTGATCCTGCAGCTTGCTTTGCTTTTCCAGCAGCGCGTTCATTTCGTCGTCATCCATGGGCTCGGCGAACTTCGCGCTGATCTCCTCGAACGCGCGCAGCAGGTCGCGCGTCTCCGCGACGCCGTCCTCGACATTTCCGAGCACGTCCCTCTCGGGATCGAGCTCGGGTTCCTGGGGCAGGAAGCCGACCGAGAGACCGGCCGCCGGACGCGCCTCGCCCATGAACTCTTTGTCCAACCCGGCCATGATCCTGAGAATCGTGCTCTTGCCCGCGCCGTTGTGACCCAACACGCCGATCTTCGCGCCCGGCAGGAAGGAGAGGTTGATCCCGTCGAGGATCGTCCGTCCCTCGGCCACGACCTTTCGAAGGTCGTACATCGTGAACACGAACTGGTGGGCCACGTCGATTCCCTTGTCGCTCTGAAGAGAGCCGCGAAGTCTATCGAAGGAGTTCGATCAAGCTCGAAGTGTCGAGCCTTCCGCCGCCCCGCTCCTGCAGTCGCTCGTAGAAGCGGTCGACGAGTTCGGTCAGCGGGAGCCGGGCGCCGGTCTTCTCCGCCTCGGACATCGCGATGGCGAGATCCTTCCGCATCCAATCCACCGCGAAGCCAAAATCGAACTCGCCTTCGAGCATCGTGTCGGCTCGGTTGTCCATCTGCCACGACTGGGCGGCGCCCTGGGAAATCACCTCGACGACCTGCGCTGCATCGAGACCCGCGCACTCGGCGAAGCGCAGCCCCTCCGACAGCCCTTGCAAGACCCCTGCGATGCAGATCTGATTGACTGCCTTCGTGAGCTGTCCGGAGCCGGCCGGCCCCATCAACAGCCGCTTGCGGGCGTAGCAGTCGAGGAGGGCCTCGACGGCCGCGTAGGCAGCGGGCTCGCCGCCGAGCATGATGGTGAGTGCACCGCTCTCGGCACCTGCCTGGCCGCCCGAAACCGGCGCATCCAGAAAGGCGACGCCCGCCTGGCGTGCGAGCGCGTCGATCTCCAGTGCGATCGAGGGAGACGCGGTCGTGTGATCGACCAGGGTGGCACCCGGCTGCATGCCCGAGAGCACACCGTCGCGCCCGAGCACGACGCTGCGAAGATCGTCGTCATTGCCCGTGCAGACGAAGACCGTCTCGACGCCGCGCGCGGCCTCAGCGGGTGAGGCTGCGATCCGACAGCGAGGCTCGACCTCCGGGGCCGGCTCGTACTCCGCAAGCCACGCGTCCGCCCGCGAGGCCGTGCGGTTGTAGACACAGACACGGTGCCCGGCAGCCGCCAGGTGCCCGGCCATCGGGTATCCCATCACGCCGAGACAGCAGAAGGCGACCGAATTCTTCACGGTGTATCGACATCCTGCTGCAGCTCTTCTTCGAGGACCGCCGCGATCAGGGTGTCTTCACCGCGGGCGATCGGCGGCCAGCCGGCCTGCTGGGGCGGTGTCGGTCCGGCGGGAAAACGTCGCTCGAACCAGGTTCGAATCGCCGGATGAAACGAGGACAGTGCGTCCATGCCGAGGCGCGACGCTAGCAGAGCCGCCGCGTATCCCCGATCCTCCCTCCTCGCCCCGCTGCCAACCCCGGACAGGAGACCGCATGGAGATCGTACTCATTCGCCATGCGCAACCGGACTGGGAGCCCGACGGGCGGGCGGTCGACGACCCGGGACTCACTCGCCTCGGCCGCGATCAGGCCAAGCTCACCGCCGACGCGCTCTCGCATCAAGAGTTCGACGCGTTCTACGTCAGCCCCCTGCGACGGGCGGTCGAGACTGCTCGACCCCTCGCCGACGCCCTCGGCATGGAGTTCGAGATCCGGTCGTGGCTGCGAGAGCTCGGCCTGCCCCCGATGGAAGGCTTTACCAGTGAGCAGGTGCAGGCCTTCTTCCGGGAGGCGAACGCGCGACACCTCGACCAGTGGTGGGACGCCATGCCCGGCGGCGAGAGCTTTCGCCACTTCTACGAGCGTGTGTCAGGCGGCGTCGAGGGATTGCTGCAGGGAGACCATCGCCTCGAGATCCACGAAATCTCAGGCCATCGTGTCTGGCACCTACCCTCGCACCGCCAGAGGATCCTGATCCTCGCCCACGAGGGCACCCACGCGGTACTGATCTCGCACCTCCTCGGAATCGAGCCGGTCCCGTTCGCGTGGGTGCGCTTCTCCCACGCGTGGGCGGGGATCTCGGTGATCCACACCCTCGAAGTCCCGGGAGGCTCGGTGTTCGGCGTCGAGTCCTTCAATCGCACGAACCACCTGGCACCGTTGCGGTCGCGCCCCGACTGGGCGCGGGATGGGCGAACCCAGTCGTGAGCGCGCCACGGCCCGAGGGAGTGGG
Source organism: Myxococcota bacterium (assembly GCA_046583095.1). GTDB lineage: Bacteria > Myxococcota_A > UBA9160 > UBA9160 > UBA4427 > JAJDAN01. The sequence goes on along the minus strand of JAYGDB010000222.1, from coordinate 54,782 downwards.
GAACCCACGCTGAAGAAAATTCCTCGCAGAACCGAAGGAGCCCTGTAGGCATCCAACCCCCTCGACCCCTCGCGGGGCTCGTCAGTCCCAAGCTGGGAGACTAAGCTCCCGCGACCCATTCAGGACTCGAAGGAGACAAGCTTGTCGGACCAATCTTCCGGAGGCTCGCTGATCGTGGCATCGGTCGTCATCGGCCTCGCGCTCGTCAGCACCGGCATGATTCTCAAGAGCTCGGTCGACGAAGGCTCCGCGCAGCTCGCCGCCGCAGTCGGCCAGATGCAGGAATTGACCGCCAAGCTCGCCGCCGCGCCGGCCCAACCCGCCGCGCCACCGTCGCGACCGGGCCGCCCCGATCCCAACAAGAAATACAACGTGCAGGTCGGCGATGCGCCGGCCCGCGGGAAGGCCTCGGCGCCGGTGAAGGTCGTCGAGTGGTCGGATTTCCAGTGCCCCTTCTGCCGGCGCGTCGGCCCGACGCTCGACCAGATCGAGAAGGAGTACGGCGACAAGGTGCAGATCGCCTTCAAGCACATGCCCCTCTCGATGCACGCGAAGGCGCGCCCCGCACACGCCGCTTCAGAGGCCGCGGCGATGCAGGGCAAGTTCTGGGAGATGCACGACAAGATTTTCGCCGACCAGCGCGGCATGAGCGAAGAGAAGTACCTGGAATACGCCACCGAGCTCGGCCTCGACACCGAGAAATTCAAGAAGGACTCGGCTTCGGACAAGGTCGAGAAGCGGATCGCCGCCGACTCCGCGCAGGGACAGAAGCTCGGCGTGACCGGGACGCCGGCCTTCTTCGTCAACGGCCGCTTCCTGTCGGGCGCTCAGCCCTTCGCGAGCTTCAAGAGGCTGATCGACGAGGAGCTGGCAGCGAACTAGCCGCGAACGCCCGCGGTCTTTGCCGGCTCTGGTTGCCCGCCGCTCGGCGTCGTTCGCGCGGGCGCGGTGTCAATCGCGCTTGCGAAGCCCCAGATGCTTCTCGATGGCCCGGACCCGCTTGACGAGCTCGGGCAACTTCGCGAAGACGGCGGTCGAGCGAAACCAGCGCCGCTCCTCCAGGTGGGGCGTTCCCCAGACACGGGTCGCCGGAGGAACATCCCCGTGTACTGCGGCGCGGCCGCCCACGAACGAGCCCTCGCCGACGGTGAGGTGACCGGCGAGCGCGGACTGCCCCATCATCACGACGCGCCGCTCGACCGTGGAGCTACCCGCCATTCCGACCTGTGCCGCCACGATCGTATGCTCTCCAATTTCGCAGTTGTGCCCGACCATCACGAGGTTGTCGATCTTCGTGCCGCGACCGATCCGGGTGTCTCCGAGCATCGAGCGATCGATCGTGCTGTTCGCGCCGATCTCCACGTCGTCCTCGATCACGACGTTGCCCGTATGAGGGATGTGCTCCCAGCCGCCGTCCTCGTCGAACACGTAACCGAAGCCGTCCGCCCCGAGTACCACGCCGGGCTGCAGCACCACCCGATCCCCCAGGCGGGTCCCCTCTCGCACCACCACGCGGGCGTGCAGCATGCAGTCCTGGCCGATGACCACGTCCGGATACACGGTGACGTGGGGATGCAGCACCGTGCCCGCTGCCACCCGGCAACGCGCGCCGACGCTGCAGTGCGGACCGATCGACGCCTTCGCGTCGACATCGGCGCTCGGATCGACCTGGGCCAGCGGGTGAACGCCAGGCTCCGGCAGCGATGGCGGATGGATCAGCGCGACAGCACGCGCGAAGTGAAGCCCCGGGTTGCTCGATCGAATCACCGGACGGCCGCCGGTGTCGAGCCCCGGCGGGGCGATCACGGCGCCAATCGACGAAGCCTCGAGCTCAGCGAGCAGCTTCTCCGAGCGCACGAATCCGAGCGCCTCGGAGCTTCCATCCGTCAGCGCCGCCACTCGACTCAGGCGGTGATCCCCGTCGCCCTCGAAGGGACAGCCAAGCTGGTCTGCGAGATCCGAGACGCGCATGGCCTGGAATGATAGGGAACCCGGGCGCCAGTCGACTGCAGCTGGAGATGGCTGCGACCGCGGCCGCAGTCCAACTCGTCAGAAGGCCCACTGCCATCCGGCCGTCAACTGCCAGTCACGCTCGAGCTGCGGTCCATCGAGAGTCTGGTAGAACGGCCAGGTCATCTCTACGCCGAAGCGCGGCTCACCGAAGCAGGGCAACTGGAAGTTGACGCCGGGTCCGACTTCGAGGAACTCCCCGGCAAGGCGCTTCGGATCGCCCTCGGGGTTGCGGACGGCGACGTCCCCGCCGTGGGTCGAGTCGCGCCGAGTCCAGGACAGGCGCACGGAAGTGCTGATCCAATCCGTCCACGACTGGCTGAGCCAGCTCGAAAGCAGGTATTCGTTGCCAAGACGGTAGTCTCCGCGGTTCTCGTAGGTGCGGAACGTGCCCCGTCCGAGCACACCCCAGGACAGGGTCTCCGCGCGCCCGCGGTAGACGAAGCCCGGCAGTAGATCGACCGTCCCCGATCCGGTCTGCTGCGGAACCGTGAGCCGCTCGCGCATCCCACCGGCACCCTCGTCGTGCTTGCTGATCGATCCTGTCGGCGCGGTGATGCCCATCTCGAGCTGGAGGCTCTGGTTCCGGTTCCGCATGAACGGGACCAGCGCGCGCAACTCGAGATCGCCGACATCGCCGGAGCGGGTAGTGAAACGGTCCAGCGGTGAGCCCGCTGCGACGACGTGCGTCCGCTGCGTGATGACGGGCAACTTGGCGGACAGCGTCACCCGGCTGTGGGGCGCGTACGAGACCCCGATCAGGTGGGCCCGTACGTCGCGCTTGCGCGGCGTCTCCTCGAACAGTGCCAACACGTCGTCGGCGCTCTCGTGACCGGAGCCATCGAGCATGCCGTCGCTGTGGATCAACTCGTAGCGGTAGGAGAGCGCCCACTGGTTCTTGGCGAGGGTCCGCGCGTCTGTGATCCCGATCGGCGCCAGGGTGGCCGCGTCGTCCCCGGTCGAGCGTTTCAGGCGCGGAAGCGGCTCCGAAGCCTCGTCCTGCGCGGCGAAAGCCGGCGACGCGGCCAGGAAAAGCACCGCAACCGTGATTCTACGCTTCGCCAGCCGGGCCATCACTCTACGATCCATACTCCGAGACGAAGCGTCGCGCGAGTCCGTCGAGATCCGTCCCGAACGTCACGGAGAAGGCGCGGTCGATGTTCCGCTTGCGAACCAGGGTCTTGCACAGTCGCCGGAGCGAGTCGTCCCCGTGGCGGCGAGCGAGAAAGTCGATGAACGCGTACGACCGCAGGTATGCGATTCGCGCGAACTCGGGCTCGAGGTGCGAAAAGCTCGAAGCGCTTGCGTCCAGCAGCGAGACCAGCAGCCCCTGGCCCCCGAGCTGCGCCACCGCTCCCGCCTGGCCGGGGCTCAACCTGCGCTGCCCGACGCCGCGTGCCCCGAACCACTGCGCCACACCCTCGTTGAGCCAGGCCGGCAGCAGGAACGAAGGCGCCTCCGCGTCCCAGGCGGCATGCACCAGCTCGTGGTGGAGGGTGCGGACCAGGGGCGCGCGCAGTTCGGTATCACCGCGGACGTGGATCTTGCCCGAGTAGAAGCCCACCGCCGAGAATCGGAACAGCGAAGCGAACTCCCGATCGAAGATGTCGGGATCCCAGATTCTCACCTCGATCCGGCGGGACGGCCGGAGCCCGAGCAGATCGTCGAGCGAGTCGTAGGCGGACTCGAGGGTCTCGAGCACCTTGTTCTCGAAGCGTCGCGATCCGCGGAACCCCGAGGTGCGGTCGATATCCACGTCCTGGTACAGGAAGAAGTGGGACGAGACGCGCTTCTCGAACTTTCCGTCGGCACCGCGGTCCTTCGCGGTTGCCGCTTCAGCAACGAACACGGAGCACGCGAGGCCGAGGACGCACGCGGCGAAGGATCTCATCCGAGTGGGTACGGAATCTCTCGCGACAGCGCGTCGCAGTGCGCGAGGACGTCGTCGGTCAGGGTCACACCCGCTGCGGCCAGGGTCCCGTCGAGCTGCGCGACGCTCGTAGCTCCGATCAGGGTCGACCCGACGAACGTGCGGGAGAGCGTCCAGGCCGTCGCGAAGGTCGCGAGCGAGTGCCCCGCGTCCGCGGCGAGCTGCCCGAATCCGTCGACCGCCGCCAGGCTGCGTTCGTTGATGAAGCGCGCCGTCATGCTGGCCCCCCGAGCCTTGTCCTTCCGGTACAGACTGAAGCGAGCGCCATCGGGCCACTTGCCCTCTTGGTACTTGCCCGACAGCACACCCCCGGCGAGCGGGCTGTAGGGCAGCAAGCTCACCTGCTCGCGCCGACACACCTCGGCCAACTCGTCCTCGAAGCGACGATTCACCAGACTGAAATTGTTCTGGATCGTCTCGTAGCGAACGGTGCCGTTGCGGTCCGCCGACCAGAGGCTCTTGGTCAGACCGTAGGCGCTCTGGTTCGAGCAGCCGATGTACCGGATCTTCCCCTCCTCGACGAGCCGGTCGAGGGCCTCGAGCGTCTCGTCGATCGGGAAGTCGGGATCCGGCCAGTGGGTCTGGTAGAGATCGATGTAATCGGTGTCCAGACGTCGCAGGCTCTCTTCGACCGCGCGCTCGATGTTGTGACGATCCAGCCCAGTGTGCCCCGAGCGAAGCGGGCCCAGAAACCAGCCGCCCCCCGGGCCCGCCACCTTGCTCGCAATGATGACCGAGTCGCGTGGCCGGTTCTTCAGCCACTTGCCGCAAATCTCTTCCGAGCGTCCCGCGTACTTGACGTTCGGTGGAACGGGGTACATCTCCGCCGTGTCGAGCAGGGTGACACCGGCATCGAACGCTCGGTCGAGGATCGCATGGCTCTCGGACTCGTCCGCCATCGTGCCAAAGGTCATCGTCCCGATGCCGATCTCGGAGACGACGAGGCCCGTTCGGCCCAGCCGATTCTGCTTCATGGCGCCCTCCTCTTCCCGGGTCTCAGGCGCTGGCGCTCGGCCGGGCCGAGACGGCCTCGTGCCAGCGCGCCAGGTTCTTCTGGTCGGGCTGGATCCCGATCTTCGTGACCCGGCCGAAGTCGATGCCGACCTGGGCCGTAATGTCGGCAATCGTGTAGCGATCGCCGGCGATGAACTCACTGTCGGCGAGCACCTCGTCGAGCCAGGCCAGGCGTTCCGTTGCCGAGCCCCGGCAGACCTCGCCGTACTCGGCCACCTGGGGGATGCGGCCCTTGAAGAAGTCGTGGGTATTCCGGAAGCAGCCCGCGATGTTCTCGAGCACCTGCTGCTCCATGCGTCTCTGCCACATCTCGACGACTGCGGCGTCCTGAGCGTCGACACCCATCAAGGCAGGATCGGGCTGCTGGCCTTCGAAGTAGCGGCAGATGGCGACGCTCTCGGCGATGCAGGTGCCGTCATCGAGTTCGAGGACGGGAACCCGGCCCAGAGGATTCAGGGCGAGGAATCCCGGCTCGAGGTTTGCCTTGGCACCGATGTCGACCTGGACGGTCGGCACATCGATGGCTTTCTCGGCAAGGAAAATGCGAACGCGCCGGGGATTCGGCGCCATCTTCGAATCGTAGAGCTTCATGGGGGGTCCTCCGGGATGTCAGGAGAACCAAGCTAGCGCAGTCGTGCCTGCCTCAGAACGCGCCGAACGTCGAGTAGGAGATGAACAACTTGGCGGCTCTCTTGATCATCGCCTTCGTCCACTGCGCGTAAATGGCCTTGTAGTTCGGCTCCTGGTACTCCGGGCAGAGGCGAACCCGCCGCTCCCCGAGGCGCCGGATGTGATCGACCGTGCCGTTGAACCAGGTCTCGTTTCCCCGTCGCGCCGCCATCGCGGCGACATCCCTGAAGTGATCGATCTGGCGGGTGATTCGCCGACATTCCGTCCGGTTCGACGGACGGGCGAGGGCCGGGCCCGCCGACAGCAGGGCTGCCAACCCGAGGGACACGCACAGGATCAGAACACGGGGCCTCTTCATGGCTTCCTCGCAGGCCGGGAACGGGTTGCCTTACTGACTGATCGGATCAGACGCCTGCGGGGTGAAGCGGTAATCGGCAGCCGCTCCCGCGGGGGCAATCAGAGACGCGAGACCAGCTTCTCGGCCTGGCGGTGGGCCAGGGCCATCCCGGTGAACATCGGGTTCACCGAGGGGCACTGTGGGAAGATCCCGGTGTCGGCGATGTAGAGATTGTCGAGGTCGTGGCAGAGGCCGTCCTCGTCCACGACTCCGCGGCTCGGATCCCCGTGCATGCGGGTGGTACAGAAGGCGTGGTTTCCACCGGAGACCAGATCGCTCGGCTTGAAGGGATGACTGCGCAGGGGCTCGGCCTCGTCGAGAGAGTGCATCACGTCGGCAATGCCGTTCACGCCGGGCATGACCTTCGTGGCCCCGGCTGCAAAGAAGATCTCCGCCAGCACCCAGAGTGCGCGCGCGACGATGCGCACGTCGTCGGGATGCATGTTCCAGGTGAGGGTCGGATCCAGGCCCCGGCGGCGAGGTCGCACGCTGCCGAGGGACTTGTGGGTGCTGGCGATTGCGTCCCACACCGCCATCTGCGGGAACTCCGAGAAGATCTGCTGGAGCGGATGACCGAAGCCCGGCATCCGTACCGCCATCACGGCCGGGGGCGCCCAGAGGGTCTCGAGCTTGAAGCCCTCGTCGAGGAAGTGAAGGCTGTGATAGCCCTGGGTCGCCCCGAACTGGGGGTCGGTCCGCTCCGGAAAGAAGCCGGCTATGGCAATACCCGGATGGAACTGCAGGTTCTCGCCGACCTGCCCGGAACGGTTCGCGAGGTTCCCGCTGCGCTGCAGGAGCACGGGGGTCGCCATGCAGCCCGCCGCCATCACGACGATCTTTGCCCGCACGCGGAAGCGGTGGCTGAGCTTGCCCGTAAATGGCTCGGCGACCTGGCCGCGAAGACCCGTGACCCGCGTGTCGGTGTGGAGCACCTCCTGCACCTGCACAGACGTCAATACGCGTGCACCGAGCCGGATCGCCGCGGGGATGTAGCTGATGTCCATGCTCTGCTTGGCACGGCTGCGGCATCCGGTGAAGCACTCGCCGCTGCCTCGACAGCCCTTCACGTTGCGGCTGATGGGCTCGCTCGCGTAACCGAGGGCGTCGCAACCATCCCGAAACAAGGTGTTGCGGCGACCGAGCACCTCTTCCGGTGTCGGGGCAATGCCGAGGAAGTCTCCGACGCTGTCGTAGTGGCGGTCGAGTTCCGTGCGGTTCGTGCGCTCGAGGTCGAAGCCCGTCGCCCACCGCTCGAAGACCGACTCCGGCGGGCGGACACAGATCGCCGAGTTGACGAGAGACCCGCCGCCCAGCGCGATCGCCTGCATGGTCGGCAGGATCGTGCCGCGGGTGCTTCGCAGCCCACCCTCCCGCATCGTGCGTGCCATCGATCGACTTCCCTCGAGCTCGAACTCCGACGGCGTGAAGGGAGGCCCTTCCTCGAGGAGCAGAACCCGGTGCCCGGCCTTCGCGACCTCGTAGGCGACCACGGCGCCACAGGGGCCCGAGCCGACGATGACGACGTCGGTCTCCTCGTCGAAATCGCGGTCGTACTGGGCGAAGACGCGCACCTCGCCCCGGGTCGAGTCCTCGCTCACCGCGTGTCTCCCGTGTAGTCGGGGTGAACCGGACCGTCGAGATCCAGGGGTGTGCCATCGCTCTGTGAGAGATCGGCTTCGGTGAAGCGGATGCTGTCCGGATGCGCTCCGATCCGCGGGTACAGCAGGTCGCCCTCGCAGACCAGCGAGGGAAGGTCGTACGGCGCGAGCCGGACGGAGCGCATCGCGACCGGATGCCCGAGGTAACCCATCGTCAGCACCGCTCGAAGAGCCGTGAACGCCAGCCTCCGCAAGAAGAAGCGGCTCTGCGACCAACTTTCGAGCACCTCGACCCGCTGCTCTGGAGCGAGCGACGAGAAGCGCCGGAAACCGCCCCATCCCTTCGCCGGCAAGAAGATCGTCGCCTGCTCGAAGAGCATGAACATCGCCCGCACCTGCAACCGCAGGTGCGAGGGCAGAGACACGAGGAAGCCCTCCGCGTAGCCGGGCAGGTCTGCATCCCGGCCCGACAGCGGAATCGCTCCGCCCGGCGGGAACATCGCCTCGGCCGCAGCGTCTAGAAAGGCCGCTTCCCGGCGCGCCAGCAGGCGATGAGGCCCGCTCGGCTTCGGGTAGCCGAGAAACAGCCGCCAGACCGCGTAGGCGACAGACAGGGCAAGAAGGATCCAGACAATCACTCGGGCGAATGATAACGGCTGCGACCGCGCAGCCTAGCCGTCAGTGACTTTGGAGCCGCGGTCTAGTCGCCCTCGAAGGCCCGGTCCTTCCACCAGGGATAATAGTCAGGCAGGTCCTGCGAGACCTTCATCCCGAAGGCCGGCGACCGCTTGTCGAGGAAGCTCTGGACTCCTTCCCGGGCGTCCGCCGAGCTTCCCATGTACTGGATGCCTCGCGAGTCGATGCGATGGGCTTCCATCGGGTGGTCGGCACCGAGCATCTTCCACAGCATCTGCCGCGACAGGGCGACCGAGACCGCGCTGGTGTTCTGCGCGATCTCGGCAGCCAACTCTCGTGCCCGGGGCAGCAGGTCCTCCGGCGCAAGTAGCTCCGAAACGAGGCCGGCCGCATGGGCCTCCGCCGCCGGAAACACCCGGCCGGTCGCCACCCACTCCATCGCCTTGCTGATCCCCACCACCCGGGGCAGGAACCAGCTGCTGCAAGCCTCCGGCACGAGACCCCGGCGCGCGAACACGAAGCCGATCTTCGCCTGGTCGCTGGCCAGCCGGATATCCATCGGCAGCGTCTGCGTGATGCCAACACCGACCGCGGGGCCATTGATCGCCGCAATCAACGGCTTCTTGCACTCGAAGATGCGCAGGGTGACGAGTCCGCCGCCGTCCCGGGGGACCGGCGGGGGACCGTCTTGCTCGCCGCCGCTCGAATCGAAGGTGCCGCTTCCCTCACTAAGATCGGCGCCCGCACAGAAGCCACGCCCGGCGCCGGTCACGATCACGACCCGCACGTCGTCGTTTTCGTCGATCTCGTCCAGCACCTCGAGGTAGTCGGTCATCATGGTGGCGGTGAACGCGTTGAGCTTGTCGGGGCGATTCAGGGTGAGCGTGAAGATCCCGTCTTCGAGGTCCGTCAGCAGCGTCTCGTAGGGCATGGCCGTCGCCTCCTGGGTTCGAGGCGGCTCAGCATAGCCCTGGGCTACCGTCGTCCGGCCATGCGGATCGGCATCGTCAGCGACACCCACAACCACCTCCCCAATGTCTCGCGGATCGTCGAGATCCTGAATGACGCCCGCGTAGATCGGGTCATCCACACCGGGGATATCACCCAGGGGAAGACCCTCGAGGTTCTCGCCGGGCTGGATGCTCCCCTGCATGCGGTCTACGGCAACAACGACCTTCCGGAGCGCGACTCTCTCGAGAGCGCCGCCCGGCGCTTCGGCATCCACCTCTCGGACCCGCCCCTCGAACTCGACTGGGAGGATCGCCGCCTGTGGGTGGTGCACGATCCACAGGACTTCGAGCACAGCCTGCCGGAGGCCCAGGACCGGGGAGCCGCCCCCGCCCTGATCCTCCACGGCCACGATCATTGCTACCACCTCGAGGAGCGCGGAGGCACGCTCGTCTTCAATCCCGGCGAGTGTGCGGGCCACATGCCCGGTCGCAATGCGATCGGCGTGGTCGACCTCGCCACCCTCGAATGCGAAACCCTGCTCTTCTGATGGAGCCCAGGGAGCGGCCATGAGCTGGAAGCGAGAAGTCGAAGAGATCGAGGAGCGCCGGGAACTCGCCCGCAAGATGGGTGGCGACGAAGCCGTCGAGAAACAACACGCGCGCGGGCGGCTCAACGTGCGCGAGCGAATCGACCACATGGCGGACCCGGGCAGCTTTCACGAGCACGGACCCCTCGCGGGTCACCCGGAGCGCGATGAAGAGGGCAACCTCGTCGATTTCTCTCCCGCGAACTACGTCGTCGGGTTCGCGAAGGTGGAGGGACGGCCGGTCGTGTTGGGCGGCGAGGACTTCACCCAGCGCGGGGGATCTCCATCCCCCGCCGGTCTGCGCAAGAGCGTGTACTCGGAAGATCTCGCACGCCACTACCGCCTGCCGCTCATCCGCTTCCTGGAAGGCGGCGGGGGCAGCGTCGCCGGAGCGGCGAGCAACGCGGGGAAAAAGAAGAAGGGCGGCACGCCCCCGCCGCGAACCGCGCCCGAGAAGATGTTCGGTGAGCAACGCTTCCTTTCGATCGCGAGCGTGCTGCGAATCGCGCCGGTCTGCTCGGCGGCGCTCGGCGCGGTGGCCGGATTTCCCGCGGCGCGACTCGCGGCCTCGCACTTCTCCGTCATGACGAAGGAGACATCGCAGGTGCTGATCGGCGGCCCGGCGCTCGTCGCCCGCGCGCTGGGAGACGAGTTGACAAAGGACGAACTCGGCGGCGCCCGGGTCCATTCGCGCAGCGGCGTGGTCGACAACGTGGGACGCGACGAAGCCGACGCCCTCGACCAGATCAAGCGCTTCTTGAGCTATCTGCCGACCAACGTCTCGCTGCTCCCGCCGACGATCGCCAGCGATGACGATCCCGGCCGCTGCGAGGAGGCGCTGCTCGAAATCATCCCCAGGGATCGCCGGAAGATCTACAAAATGCGGAAGTTGCTCGAGGCGGTCGTCGATAGCGGATCGCTCTTCGAGATGACCGCGGGCTACGGACGCTCGCAGATCACCGCGCTGGCCCGGCTCGACGGTCAGCCCGTCGGCATCCTCGCGAACGACCCGGCCATCTACGGCGGCTCGATGGGCGCCGACGGAGCCCAGAAGGTCCGCCGCTTCGTGAACCTGTGCGAGACCTTCCACTTGCCCATCGTCAGCTTCGTCGACGAGCCCGGGTTCATGATCGGCGCCGAGTCCGAGGCCTCGGCAACCATCCGCCACGGCGTGGACGCGATCGTCGCCGTGGTCGAGTCGACGGTGCCCTGGGTGTCGGTGCACGTCCGCAAGGCCTACGGCGTCGCCGCCGCTGCCCACTTCGGTCCCTACGGAACCGTGCTGGCCTGGCCCTCGGCCGAGAGTGGCGCGCTGCCCCTCGAGGGTGGCGTCGCCGTAGCGTTCCGGCGCGAGATTGCGGCCGCCGAGGATCCGGAGGCCAAGCGACGAGAGCTGGAGGAGAAACTCGCCCAGGGTCGCTCACCCTTCCCGCGCGCCGAGATCTTCGGCGTCCACGATCTGATCGATCCCCGCCGCACGCGGCCCGTCCTGTGCGAGTGGCTGGCCTGGACCGGGCCCCTGCTCGCCCAGCGACTCAGGCAGCCCCCCAGCGCCTGAGTGGCGATCGATCCCGACAGCCTCTCGCTACGCGGACGCTGCGCCATCGTAACGGGCGCCGCCATGGGGCTGGGCGCTTGCATCGCGGAAACCTTCGCGCGCTTCGGGGCCGATGTCGCAGTGTGCGACCGCGAGGCAGACGCGCTCGCGCAGACTGCCGCAGCGCTCGAAGCGCACGGGGGCCGCGTCGAGACGGCCCTGCTCGATGTTCGAGACGCTGAGGCCGTGACCGGCTTCGTGGCGGACGTCGCGGGCAAGGCCGGGACGATCCACGTGCTGGTGAACAACGCGGGCGGCACCTTCGCGTCCGACTTCGCTCAGCTTTCCCCGGGCGGCGAGCGCGCGCTCGTCGAGGAGAACTTCTCGAGCGTCAGCCACTTCGTGCGCGCCGCCCTTCCCCACCTCGCCGACGGCGCCTCCGTGATCAACCTCACCTCCATCGAGGCACACCGGGCGGGCCCGGGCTTCGCCGTCTACTCGGCGATGAAGGCCGCCGTCGCGAGTCTCACGAAGAGCCTCGCCCTCGAACTGGGAGACAGGCAGATCCGCGTGAACTGCATCGCACCCGATGTGATTGCCACCCCGGGGCTCGAAGGCCTGGGGGACACTCCCCCGGCGACGCCGCTGGCCCGATCCGGGCAGCCCGACGACGTCGCGGGTGCCGCCCTCTACCTGGCATCGGACCTGTCGCGATTCGTGACCGGAACCACCTTGCATGTGGACGGGGGCAACCACGCCGCGGGGGGCTGGCGACGGCGCCCGGACGGCAGCTTCGAAACCTGAGCGACCGGGTCGTCCGGCCAGAAGCAGCCCCATACGCTATGAAGGGCTTCCGAACGGCCCGTCGCTAAAGGGGAAAAGCGACTGTTGGACGCCAGGAGTCGCAGTCAGGTGAGAGCTCGCGCGCCCCGTTGCGCGTTACCGCGGCAGGCGGCTCTGCTGGCCGTCGTCGCGCTGCGGCTCGTGGCGTGTGGGGCGGAGCCCGAGCCCGGTTCACAAGCTCCGGCTCCCTCGACCTCGCCTCCGCTCGGACCCCTCTCCGCCGACGCACATCCCGACGCCGTCGAACCTCTGATCGAAGATCTCACGACCCCGCGGCATGCCTCGGATGGCGGCGGACGCGCATGGCTCGAGCAGGTGCTCGTGATGGCGCCCGGCGGCGACTTCGTGGCCGCAGCTCGCAGCGACCAGGGCGTGCACATCGTCGAGGCCGAGTCGCGCAATCGCTTCCATCTCGTCTACGAGGCCGGCCCCCTTGGCGTCGCGGACGGCGGCACCGTGTTCCTGCAGATCTCTCCCTTCTGGGAGTGGGACGATCCCCAGACGCAATGGGAAGACGCGTCGGGATATACCGAGGTGAGCACGGATGCGAAGGGCGTCCTGCTGGACGCGTTCCTCGTCGCGCCACAGCTGATGGTGATCGAGATTCGAGGCCGGGGGCTCGAGCCGGGGGAGCAGATTCACATCGTGTATGGCGCCGGAGCCGCAGGCGCCCGGGTCGATCGCTTCGCGGAATCGGTGTCGCGACTCTGGATCGCCGTCGACGGGGATGGCGACGGCGTTCGCAGCTTGCTTCCGGACAGCCCGAGCGTTCTCGTGCGGGCGAGCCAGCCCGGGTGGCTGATCGCCACCGTAACGTCGACCGCCGAGCCGGGCGACGAGGTGCGCATCACCCTCGCCCTGCTCGACTCCGAGGGAAACGCGGATCCCAGCGTGAACGGCAGGAGCTGGGAGGGCGAAATTTCCATCGAGGCGCCGGGAGTCACAGGCCTGCCCGAGCGGATCGCGTTCCGCGCCGCCGATCGCGGGCGCAGATCGATCGTCGGCCGGGCGAAAGCCGAGGGAATCCACCGGCTTCGCTTCCTGGCCGAGACCGAACGAGGCCCCCTCGCCGCCGAATCGAATCCCCTCGTGGTGCGCCGGGGCGTGCGCCACGTGCTGTGGGCCGATCTGCACGGCCACTCCCATCTCTCGGACGGCACCGGCACCCCGTCGGACTTCTACGACTACGCCCGGGATGTTGCGGCCCTCGACGTCGCGGCCCTGACGGATCACGACCACTGGGGTCTGCTCTTCCTCGACGCGAACCCGGAGATGTGGAGTCAGATCCGCGCGGCGGCCAAGAGCCACTACCAGCCGGGACGCTTCGTCACCCTGCTTGGTTACGAGTGGACGAGCTGGCTGCAGGGACACCGGCACGTTCTGTACTTCCGCGACGAGGGCGAGGTGCTCAGTTCGATCGATCCACGTTTCGACACGCCCGACGAACTCTGGCGCGCCCTGGAGGGGCAGCCTGCACTCACCTTCGCGCATCACTCTGCGGGGGGACCCGTCTCGACGAACTGGACCTATGCGCCGCCGCCCGAGCTCGAACCCGTCACCGAGATCGTCTCCGTACACGGAAGCAGCGAGGCCCCGGACTCGCCCCAGCCGATCTACAGCCCCGTCGCCGGTAACTTCGTTCGAGACGCCCTGAAGCTCGGCTACCGCTTCGGCTTCATCGGCAGCAGTGACAGCCACGACGGACACCCGGGGCTCGCATGGGTTTCGGCCTCGGGGGCGAGCGGCCTGGCGGCCCTCTACACCGAGGAGCGGACCCGCGACGCCGTGCTCGCGGCCCTGCGCGCGCGGGCCACCTACGCGACGAACGGTCCCCGGATCTATCTCGACGTCCGCCTGTCAGCGCCCACCGAAGCGGGCACACAGCTCCTGCGATATGAGATCGCCGGAACCGCGCCCATCGAAGGGATCGACTTCATCCGCACGGGTTTGACCGCCTCGTTGCCGAGCGACGCGGACGACGTCCTGGATTGGAAGGGAGAACGCGAGATCCCGGCCCTCGCGGCGGGCGAGTACGTCTACCTGCGAGTGCGGCAGATCGACGGCGCTGCCTGGTCGAGCCCGTTCTACGGTCCCGAGCGCGAGCCGGCCTCGGACTGATCGGCAAACCCACCGCGAGACCCGCGACTCCGTCTGCGCGGCCTGATACCGTCTCGGGTTTCGTACCCTTCGAACGGAAACACTCCCCATGGAGTCGGCCCTCGCCCCCCAGGTCTTCGAACTCGTCGCGCGCGGCGGGTGGGTGATGGGCGTCCTGCTGCTTCTCTCCTTGGCGGGGGTCTCGATCATCCTGGTGAAGCTCCACCAGTTCACTCGCCTTCGAATCTGGAGCCGGGCCTGGCTCGAGGACGTCCTGTCATCGGTCCGCAGTGGAGACGCGACGCGCGCGCTCACCGTCACGAGCGAAATGCCGAGCCCGATCGCGCGCGTCCTCACGATCGCGCTGACGGAACGCCAGCGGAACGATCTGTCGGCGGAGGCGGTGCGCGAGGAGGTGCAGCGCGCCGGCGACGCGGAGATCGGATCGCTCGAGTCGAACCTCCGTGGCCTCGAGGTGATCGGCAACCTCGCTCCGCTGCTCGGGCTGCTGGGAACCGTACTCGGGATGATTCGCGCGTTCATGCGTCTCGAAGAAGCCGGCGCCAGGGTCGATCCGAGCCTTCTCTCCGGCGGCATCTGGGAGGCGTTGCTCACCACCGCGGTGGGGATCGCGGTGGCCGTCCCCGCGATGGCCGCACTGGCGTGGTTCGAGTCGCAGGTCGATCGCGTGCGGCGCACGATGAGCGACGCGGTGACCCGCGTCCTCAACGCTCCGACCCCGGAGCAGAGCCCGAACGACGAGGTGGAACAAGCGCGGTTGCGACCCGCCGGATCCCCGCGTGCACTTTGAACCCCCTCTACGCAAACGGCGCAAGCCCAGCCTGACGCCGTTGATCGACGTCGTCTTCCTGCTGCTCGTCTTCTTCATGCTCGCGAGTCGCTTCGACGTCGAGGGGTCGCTGCCGCTGGTCGTGCGGGCGGGCAACGCGCAAGCCGCACCCCAGACCGACTTCCTGCGCGTGGTGATCGAGGACGACGGCAAAGCGCGACTCGACGAGCGGATCGTCTCGACGCGAGAACTCGTCGCCGCGGCGGCTCACGCCAAGCGTGACGGCCGCAGCGTGGTGGTGGCTGCGGCCCCGGACGCAACGCTACAGGCCATCGTCGACACCCTCGAGGCCGTCGAGCAGGGCGGAGTCTCGGACGTCGCGCTCGAGCGCCGAGACGCGCCGTGAAATTCTCAGCCCAGCGCCGACCCCGGCGCAACGAGAATGTCGTCCCGCTGATCAACGTCGTCTTCCTGCTGCTGATCTTCTTCATGCTGACGAGCACGTTGCGCCCGCCCGAGGCGACCTCGATCGAGCTTCCCACGACGGCCAGCGCCGACGCGACGCGTCCCGACCGCAACCTGCCGGTCCTGGTGCTCGACTCGACCGGGGGCATCGTGTGGGGAGACCGGATGCTCTCTCAAACCGAAGTTCGCAAGCTGAGCGCGGCGGGGGGCCTCGAAATTCGCGCGGACCGAGACGTCCCGGCCCGAATCTTCCTGCCCCTGCTGGAGCAACTCGACGAGGCGGGCGTTCCCGACGTCGAACTGGTGACGCGCCGTGTCCGCTGAAGATCGGATCCGGCTGGCAGACTGGCTCGTCGCCGGTCTCGTGGCCATCGGACTGCATGCCTTCCTGCTTCTCGCGTTGACGTCTTCCGACCTCGCGCGCATCGGGGAACCACAGGCCAAGGCGAGTACCGCTTCCCGGCTTCGCATTGCCTTGGGGACGCCCGCCGCCGAGCCCGCTCCCCCACCCGCGGTAGTGGCGAGAGCCCGTCCGGTAGCTCCTCCCCGTCCGTCCTCGACCCGGGAGCCAACCCCCGCAGCAGCGCCGCGCATCGAGACCGAGAGCCAGCCGCTGCCCGACGTCGCCGCCGGTGCGGTGCCTGCCGCCGCCGGGGACTCGCGTGGTGCGGATCTCCAGAACGGTGGCGAGACCGAGCCGGCCGGTGAATTCCGAAGCGACTACTTCAGCGACTTGCATGCCCGGGTCGTCGCCGTTCTCGATTACCCGCCTCGGGCGAAAAACGAGCGCGTCGAGGGAACCGTCGTGGTACGCGTTCGCATCGACCGCGACGGTCGGATCCAGAGCAGCCAGGTCGCCGAGAGTTCCGGCTCTCGGGTCCTCGATCGTCACGCGCTGCGGATCACGAAGCGGGCCGCACCCTTCGGACCGGTCCCCGCCCACTTCGAGGCCGACGACCTCGCGTTCGAGCTTCCCGTGGAGTTCGCGCTCAGGGACTGAGCGGGATTCCCACAGCGCCGTTCGAGGGCAGATGACCGAGATCCGAATTTTTCGCGCTTCCGACCAGGACCAGGTAATTGCCCTGTGGGAGGCCTGTGATCTCGTCGTGGCGTGGAACATCCCCAGTCTCGACATCTCGCGAAAGGTCGACTTCCAGCCGGATCTCTTCTTCGTCGCAGAGGAGAGCGCTCGCATCGTCGGCAGTGTGATGGCGGGTTACGAGGGGCATCGCGGGTGGGTGAACTACCTGGCGGTGTCGCCGTCCCTCCGGCGCCACGGCCTGGGCAGCGAGTTGATGCGCTTTGCCGAGGACAAGCTCAGCGCGCTGGGCTGCGCCAAGATCAATCTCCAGGTGCGCGGTAGCAACCAGGGCGTGATCGACTTCTACAAGGGACTCGGCTTCCAGGTCGACGAAGTGATGAGCCTGGGCAAGCGCCTGGATGGAGTCGAGTACTAGTAGGGAATCCGGGGCGAGCGGTCGGTGGAAACGCACGGGCCGCCGCCCGCCTCTTGGCACCCCCAGACGCCGCGGGAGTCCTCCATGTATCTCTCCTCGCGAGCCCACACCTCCGCCTTCAGCTCCGCGCAAGCGCGATCGGCATCTTCGGGGTGCTTCTCGACGCAGGCGCGATGCGCCGCGCGTGCCTCGATCACATCTGCGCGCTGACTCGTAACGCAGCCGCCAGCAAGTGATGCAACGACCAGTAGAAAGGCGAGCGCTCTAGAACTCGGCATGGCCCGGAGCCCGTGGGAAGGGAGAGACATCCCGGATGTTCTCCATCCCCGTCATGAACTGTACGACCCGCTCGAAGCCCAGTCCGAATCCCGCGTGGGGAACCGTCCCATGACGCCGCAGGTCGAGGTACCACCAGTACGGCTCCAGCGGGAGACCGTGCTCCTCGATCCGCTTCACGAGCACGTCGTGCCTGTGCTCGCGCTGCGAGCCGCCGATGATCTCACCGACCTTGGGCACCAGCACGTCCATGGCCGCGACCGTTTCATCGTCTTCGTTCAGATACATGTAGAAGGCCTTGATGCCCTTCGGATAGTCCGTAACCACGACGGGGCGCCCGATATGCTCCTCGGCAATATAGCGCTCGTGCTCGCTCTGCAGGTCCGTCCCCCAGTTCACCGGGAATTCGAACGAGCGACCCGAATCTTCGAGGATCTTGATGGCCTCGGTGTAGGTGATCCGCTCGAAGGGTGCCCTGATGATGTGGTCGAGAGTCTCGAGCACCGTCTTGTCGATGCGCTGGTTGAAGAAGTCCATGTCGTCGGGACAGTCGTCGAGCACCCGGCGGAAGATCGTCTTCAGGAAATCCTCGGCGAGATCCGCCAGGCCCTCGAGGTCGCAGAACGCGACTTCCGGCTCGACCATCCAGAACTCCGCCAAGTGGCGACTGGTGTGGGAGTTCTCGGCCCGAAACGTCGGGCCGAAGGTGTAGACCTTCGAGAGTGCAAGGGCGCCGATCTCGGCTTCGAGTTGACCCGACACCGTGAGAAAGGACGGGCTTCCGAAGAAATCGCTGCCGTCGAGCGCCGTCACCCGGAACATCTCCCCCGCGCCTTCCGCATCCGAGAGGGTGATCACGGGAGAGTGCAGGTTCACGAAGCCGCGTTCGTGGAAGAAGTCGTGAATGGCTCGGGAGGCCGCATCACGAACCCGCAGCACGGCCCCCATCGTGTTCGTTCGCGGACGCAGGTGGCCGATGGTTCGCAAGAACTCGAAGCTGTGGCGCTTCTTCTGGAGCGGGTAGTCGTCCTCGACACCACCTACGAGCGTGACCTCGGTGGCGTGAATCTCGTAGCGCTGGCCCTTGCCCGGGGATTCGACGAGCTCGCCCGTCACCTCGACCGCACAGCCGGTCGCGAGCGAGGCGATGCCCTCCGCGTAGTTCGGCAGGGAGGGCTCCGCCACCGCCTGGATGCCGGCGAAGCACGAACCGTCGGACACCTCGAGAAACGAGACGTTCTTCGAGTGCCGCGCCGTCCGCAGCCAGCCCTGAACGGTCACCTGGCCGCCCGGCGCATCCCGGGCGAGCAACCCTCTTACGGAGTCCGCCAACGAACACCCCCTGCAGGAGCCCAAGCCGAGACTCCTCGCCAGCAGGTTATCATCTGCGACCCCGCGCGCCCTCCTGAGACTCTTCGAAATGACGATCAACTGGTTTCCGGGACACATGAACAAGGCACGGCGCGAGATCTCCGCGGCGATGCGCGAGACCGACGTCGTGATCGAGGTCCTGGACGCCAGGCTGCCCGCTGCGAGCGCGAACCCGATGCTGGAAGAACTGCGCGAAGACCGGCCCTGCGTGAGGATCCTGGCCAAGGCCGACCTCGCCGACCCGCGCGCGACCCAGGCGTGGCTGGCCGCGTGGTCGACCGACGAGAAACTCCGGGCCCTGGCGCTGCGCGCCAACCTGCCCGGCGACGTGAAGCAGATCCCGGGCGCCTGCCGTCAGCTCGTGCCGAAACGCCGCGGGCCGGGAAGGCCCGTCCGCGCCCTCGTCGTCGGCATCCCGAACGTCGGCAAGTCGACGTTGATCAACAGCTTGAAGGGCCGGCGCGTCGCCGAGGTCCAGGATCGTCCGGCGGTGACTCGACGACGCCAGCGAGTCGATCTCGACATCGGTTTCTCGCTCTGCGACACGCCCGGTGTGCTGTGGCCGAAGCTCGAGGACCAGCGCGGGGCCCACTGCCTGGCGGCGAGCGGAGGCATCGGAAAGGCGGCCTACGACGCCTTCGACGTGGCCTTCTTCGCGCTCGAGTTCCTGCGGGACGAGTATCCCGAGGTGCTGACGAAGCGCTACAAGATCCCCGACGTCGGGCTGGAGACCGCCGAGTTGCTGAACGGAATCGCGCGGGGCCGCGGCTTCCTCGGCCGCGGGGGTCGTCTCGACATCGATCGCGCCGCGGACGTCCTGCTGCGGGAACTCCGCACCGGCCAGCTCGGCCGGATCAGCTTCGAGCGCCCCTAGCCTGGCGCTCTGCGACGCGTTCGAGATCGGCCAGCAGCCCGAGGTAGATCTCGTGCCGGGCCGCGTCCAGCTCGCCACCGGCGACCGCTTCGATCACTCCGCAGTCCGGCTCGTCGCGGTGCAGGCAGTCGCGGAAGCGACAGCCCTGATCCAGGGCGTGTTCGAAACACGGGAAGTAGGCGGCCAGGTCGGCCGGGGAGAGATCCACCGGCACGAAGTCCCGGAAGCCGGGCGTGTCGATCAGCTCTCCGCCGCCCGGAAGCACGTGCAGGCTCGATCGCGTCGTCACGTGGCGACCGAGACGAGTGAGCCGGTTGATCTCCCCCACCTCGAGGTCGAGGCCGGGCACCAGCACATTCAGGAGTGAACTCTTCCCAACCCCCGAGGTTCCGACGAAGGCGCCGCGCACCCCTGACAGGTGCAAGCGGATGCCGTCGAGCCCAACGCCCGTGAGCGCACTCACCGCGAATACCGGAACACTCGAGTCGCTCGCGGCGAAGAGGCTGCGCATCTGCTCGAACAACTCCGCTGAATCGTCCAGGTCGCACTTGTTGACGACGAGGAACGGCTCGATCTGGGCCGCACGCGCCGCCACGATCACGCGATCCACGTAGCCCCGTGGAGACGGCGGGCGACCCGCGATCGTAACTCCGAGCACGTCGAGATTCGCCGCGATTGCGCGCGTCCGATTCCGCGTATCTCGTCGCGAGAGGATCGTCTCGCGCGTCAGGAGTTCCGCGCCCCGCGCGGAGATCTTCACGCGGTCCCCCACGACCACCGGGTCGCTACTCCTGCGAACCCGAATCCGCCGACGCTCACCATCCTTGAGCGCGACCTCGATGTCGAGTCCGAAGTGACCGATGACGATCGCGTCGTTCTGCACGGCCGCGACGTTATCAACTCAGCGGGGCGGGCCCCACAAGGCGTCCCGCAGCCCCGACGCCCGCGCGGTTCTGCGCGCAATTGCGGCCGTCAAGACTTCAGGGCGCGCATGCACGACCACCTTCTCTCTCGCGCGCGTGACCGCGGTGTAGACGAGTTCTCGCGTCAGCAACGGAATCGGGTCATCGGGCAGAATCAGCCTCACCTCATCGAACTCCGAGCCCTGGCTCTTGTGAACCGTCATCGCAAAAACGGACTCGTGGGCCGGAAGGCGGGCGATCCCGAAGCTGCGGAGGCCCCCGACACCGCCCTCGAAGAAGGCGCGAGCGCGTCCGCTGGGATCGGTAATGCCCACGTCGCCGTTGTAGAGCCCGAGGTGCGGCGCGTTCCGGTTGACGAGGATGGGACGGCCGGCAGCAACACCGGCGGCGCCTCGCGGCGCCCGGGCGAGGCATCCCGACTGCACTAGCACCGCTTCCACCTCCTGATTCAACGCCTTGACGCCGAACGGCCCTTCCCGCACCGCGCACAGCACCCGGAAACGCTCGAGGGCCAGCAACTGTTCGCGCGGCGTGGTGGCCCCGGCGAAGAGGCCGTAACCGCGGAGGATCGCGTTGCGAAGCTCGTCCTCGGCAGCCGGCGGCGCCAACCGGACGTCGGGGAACGCATCGTCGGCGAGCACCTCCAGAGCCCCGGGACCGTCACCCGACTGAATCGCCCGGGCGAGTGCGTCGATGCCGCTCTGCTCTCCGTAGCGATGGCTCGTCGTCAGGGTCACGACACATTCCCGCATCGCGGTCGCCCCCGACGCGGCGACGCGGACGGACTGCCCGCTCGCCTCGGCGATCCACGACGCCATCTCGTCGCCGTACTCGGGAGCGCGCTGCGGGCCGCAGACATCTGCGAAGACGCTGCCGGCCTCCACGGACGCGAGTTGGTCCGCGTCGCCCAGTAGGATCAACTTCGCATGCTTCGGCAACGCCTTGACGAGACGCGCGGCCATCCCCAGATCCACCATCGAGGCTTCATCGACCAGCACGACGTCCGTCCGCAGCTCGGCCACGGCCCGACGTCCCGGGCGCGCGCGCGGGTTCACACGCAACAGGCGATGGAGCGTCGCCGCCTCGCTGGGGATCGCGTCACGAACCGTCTGGGCGCAGTCGATCTCGCTCCGGATCCGGTCGATGACCACAGCGAGGCGGGCGGCCGCCTTGCCAGTGGGTGCCGCGAGCGCGATTCGGGGTGCGGGCCGCCCAGACCTCAGCGCTCGCTCGACCAGAACCGCGAGCAGACGAGCTGCGGTGGTCGTCTTTCCCGTTCCGGGGCGACCCGAGATCACGCACAGCCGGCGCGAGACGACGATTGCCGCCGCCACCCGCGGCCAGTGGGCCTCTTCTGCTTCCGAACCGCCGACCGGCAGCAGGCGCTCGATGCTGGCACGCAACGCGTCCGCGTCATCCGCATCGGAGCTGTGTGCCGCACGAGCCGTCAGCTCCTGGGCGAGCCACTGCTCGTCTTCCCACAGTCGGCGCAGGTAGAGTCGACCCGACCGGTCGAGGACCAGCGGCGTCACCGGGGAGCCGTCCGCCCCTGTGGCGACGAGCGGGCTCGTCGAAAGCCTCTCGAGCCACGGCTCGAGAGGCGGCCAGGTCACGGCCTCGCCGTCCTCGGCGAAATCCGATGCCTCGACGAGAGACGCCAGATCGACGCATACATCTCCCCGAGCCACCTGTCGGCTTGCCAGCGCAGCTGCGAGCAGCACCTCCGGACACTCGTCTGAAGCGAGACGCGTCATCGAACGCGCGAACCGATCGTCGAGGGGCGAGAGCACACCGCGGCCGCGAAGCTCTTCGAGAGTCGAGATCATTCGAGCAACTCCGACAGCGCCTCGATCAGCCCACGCGGTGGGCGATCCTGCACGATGCCCCAACCGGGCGGGTGAGACGAGGACATGCCCCGGACGAAGAGGTACCAAGCTCCCGCCACGTGCTCGTCGTAGTCGTAGCCCGGCAGGCGCAGCGCGAGATGCCGGTGCAGCGCCACCAGGTAGAGATGGTATTGGAGCACGTAGTCGTGCTCGACCATCGCGTCTTGCAGCGCTTCCGGCGCGTAGTCCGAGGCCGCCGATCCGAGCCGGTTCGACTTGTAGTCGATGACGGAGAAGCGCCCGCCGCGGCGAGCGACGAGATCGATGAAGCCACGCAGGTGACCCGCAAGCGCCGGAAACCCGAGCTCCGTCGCGCGCGCCGCGTACCGTTGCACCCACGGCGTCGTTGCGTGCTCGGCGAAGGCCCGGCCCAGCGCATCCGCGGTGAGCCCCCCGTCGCTCCCCGCCACCGGCAGCATGAACTCCATCTCGTCGATCCGATCGGACCGAGCCAGGGCTCCGAGATGGCTCGCCGGCTGCCCGGCCTCCAGCGGGACCGACAGGACGTCGCGCAGCGCCCGCGACAGCGGCCGACCCCAGCGAGCCGCGAAGCCCCGTCGCGACAGCTCACTCGCGACGACTGCCGGAAGCTCGTCCGCAACCGTGAAGTCGAGCTTCTCGAAGATCTCGTGGATCAGGATCCCCGGCAGCGCACCGGCTGGAAAATCGGCGAGAGCGATCCGGTCCGAGGCGTCCGAGGGGCGCTCGCTCTGGGCGAGCCCCCGGCCCGAGTGGGCGTCGTAGTCACGTCCCTCCTCGGCTTCGGGCGCCGCGGAGACGAGACCCGAGAAGCTCGACAAACGCCACGTGTGCGCAAACCGCCGGACCGCCCGCGCGGGTGCGAGTTCCCGCACGGCATCGTGCCGAGCCGCCGGGTCGGATGCCACCACGACCGGATCGCGCAGAGGCTCCCACGCCTCAACGACGATGTGACCCGACGCGATCTGCGCGATCCGATCGAGGTCGGCCAGCAACTCCTCGTCCGACCGGCTCTTGAGCCGACTCGAGGCGCTCTTCTCGCCCGGCCGGGGCTCGCCCTCCGCGATCGGGTGAAGCAGATGCGCGAGGGGCGAGGTTCCTGCGTCCTTGAAGCGCCCCCAAACCACCGAGCAGTGGTGCCTTGCCCGGGTGAGCGCCACGTACAACAGACGCAGGCTCTCCTCGTGGGCTTCCTCGAGAGCCAGTGACTTGCTGTCGTCGGAGCCCTCCGCGTCCAGCACCAGCGCGCCGCTCTCGGGGTCGTGGAAGCGAACCAAGGGATCGTTGCGCGGAACGGTGCCCTCCCACAAGAAGGGACAGATCGTGACCGCGTACTGGAGCCCTTTGCTGCGGTGTACCGTCACCAACTGGACGGCATCGGCGTCGCTCTCCAGTCGCAGCTGGGCATCCTCGGCCAGGACGGGGGTCGAGCCCTCGGCCTCGTGCCGGCGCCGCGCGAACCAGTAGAGGAGCGCCTGGGGACCGAGCCGGGCCTCGACCCCGGCAGCCTGCAACAGCTCGCCGAGGTGCAGCAGGTTCGTTACGCGACGCTCGCCGTCGGGTCGCCCGAGCAGTCGCGCGGAGACGTCACGCTCCACCCACAGCGCGCGAAGCGCCTGCACGAAGCTCCGCTCCATCCACGCGCGGCGACACTCCCGAAGCGTCAGGACCCACGCGTCCCACTCGACTCCGTCCTCATCTGCAGCCAGGGCGAGCAGGTCGCCAGCCTCAGCTCCCAGCAATGTCGTGGCCAGCGCGGCCCGCAGGTAGGCCGGATTCTCGGGCTCGACCATCGCCCGCATCACGCGTTCGAGCTCCTCCGCTTCGTCCGTCGCGAAGACGCTTTCGCCGCTCTGCAGGACGGCGACGATTCCGTTCTCGTGCAGTGCGGCCTGAACGGAGCGCGCCTGCCGGTTCGTTCTCGTGAGGACGGCGATATCCCCCGATACCAGCCTGCGATCGTCGATGCGCTGCTCCGACGCGAGCAGCCGCGCGATCTCTGCCGCTACCCCCCGGCTGACTTCGCCTGCACCCCGCGCGCGGGGGATCTCCTGCTCTCCCGCGGGCGGCGACAACCAGAGAATCCGGAGACCGGCCTGAATGCACTCACCCGAGAGAGCGTCGTGGCCGTCGGCGCGCGCTTCGGCGGGCAGATATGGAATCTCCTCGCGACCGAACGGAGCAGGCGCCGAGCCGAACACCGCGTTGAGGGCAGCCACGAGCGCCGGATCCGCTCGCTGGTTGCAGCGCAGACCGTGAACCGCGTCGGCTGCATCGCTTCGCGCATCGAGGTAGGCCATGACGTCCGCACCGCGAAACGCGTAGATGGCCTGCTTCGGGTCACCGACCAGGAACAGGGCGTGGTCCGGCTGGCCGTGCCACACCCGCCGGAAGATCTCGTACTGGATGGGATCCGTGTCCTGGAACTCGTCGATCAGCGCGACGGGATGCCGGAGACGAATGGCCTCCGCGACCTGCTCCCCGTGTTCGCCCGCCAGCGCATCCCGCAGGCCCTGGAGGAGATCGTCGAAGAACAGGATCTCGAGTTCGTTCTTGCGCCGGACGAGCTCGGAGCTCGCGTATGCGACGAAGTCGTGGCGGAAGCTCACCTCCCAATCCTGAAGACCCTGATCCAGACTCGCTTCAGCGCGAACGAGTTCATCGCAGAGATCGAAGAAGCGATGAGCCGGCTTGGGCTGGTTCTTGAGATTCGCGATCCCGCTCGTGCCGAGCAGTGGCAGCTTGTCGAAGCGCCTCTGGATGCCCGGCCGGGCAACATGCATCGCCTCATCCATCGCGAGCCGCCACTTCGAGTGAAGCGTGTCGCGCCGATACCTCCGCTTGTCCAGCTGCCCTTGCTCGGCCGCAGTCGCGAGCATCTCGAGCACTTCGTCGCCGTCCGACGCCCAGACCGGGGCGACCCGATCGAACGCGCTCCGCCACTCCTTCTCGAGCACCCCCAGGTCGGGAACCGGCCGGCGCGCGGGACGGAGTTCGATGTCCGGGCGCATCGCGATTCGCTCGGCCAGCTCGGCCAGCTGGCCGGGCCCCACCCGCGCCGATGGCGACCTTGCATACTCCACCTGGAAGAGCGGCGCGGCGTACAGCTCCCGGACCCAGAAGTCCTGGGCGACTTCCGTGAGGAGTGGCCGCCCGTCACTCACCAACTCGGTGTCGAAGCCCCGGCCGCTTTCGAAGGCGTGCTCCTGCAACGCCCGCTGACAGAACCCGTGGATCGTGAAGATCGCGGCCTGGTCGAAGCTGCGGAGAGCTTCGCGCAGCCACTCGAGATCCGTGTCCGGCAGCGGCAATCCCGCGAGCTCGAGAAGGCGGCGTCGGATTCGCCCTCGGAGTTCGGCAACGGCAGCCACCGTGTACGTCACGACCAGGATTTGCGAAACGCGCAGCCTTCGCTCGAGCAGGAGGCGCGTGTACAGCTCGACGATCGTGTGCGTCTTGCCCGTCCCGGCGCCCGCCTCGACGAGGGAGGTGCCGTGGAGGACGACCTGCTTCGCGACGGAATCCGTCACGTCTGCTCCACCCGCGCGAGCAGGTACGGCTCGTAGATCCGCCGCGCCAGAGACACGAAGGTCTCGCCACCGGGTAGCGCGAGGCCGGGCGCCAGAACCTCGACGTCCCGGAACGCCTGGCGGAGATAGGGATCGTTCTTCTCCGGCGGAATGCGCCAGGGGTTTTCCCAGGCCGTGACCGCCACGGGCGCTGGATCGAGGGGCCAACCCTTCTTGTGTCCGAAGTCCGCCTGCGCACGAGACGCCTTCGGAAACAGGGGGAGCGGCAGCGATCCGCCCAGCTCGTAGAGAGCCAGCAGATCCACGAGGCGCGCCTCCGCGTCCGGAACCGGGGGCAACTCGAGCACCACGATCCGCTTCGCATCTGCGCCACGCGCCACCAGAAAGCTCGTGAGGGGAGTTTCATCGCCGCCCACGCAGTTCAGCACCAGGTGATGGACCCAGAACGAGAGCTCGCATGCATGCGGCACCCTCGAGAAGCGGAAGACCACACGACCGCTGGGCCACAGATCGCCCAGCTCACCAACGACCTGCCAGCCGCCCAGGCGGAGATTCACCTCGATCGGAGCCCGCGCATCGCCCCGCTGTAGCTCCCGAACCGCGGCCGCCAGATCGCCCGCATCCAGCGCGGCCTTCTCGGCCTCGAGATCGCCAGGCGATCCCAGCGGGAGCAGGCCCTCCGCCCGAAGCAACACCTTCGCATGCTCCGGATCGACACCCGCCAGCGTCAGTGCGAGGAGCCGGTCACCGAGATTCCAGCTCGCCAGCCCGTCGAGATCCAGCGGCTCGCGATCCTCGAGTTTCGGCGCTTCGTCCCGCAGGTACAGACCGAGTCGATCCTGCAGAAAGCTTCGGACCGGATGCTCGAAGAAACGACCCAGGCGGGCGACTTCGACCCTGCGGGCCTCCGGATCATCGCGGTCGGTCGGCCCCTCCGCGTTCAGGGGGACGGGAACGTAGAGTCTGGGCTCGCGCTCGGAGCCCGATCCGGCTCGTGCGTCGACGAGGGCCCGAGCCCCGGCACAGTTCGCCTCCGAATAGCTGACGACAGATACGTCGCTTCCGTCGAAGTAGCGCGGGCTGAACGGCTGAAGCGGGTGATCGGTAACGATCCGCTCACGGGCATCGGGACCGAGCTCGTCGAGCAGCTCGCAAACGACCACCGAGGGCTCGCGCTCGGATCCATCCTGCACGCTGCGACCCACGTAGGTGACGATCAGGTGCTCGCGCACGCTGACGAGCGCCTCGAGGAAGAGATAGCGGTCGTCCTCCCGCGCGGTGCGATCGCCCGGCCGGCGGCTCGCCGGCATCAGATCGAATCCGAGGGGCTCCCGATTGCGAGGGAAGGCCTCGTCGTTCATCCCCAGCAGCGCGACGACCCGGAACGGGATGCTGCGCATCGGCAGCATCTCGCAGAAGGTCACGCCGCCGGCCAGGAACCGACGCGAGGAGCTTCGACGCTCGAGCTGACCCATCAGCTCCTGCTGCACGCTCGCGAGCCCCACCGCCTCTTCGAAGCCTGCCTGCTTCGCGCGCATCGTGAGATCCGCGAGCGCCGTGCGAATCGACGCGTGCTGCTCGGCCCCGTCGTCGGATCGATCGACCATCACCTCGAGGACGTGTGCGAGATCCTGGCTCCACGCCTCGACGGAGCGGGTGCCCTGTAACGCCTCCCGAAGCGCGAACAGGGCTTCGCAGAACTCCGCGAAGCGGCCGAGGAGATCGGCGCGGCCGAGATCGACACCGGGGGTCGGCAGCAAACCGGCGAAGATCGACGCAGCGTCCGCCGGCAGGGCAAGCCCGAGGAGCAGCCGGTCGAGACCTTGGCGCCAGGTGTTCTGTTCCGACGCCGGCTGCCCCACCTGGGAACGATGGGCTGCGTCTACGCCCCAGCGGATGCCGGCGGACTGGATCCACTCGAGCAGCACGTCGAGATCGGCGGCTTCGATTCCGAAGCGCCGGCGGATCCGGTCCAGCATCATCAGATCGGAGACGTGGGTCGCGGTCAGGCGACCTTGGAGCACCTCGAGGACCCGCGAGAAGGCATCGACGATCTCGTGAGTGGCGCGGACTCCCCGATCGGCAATCTGGTGAGGGAAGCGCGAGGATCCGAAGACCGCCTGGACGAGCGGCGCGTAGGTTTCGATGTCGGGCGTCATCACCAGGACATCCCTCGGATCCAGGTTCTCGTCCTGTTCGAAGAGCTGGGTGAGCTGATCCTGCAGCACCTCCACCTCGCGCATGGGACCGTGGCAGGAGTGGACTCGGATGGAGCCGTCCACCTCCTCGATCGGTGCCGGGCCGGAATTCTCTCCCTCTAGCAGGGATCGCTTGAGCCTCGCCAGCATCGAGCCGAGGCCTGGATCCCGGAACAGGTCGACCTCAGTTGCCGCAGCGACGCGACCCGTAAGTACATGGTGGAAGTCACGACCCACGCCTCCCAGCGAGTCCCACAGTGGATTCGCGTCCGCTCCCGCGGCCTCGGGCCGTCGGGTGCAGCCCAATTGGAAGAGATTCGTCTCCACCCGCTTCGAGAGAGCTGCGAGCACATCCACGTAGAGGGGCGGAAGAGTCGTCAACCCGAAGAGATGGATGCGCGGAGGCAAACCCTCGAGCGCACCCTCGCCTTTCTCGATCGCAACCAGGAAGTCCTCGGCTCTCGCCGCCGCGTGATCGGGAGCGCCCGGACCCACGAGCGCGCGCCAGAGGATCGGCTGCCATCCCTCGTGGTCGGCTCCGCGATCCCAGCTCCGGATCATCTCGGGTCGGTAGATCACGTAGTGATCGAAGGTCGCGGCGATGCGCGATGCCAGCTGGACGCGCCGCAGCGCCGACTCGTCGTGCCGCAGGTAACTGCGAATCGGCGCGAACTCGTCGCGTTCGAGAAGACCCGGTAGCAGGGCCGCGAGCTTCCATGTCATCGCCTCGGGTTCGAAGCGCAGAGCCCCTGCGGGCTCGGCACCGAGGACCGCCTCGAAGACGCAGTCGATCAATCGCCGGGGAAATGGGAACTGCGAATTCGCCCACACGCCCAGACGCCGCGAGAGCTGCATGGCGAGCCAGCGCTCCATGCCACGCCCCTGGACGGCGATCGTCTCGGCGGACAAGGGCCCGCCCGGACACGGCTCGGCAACCCGTTCGGCAAGAACGGCGACCAGGTCCTCCAGATGGTTGCTGACGTAGATCTGCATGGGCGGTGGGCAACCTAGCCGGCGAGCGGGTCGGATCCGGTCACTCGGCGCCCGCCCCCGAGGCAATCACAAGCCCGCGGATGAAGCTCGTAAGTTTGTGAAAAAAAACAGCTTTATGGAACTCGAAGCCAATCGACCGAAGTCTCATTTCGTTGAAATCGACATTGATTTTCAATTTCAGTGTTATACTCTTCGAACTGTCACGCGACCCGAGGAACCTCGACGAAGATGCTCGTCTGCCACTGCAATGGAGTCTCCGACCGGAGCGTGCGCCGCGCCGTCCGCGACGGTGCGCTCACGATCTCTGAAGTCGGTCGCGCCTGCGGGGCCGGCACCTGTTGCCAGGGATGCAGCGCCACGATCAACCGCATCATTCGGATCGAGTCCCACAGCGAGGCCCAGGTCGCTGAGGACAACGCCCAGCCCGTCGCGAACAGCCCCGCCTAGCTGCGCAACCGCGCGAAGGCGTGCGTGCCCCGAAGCGACCCCGGCCGTGCGCCACCCACTAGATCATGTGTGAGTTCACCGAGATGCCCCCGTCGACGTGCAGGGCGTGTCCGGTGACGAAGCTCGAACGGTCGGAGGCGAGGTAGACGACCGCGTCGGCGATCTCTTCGGGCCGGCCGAGCCGCCGCATCGCGTGGGTGCCGACCGTCTTCTCCTCGATGTCGGGGAAGTGCTCGAAATAGCGGGCGATGGCCTCGGTAGCGATCCCACCGGGGCAGATCGAGTTCACGCGGATTCCGCGCGTCGCGTATTCGGCGGCCGCGGTCTTCGTGAGTGCCTCGACGCCTCCCTTCGCGGCCGAATAAGCAGCCAGGAAGGTCTCGCCGCGCAGCCCCGACGGCGAACTGATGTTCACGATCGAGCCCCCCCCAGTTTCGAGCATGCTTCGGAGCTCGTGCTTCAGGCAGAAGAACGTTCCCGTGAGGGTCACTCCGAGACCCGAATCCCAATCCTCGGCGGTCACCTCGTCGAGGGGGCCGAAGGCCCGGCTGCCTCCCATGGCGTTGTTGCACGCCCAGTGGACGTCACCGCCGAACTCCCGGGCGGCGGCCAGCATCTCGATCACCTGCGACTCGACGGAGATGTCGGTTCGGGTGAAGTGGGCACGCCCGCCGTGCTTGCGGATCTCCTCGACGCAGGACGCCCCACCCTCCTCGTCGATGTCGCACACGAGCACGAAAGAGCCTTCCGCCGCCGTTCGCTTCGCGATGCTGCGTCCGATTCCCGCAGCGCCGCCGGTCACGAGTCCCGATCTTCCGTCCAGCTCACCCACGCAATTCGTTCTCCTCGAGAGAGCTAGCGGCGAAAAGCCGCCCGCCCGATTCGGTCGCCGTCGAAGGTCCCGATGAAGATCTCGTCTCCCACCTCGAGGGCGACCGTTCCGGCACCATGGGCGCTGCCCGCGTGCTCTAGGACGAGCTTTACATCCAAGGTGGCGGGCTCTATCAGGTAGACCGAGAAGGGGAGCGGACAGGTGCCCTCCTCGGTCGAGCCGCAGGCGAGCAGTTCACCGATCGGGCCGATCTGGCCCGTCACCAGCAAGCGACCGTCCCGGGTCCAGGTGAGGTTGTCGGGGTGGTGGCCAAGATTCGCGTATCCGCGCTGCACGTCTCCGTCCGCGCCGCGGCGAAGCCGCACGACCCTGGACTCCCCCCACTCGGCGAAATAGAGTTCGCGACCGTCGGGGGACGCCACCACACCGTTTGGAGCCGAGCCCTCGCTGTTGGGCACCTGTCGGAAACCCGACTCCGGATGCCACTCGAGCAGATAACCCGTGGTCGCGCCGAGCAACATCTGGGCCACCGATAGGAGCTGCGCGAATCGCCCGAGCGAGAACATCTTCGTCACGACGAAGCCGCCATCCGGAAGCAGCGCAACGTCGTTGATCCCCACGCCATCCGGCATCACCGTGCAGCCCCGCCACGTCAGAGCCGGACCGTCGGGTGACTGGCCGATCTCGAAGAGTTCGACGGCTTCCCGGGGCCCGTGCACGACTGCGGCCAGCCGGTGGGAGCGCAGATCGACGTCGATCCCGTGTGGAGCGAAGCGCGCGGGGTCCGGAGGCCCGGGACACTCCGGGGATCCCCAGGCCGGCCCCTCGGCGGGGAGCGCATCCGGATCGGGGAAGAGCACGAGCCGGCGCCCGTCCGCCACGCGATAGGCGAGAAGACTCCCGACACCGCCCTGCATCCCGGCGAACTGGCTTACGACGAGCCAGGACGCACCCGGAAGGTGGGCGAGGTCTTCGGGATTCTGGAACCCACAGATCGGCGTCACTCCGTCCGCCGCGACGCACTCGGTAATCGCACCCGGGCCGCCCCCGCAAGCGAGCGCCGACAGCATCGTCATGACCCACGCCAGCCGTCTCTTCACGCAAGCTCCGATCGAAGTTCGAGACCCGCGGTCACGAGTAGGCCGTCAGCCTCCGGTACGAACGTGGCGTTCAGGATCTCGTAGTGGAGCGCCGCGTCGCGCTCGCGGTAGTGCTCCGCACACGGCAGGTATCGCATCCAACCGTTTGCGATCGAAACGATCGAGCCGAGGTCTCCCGTGGCCTGTCGCCACGATCGCCCGACGTCGACGGTCACCTCGAGGGGCAAGCCCAGCAGCCAGATCGGCCCGAGCCGCAGTACCTGTACCTCGACCTCGGGCCGAAGCCCCTGGGCAATCCGATTCGCCGTCCGATCCCTCAGCAGCAGTCGAACGCGAGACAGACGCTCGCGAATTTCGCGCCTCGAGAGACCCGCCGTGCCCTCTCTCTCGAGCCGGTACCACTCGGCCGTCGACGGCTCGAGATCCTCGGGCAGGTCGAGCGCTCGCAAGGCATCGCGCCTTCGGTCGTTCAGGTGCTCGTCTCGCCCGTCGGCCCCGTGCACGGGGATCGGCACCCTCGTGTTCGCCGAAGCCACGAGGAAGTCCGGCCGGGTCTCGAGAGCGCCGGCGCAGTTTGCGACTGCGGTCCCGACCTCCCGTCCCAGGGCTTCCATCTCCTCGAAGCCCACGCCGACGCTCTGCTCCGGGATCGCGAGGTCCAGCAGACCCCGCGTGCGGGGATCGACGTCGGCATGAGCACCCAGAACGAAGATCGCGACCGCACCCGGCAGTGCCTCTTCGACGACACGCGAGGCCGTGCCGGGCCAGTCCGCAGAAAAGTGGAGGTTGTCGTGGCCGAGGGCAGTCGGATGGCAGCCATGCACGTAGAGGACGGCGAGGGGCGAGCCATCCGCGCGATCGATGCGTGCCACGACCGCGTGGGGATCGACGGAGCCCTCCTCGACCCGGCGATTGCGCCCGATGCGGATGGGCGCGGTTCCGGATCCGAGACGCACGGGCTCCGCCGCCTCGAACGCCTGCACGGCGGCCTCGACCACG
Source organism: Myxococcota bacterium (assembly GCA_046583095.1). Classification (GTDB taxonomy): domain Bacteria; phylum Myxococcota_A; class UBA9160; order UBA9160; family UBA4427; genus JAJDAN01. The sequence goes on along the minus strand of JAYGDB010000222.1, from coordinate 22,433 downwards.
GCATCGAAGAGCGGCTCCACCTCGGTCGGCGTACCCCGCCCGAGGAGCACCGGCAGCAGTCCCGTCTCGGGGCCCGAATGGGTGTGGATGCAGCCGATCATCACCTGTTCGCACGCGAGACCGGTCCGGCGGGCAATGCGATCGCGAAGCGCGGTGGCCTGGGCGACGGCAATCAGGCAGACGTCGATCTCGATCAGGAGCAGGCGACCCCCCGCCTCCACGTACAGCGCCCGGACGAAGAGGGGATCGTGCCGGGCCGCGGCGGTGCCCTTTCGCGCGCCGTAGCCCATCATGGAGACGCCGAGTTCGGGATGCAGCTCGATGCGACTCACTCCCGCGCGCGGTGTCGCACCCATTCGGGGATAATAGGGCCATGTCCATCTATTTTGCCTACGGATCGAACATGAGCAGCGCGCGGCTGCTGGCTCGGGTGACGGCTGCTGAGCCGCTGGGCCGGGCCTTCGTGAGCGACTGGCAACTCGCCTTCAACAAGCCCGGACGCGACGGCAGCGGCAAGGCGAATCTCGTCCCGGCAGCCGGAGCCGTGACGTGGGGTGTCGCGTGGACACTCCCCGAAGATCCCTGGCCGCTGTTGGACGGCTTCGAGCCCGGCTACGAGCGAGGGGTGTTCCGCCTGCTCCGGACCGACGATCGCGAACTCCACGCCCACGTCTACCTGTACGAGTGCGCGGCAGACGCCCCGTCGATCCCGCCGTCCGACGAGTACCTGGATCACCTCTTGACCGGTGCGCTCGAGCACGACCTCCCCGAGGACTACATCGCGAATCTCCGCTCGTTCGGGGACACCGGCTAGAACGGTTCCGGAGTTACGCGGTCACGCGCACCGCAAGCCGCTCCACCGCCTCACGCACCTGCTCGGGGGGAGCCGCCGTGTAGCAGAGCCGCACCCACTCGCTGTAGGCCTCGCCGGACGAGCCTCCCGGCGCGACGAGTACGCCGTCCTCGAAGCAGTCCTCGAGGAAGCCGTGCAGTCCCCGGTCGTCGAGCAGGTGATTCACGTCGAGAAACAGGAACGTCGAGCCGCCGGGCGGCGGAAGCTTCAGCGCGCTCGCCGCGTGCTGGCCGGCCTCACGGTAGAGGGCTCGCGCGGACTCGACCCAGTCGGCCCCGCCCTGCAACGCGCGAACCGCTGCGACCTGGCCGGATGTCGGCGCGTGGTAGAACGAGTGGGTGCCGAGCTTGCGAGCTTCGGCGATCACGTCCTTCGGGCCGGCGAGATAGCCCACCCGGTTGCCCGCCATCCCGTACGCTTTCGAGAACGAGTAGACCGACACCGTCCGCTCCGGCGCCATCGGACCCAGGGAGACGTGCTGCCCCCGGTAGACGTAATCTTCGTACACCTCGTCGGAGAGCAGCCAGAGATCGTTCACACGCGCGAAGTCGGCGAGGGCTGCGAGCCACTCCTCCGGGATCACGACACCCGTGGGATTCGACGGCGTGCTGATGTAGAGGGCCACCGTGCGCTCGCTCAGGCGGTCGCGCACCGCCTCGACGGCCGCCTCCGGCGAGTCCACACGGTCGTAGAAAGGAACCTCCACCGGGACACCGCGAAACGACTGGACGATGCCCCGGATCAGAGGCCAGAAGGGAGCCAGGATCAGCACCTCCTCGCCCGGATCTACGAGAGCCCCGACGACCGTCGCGAGACCCCCTGTCGCGCCCCCGGCCACGAGGAGCGACTCGCGCTCCACTGCGAGTCCGTTGCGCTCGCGCACTTTCTCGACGAGCGCATCGACGAGCTCGGGAATCCCGCGCGTATCGCAGTAGCGGTGCATACCCGGGTAGTCGTCGACGGAGAGATCCTGCATCCGCCCGCCTTCGAAGGGCTCCATCCAGGTATCCCCCACGTGGAGCGGGAAGATCGGCCCCGGGTGGGTCGCAATCCGATCCGCGAATGGCGAATAGACGGCCCCGGGCATCTTCAAGACGCCCGGCGCAGTTCGAGGTGAGCGCGGCATGGATTCACGCTAGCAGGCCGCCCACAGGCTCATCTCTCGAGCCTGCCGCTCAGCCGGCCTCTGCGCGAGCTTTCCGGTAGGCCCGGATGACCCCGGGATAGCCAGCCCGGTAGCTCGGGTAGCGATAGCCGTAGCCGGTGGCTCGAACCCGATCGTTCCGGCAACGCTTGCTGCCCGCCCGGCGAATCGCGGGCGGGTCCTCCACGCCGCGGGTCCGAGGCGATGTCACGCCGAGTTCCTCGGCGAGAAAGCGAAGTACATCGGCCTCGTCCGCCGGCTCGCAATCCACGCCGAGATAGAGTTCCTCGGCCGCCGGAGCCGAGATCAGGTGGCGGAGCAAGCCCGCGGCGTCGTCGCGATGGATGCGATTCGCGAAGTGCGGCTCGGGGTCGAGCAGCGCGTCGCCGCGCTCGACCTGCTCGACGAGACGCGTCCGACCCGGACCGTAGATCCCGCCGAAGCGGACAATCGTCGCATCGAAGCCGCTGGCCAGCAGCAGACGCTCCGCGTCCACGAGGATCTCGCCCGCGTAACGGCTCGGGCTCGCCGTCGAGGCCTCGTCGATCCACTCGCCGCGGCGCTGCGAATAGACCGACGTGCTCGAGGCAAAGAAGATACGGCGAGGCCTTTCGCCCTGCTGCTTCAAGGCACCCAGAAAGCTCTCGAGCCCATCGAGATAAGCGAGGCGGTAGGCCGCCTCCGTCCCGGAGTCCGGAGCCACACAGTAGACCGCGAAGTCGATCCGCTCGGGAAGGACGAGCGGGCTCTCCCGCCGCCCGAGATCGGCCGGTAGAGGATAGATGCTGTCGGGAAGACGACTGGGGTCGCGGCGAAGACCGAAAACGTCGTGGCCCTCGGATGCGAGTTCGAGCCCGAGCGCGGTGCCGATGTAGCCACATCCAGCGATGACGGTGCGGGGCATGCCAGGGAATCATGCCGCATCGTTCGTCGATATACTGCCTGTGCCATGGCAGCCATCGTCGGAATCCCGCAATCACTGGACGATCGCGGGCGCTGGCACCGCGAACGCGACTACCTCTATATCGACTGGGCCTACGCGAGGGCCGTGGAGGCGGCCGGCGGCGTCGCGCTACATCTCCCACTCCAAGAAGACGTCGACGCACTGACCCAACGCATCGATGCGCTGGTGCTACCGGGCGGCGACGATTTCCTGCCCGACCCGGCTTCGCCCGCCTACCCCGCCGACGTCACCTTCGAGCCCACACCGCGCGCACAGCTCGACTTCGACCGACGCCTGCTCGCGAGCGCACTCGACCGAGGGATTCCGGTCCTGGGAATCTGCTACGGGATGCAGATCCTCTGCCTGCATCACGGCGGCCGTCTGCACCACCATGTCCCGATCGACGTCCCGGAGGCCCATGACCACGCGCTTCCCGAAGCGACGGGACGCCACGGGCTCTCGGTCACACCGGGGAGCCAACTCGAGAGCATCCTCGGCACGAGCGCTTCGGTGAACAGCCTGCACCACCAGGCCGTGGCAGCGCCCGGTGAGGGACTCGTGGTGAGCGCGCGAAGTGCAGACGGCCTGATCGAGGCAGTCGAAGGCGCCGGGGAGCGCTTCGTCGTGGGCGTGCAGTGGCATCCCGAGAAGCTCGACGGCGAGGCACGCGTTGCGCTGTTCCGAGCCCTCGTCGCAGCGAGTTAGGCGCGGCCTACCGCGAGCGAACCAGGTCCGGGTCGACGCACGCGACCATGGCGCTTCCATCGAGGCCACCTCCGAGGAACGCCTGGATGCGCGACACCACCTCGGCCGGAGACTCGATCAAACGGCGATGGGCAACCGGGAGCAGCGCGGTCCGCGGCCGCGCGACCGCCCAGGCCCTCGCCTCGTCGAGTTGGGCCTCGAAGACGCGCGCGAGGGCCATCTCGTCCTCAGCTTCGGACGCTCCGCCTACCCGCTCGAGCATCGCGCGCTGAGACCGCAGGACTTCTCCGAGGTCGCGGTCCATCAGGACGATCCGCAGCTCGCCCGACTCGGGGAGATGCCGCAGCAGCGCGTGAACCACCTTCACGGCTCGGCCGGCGGCGCCACCCCACCAGTCGACGTCGCGCGCGGACGCCTTCACGGGCGCGTACTCGAAATAACCGTGCGGGTTGTCCTCGTCCGGAGGACGCTGCTCGTCGACCAACAGTGGCAGCCCGCCGGCAGCGAGCATCTGCATCATCAACGAGGTGCCGGAGCGCGGCACCCCCGAGACGACCGTAACGAAGTCACGCACTAACCCGACCGCGCCACGAAAAGATGATGCAGCGCGATCGCGGCGGCCGTCGCGACGTTCAGGGAATCGAAGCCGGGAACCATGGCGATCCGGTGGCGTTCGTCGCACAGGGCCAGGGTCTCGGCGGAAAGCCCGTTACCCTCCGCGCCCAGCACTAGCGCCACCCGCGAGAGCTGCCGGACGTGCTGGCTCCAGCGGGCCGTGCCGACCTCTTCCGCATCCCGACCGGGGTGCATGGCAACGATGCGGTAGCCGGCGGCGCGTAACTCTTCGAGTCCGCCGGGCCAAAGGTCGAAGCGCGCGGTCGGAACACAGAGCGCAGCGCCCATCGAGACCCGGATCGCCTTGCGGTAGAGGGGATCGCAGCAACGAGGGCAAAGCAGCACCGCGTCGACTCCGAGCGCCATCGCGTTGCGGAAGACGCCCCCCACGTTGTCGGGATTCGCGAGCCCTTCGAGCACCACGACGAGAGAGCTTTCCCCGGGAGCCGCAAGCAGCGAAGACGGCTTGGCGTTCGGCTTGCGCTCGACCGCGGCGAGGCAACCGCGATGCAGATCGAAACCCGCCACGCTGCTCACGACCTCCCTCGCCCCGACGAGAACGCGAATCGGGTCGGGCAATTGCGCGAGGAAGTCGGCCATCGCTTCAAAGGCCGGCTTCGACAGCAGCAGCGATCGCGGCTGGTGGGACGAATCCCGGATCAAGCGGCGGACGTTCTCCCGCCCCTCGACGATGAAGAGGGAGCGGTCGCGAAGCAACTCCTTGTCTCGGACATTCCGATAGTCATCGAGGCGCGGATCCGAGAGCGAATCGATGTGCTCGACGTTCAAAGCACTCACAACTGCTTGAAAAAGTCGTTGCCCTTGTCGTCGACCACGATGAACGCCGGGAAGTCGACGACCTCGATCTTCCAGACGGCTTCCATCCCCAGTTCTTCGTACTCGACGACCTCGACCTTCTTGATGCACTCCTGGGCGAGGATCGCCCCGGGGCCGCCGACCGATCCCAGGTAGAAGCCACCGTAGGTCTTGCAGGCCTCGGTGACCTCGGAGGAGCGGTTGCCCTTCGCGAGAGAGATGAAGCTGCCCCCGTGCTCCATGAAGAGTCCAACGTAGGAGTCCATGCGCCCCGCCGTCGTCGGCCCGAAGGACCCGGATGCAAGACCCTTGGGCGTCTTGGCCGGACCCGCGTAGTAGATCATGTGGTCCTTGAAGTAGTCGGGCAGCCCTTCGCCGGCATCGATGCGCTCCTTCAGCTTGGCGTGGGCGATATCGCGCGCGACGATCAACGTCCCCGAAAGTGAGAGCTGCGTGGTGACCGGATAGTTGCTCAGGAGCTTCCGGATCTCACTCATCGGCTGGTTCAGATCGACCCGGACGACATCGCCTGACAACTCGAAGCTCTCGGGTTCCGGCAGGAAGCGGGCCGGGTCCTGCTCGAGTTGCTCGAGAAACACTCCCTTCCGCGTGATCTTGCCGAGAATCTGGCGATCGGCGCTGCAGGATACGCCGATCCCCACCGGACACGACGCGCCGTGCCGCGGAAGCCGGATCACCCGTACATCGTGACAGAAGTATTTCCCACCGAACTGCGCACCGATGCCGGTGTTGCGGGTGAGCTCGTGGATAAGCTCCTCCAGCTCCGGGTCGCGGAAGGCGCGCCCCAGCTCGTTGCCGCTGGTAGGCAGCGAATCCAGATAACCTGTACTCGCGAGCTTGACGGTCTTGAGGGTGGCCTCCGCAGATGTTCCCCCAATCACCACCGCCAGGTGGTAGGGCGGGCACGCGGCCGTGCCGAGCAGCGGAATCTTCTCGGCCATGAAGGAAAGCAGCGATTCGGGGTTGAGGAGCGCCCGCGTCTCCTGAAACAGGAAGGTCTTGTTTGCAGAGCCGCCGCCCTTCGTGATGAAGAGAAACTCGTATTCGTCACCTTCGACCGCGTAGAGATCGATCTGGGCCGGGAGATTCGTCCCGGTGTTCTGCTCGTCGAAGACCGAGAGCGGGGCCATCTGCGAGTAGCGGAGGCTCGTGTTCGTGAAGGTGTCGTAGATCCCCCGGGAGAGGGAGATCTCGTCGTTCCCCGTCGTGAAGACCTGCTGGCCCTTCTTTGCGATGACGATCGCTGTCCCCGTGTCCTGGCAGGAAGGCAGCACCATTCCGGCCGAGACATTGGCGTTGCGCAGCAGCTCGAGCGCCACGAAGCGGTCGTTGTCCGAGGCATCCGGATCGTCGAGGATCTTACGCAGCTGGGCCAGGTGACTCGTCCGGAACAGGTGCGAGACGTCGCGCACCGCGTCGGCAGCGAGCACGGTGAGTGCGGCACCGTCGACCTTCAGGATGCGCTGGCCTTCGAACTCGCCCTCGGAGACGAAGTCACCATCGAGCTTGCGATACTTCGTCTCCGCCGGGTCCATCTCGAATAGGTTCTGGAAGTGAAAATCGGTCATCGGCTGATCCGCAAGGGGAAGATGCACGGATGATAGTGGCCCTCGTAGGTCTGGAGCTATACACGGAGATCGCCGAGGCCGGCGGAGGCCGCCAGGCACTTGGCGAGAAGCGACACCCCGACAACTCGAAGTACCGCTGAGGAAGGAACCGGCCGATGGCTCAGGAATCCCTGCACTTCGGTGCCACCTTGCCCCAGATCAAGCGCACGTGGGAGGAGGTACGCGAGACCGCGATCGCGTTCGATGACTGCGGGTTCGACTCCGTCTGGGTATGCGACCACATCTACGGCGTGCCGCTTCCCACGCTTCCGATCCTCGAGGCATGGACACTGCTCGCGGCCGTTGCGGCCATCACCGAGCACGTCGGACTCGGAACACTCGTCACCCCGCCGTTCTTTCGGAACCCCGCGGTCCTCGCCAAGCAGGTCGCGACCCTCGACCAGGTCTCGTCGGGACGGACGATCATGGGCCTGGGCGCCGGCTGGTTCCAACCGGAGTTCGAGCAGACGGGCTGTCGGTTTCCGAACCTGGGAGAGCGAATGCGCGCTCTCGAAGAAATGGTCCAGATCCTAACCGGCCTCTGGACTGAGGAACGCTTCAGCTTGGAAGGCGAGCACTTCCAGGTCCGCGACGCAATCTGCGAACCGAAGCCCGCACGGCGGCCTCCGATCCTGATCGGCGGCGGGGGAGAGAAGGTGCTGATGGGCATCGTCGCGCGACACGCCGACATCTGGAACAACATGGCCATCGCCCAGGCTCAGCTGGCACAGAAGATCGAGGCGCTGAAGCGCCGTTGCGACGAAGAGAAGCGCGACTTCGACACCCTGTCGGTCTCCCAGCAGTGCGTCGTCGTGATCGCCGAAACCGACGCGCAGGCGCGCGCTTCTCTCGAGAAGGCGCAGAAGGTCTACGGCGGGCATCTCGGGGCCGGACTCGAAGAGCACGGAATCTGGGGAACGCCCGAGCGCGTGATCGATTGTATCGACCGGCATCGAAAGCTCGGGTGTACGGGGTTCGTGATCGAGTTCTTCGGTCGCGACACCCGCGAGCCCGCGCGACTCTTCGCGGAACAAGTGCTGCCAGCCCTTCGCCCGCAGGCCTGATCCAGCCTCAGGTACCGGGGCTGCTCGTCCGACAAGCAGAGGACGCTCCCTGCGGGGCCCCGAGGTACGAGCCTGTTATCATGCAATCGATGACCCGAGCCAGCTTCTCGATCCTACTCGTCGTGAGCGCACTCATCGCTGCGAGCCCGGCTGCCGCCATGGGGCTCTCCTGCAAGCGCGTCTCCGAGCTGCAAACAGCCTATCTCAACAAGCACTACTCATTCCGCTATCTGAACGACGAGCTGCGCCAGCGCACCATCGACTCCTATATCAAGCGACTCGACCCCTCGAAATCCATATTCCTCGCGGGCGAGAGGGAGAAGCTCGCCTCGCGACTCCGGGGCGTCTTCCACGATGTACGGCGCGGCGATTGCACGACCCTGCTCGACCTCCGCCAGGAGATGATCGAGCACTACGAAGAGATGCAAGCCTTCGTGACGAAGTACGTCGGCGCGGAGGACTACCAGCTCGATTCGAGCGTCGAGCTGATCATCGACCCAGAGAAGCGCGCCCGCCCCAAGACGACCGCCGAGCGCGACAACCTCTACGGCCGCCTGATCCACTTCCAGATTTCGAACTACCTCTCCAATGGCGAAGAGCTGCCCGAAGCCAAGCGGAAGCTCATCCACCGCTATGAGCTGATGACGAAACGTGCGAAAGAACTCGAAGAGGACGATGTCTACGCGTCCTTCCTCGACGCCTTCGCGATGGCCCTCGACCCCCACTCGAACTACTTCACGCAGGAGGCCGTCGAGGACTTCCAGATCGGAATGGAGCTCTCGCTCGAAGGGATCGGCGTCGGGCTGGCCTCTCGCGACGGATACTCGGTAGTCGAGAAGATCATCCCGGGCGGCGCCGCGGACCGAATCGGGGGCATCGAGCCGAGCGACAAGATCATCGCCGTCGCCCAGGCGGACGGCGAATTCGTCGACATCATCGACATGGACCTGCGCGACGTAGTCCGTCTCATCCGCGGCAAGCGAGGCACCATGGTGCGCCTGTCGATCCTGCGGCAGGGCGAGACGACCGAGCGCCTGATCCTGAGCATCGTCCGGGACAAGATCAAGCTCGAAGACCAGGCGGCTGCACTCCGCTTCGAAGAGGTCGAAGTGGAAGGCGGCAAGACCCTGAAGCTCGCTGTCCTCGAGCTGCCTTCCTTCTACGGCGGCCGCAATCCCACCGAGCGGCAGAGCTCCCGCGACATGCGAGAACTCCTGCGCGAGGTAAAGAAGGAGAAGGCGGACGGGCTGCTCCTCGATCTCTCCCGCAACGGCGGTGGACTGCTCGAGAACTCTGTCGAGATCGCCGGCTTCTTCATTCGCAACGGCGGCGTCGTCGCTGTGAAGGACAGCTCGTCGAAGGTGCAGGTGCTGCGGGATCCCGACGACTCCCTGCTCTACGGCGGTCCGATGGTGCTCCTCACCTCCCGCATCAGCGCATCGGCGTCGGAGATCGTCGCCGGTGCCATGAAAGACTACCGCCGTGCGATCGTCGTCGGTGACGACCACACCTTCGGAAAGGGTACGGTCCAGAGCATGGTGCCCCTGGCCACGCCGCTCGGCGCCCTGAAGGTCACCACGGCCGTCTTCTTCCGGCCGGGAGGCAATTCGACGCAACACGAAGGTGTGCGAGCCGACATCGTCTTCCCGTCGCTCTTCAGCGCGAACGAGCTGGGAGAAAAACACCAGGACTATTCGCTTCCGAGCCAGAAGATCGACCCGTTCATCGACCCCGCCTCTGCGCCAGGCCCCAACTCGAGCGCCCCCGGCTTCTGGCGGCCGGTGACCGCCGACGCGGTAACCCGCCTCGCCAACAAGTCCGCCGAGCGGACCGAGCAAAGCGAGGAATTCGCGGAAATCCTGAAGCAGATCGAGGAGACGAAGGAACGCAATGGCGTCCTTCACCTCTCGGACGTCTACAAGCCCCCTTCGCAGGAAGAAGGAGAGGAGGAGCCTGACGCCGAGGGTGTCGAGCAGGCCGCCAGCGGTGACGACTCGGGACTCCCCGAGGACGGCTCGGTGGCCTCGACCGCCGGTGGCGCGGGCTCGAGCCCGGATCTGGTGCACATCCCCAAGCGACCGAGCGAGACGAGCGCCGAGTCCAAGAGCGACGAGCCCACGCCGCAGCAGCGGGAGGCCCTGCGCATCCTGGCGGACTGGGTGCTCTTGAACAGTTGAGGATCCTCGCGGGAGTCGTGATCGCGGCGATCTTCTTGGTGGCAATGCTCTACGTGACCGCCACCGAGACCTCGGTGGAGTGCGTCGTCTGCATCCGTTACGGCGGAGGTGAGAACTGCGCGACGGTCTCGGGCCCGGACGAAGAAATGGCTAGGATGCAGGCGACGACGACCGCGTGTGTTCCGCTGTCAAGGGGTGTCACCCAGGGCATGGAGTGCGCCCGCACTCCGCCCCGGAGCGCTCGCTGCTCCGGCTGAGCTAGCATCGGCCCCGAACTGCAGCCAGCCTGACCGATATCGGAACCCCATGAGTCTCGACGACACCACTCAACAGAAAATCGACGATCTCGTCCATTCTCACCACGTGATGCTGTTCATGAAGGGAAACCGCCAGGCCCCCCAGTGCGGCTTCTCGGCCACCGTCATCCAGATCCTCGACAGCCTCACTCCCGAGTACGAGACGGCAGACGTGCTCTCGGACGCGGCCCTGCGCGACGGCATCAAGACCTACTCGGCCTGGCCGACGATTCCACAACTCTACGTAGAGGGTGAGTTCATCGGCGGCTGCGACATCATCCAGGAGCTCTTCGACTCGGGTGAGCTGCACGAGAAACTGGGGATCCAGCTGGATCTCAGCATCCGCCCGACGATCACGATCAGCGACGAGGCTGCCGAGGCCCTGCGCAAGGCCACTCCCGGCGCCGGTGGCGAAGACGAAGAACGCGAACTGCACCTCGCAATCGACTCCCGTTACCAAGCCAGCCTGGCGATGGCACCGCGGCGCGGCCACGACATCGAGATCGACGCGAACGGCATCCGCTTGCTGATCGACGCCCTGAGCGCCCAACGGGCGGAGGGCCTGAGCATCGAGACCGTGGATACGCCGCGCGGGGCCGGGTTCAAGATCGAGAACCCCAACGCGCCAGAAGAAGCCTGATGGCTCTACAGATCGCCAACCAGGGCCCGCCCCCGGAAGTCGTCGTGGAGCAGATCCGGGAGGCGATCGCCGCGGCCATCGAGAGCGCGGAAATCAGGATCGACCCGCGCGGGCCCGGCCACTTCGAGATCGCCGTCGTCTCGAGGGCCTTCGAGGGAAAGAGCCGCGTCCAGCAACACCAACTCGTCTACGGCGCTATCACCGAGCTGATGAGCGGCCCCAACGCACCGGTCCACGCGATCGACAGGCTGGAGTGCAAGGACTCCTAGTTCTGACAGTGTTCCAGAGCTTCGAAGAACGCCTCGCCCACCCACCGGCTGCGTGGCTTGTACGACGCTCCGAGCCATGCCCGAGAACATGCCCTCGACGCTCAGGACATGGCCAAACCCGAGGAGAGACCTCACAGCCAAGGCCATCGTCAGCGGAGACGGCGGCGGGGCTTGGGATGCAGTACCAGCGGGCGAGGTGAACTGCCGGCGGATCAGACGCGGGCGCGACGCCTCACGCCCATCCAGGCGGCGAGACCCAACGTCAGCATCAATCCGGAAGAAGGCTCGGGCAGCTGTGACGCCTGGGAGTGGAGGTGGCGAGCGAGCGGTCCGAGGTGGCGAATCCACCACTGCTCGACATCCATCGGGGCATGCTCCGCATCGTGGCCAGGAGACCGATCCGGGGCATCCCGATGCCCCGGTGAGAACAGGGCCAAGAACGCCTGGGCGCCGTGGGCATGCGGGCGACCGAGGAGTTCTCCGAGCATCGCGCCGTCGAAGTCGACAGCCGAGAAGTCGTACAGGCTAAAATTGACTGCGGCCTGCGACACATCCAGGGATGCGGGAGCCTCCGGCCCCGAGGACCCATGGTCATCATTCAGGGATGCGCCGCCTGCATGCGCCGGTGCCGCTAGCAGGAGCCACATTGCGACCAGCGTCAGCCGGCCAGTCCACTCGAACATGCGCATCATAAGCGCAGCCTCCGTTCTCGAGTTGGCAGATCGAACGCAGGTCAGTGGTCGGATCGGCGGTGTTGTGGCGAGCGCTCTGGGCGTTATTCCTCGGCTGCGGGATGCGATGCGAATTCCGGCGCGAATCCAGTTGCTTGTACGGCTCGCCAAGTTCCAAGATCGGAACGGCGTCAACCCGGGGTCCCGCAGACCCGTTTCGGCGCTGAACGAGGAGGGAGCGGGCACTCATTCGCGGCCGGGAGTTAGCGCCAGGCCGAGAGTTCGGATACCCATGCGCAGTGCCGAACCCTTCAGCCCCCCTCTCGGTTCAGCTCTACAGCCTCCGCGAGGAAGCGGCCGCCGACTTCCCGGCAGTCATCGAGCGTCTCGGGCAGATCGGATTCATCGGCGTCGAGCCCGCCGGCCTTCACGGTCTACCGCCGCGGGAGTTTCGCCGACGCGTCGAAGCCGCGGGCATGACGGTGAGCAGCTCGCACATCCAGCTACCGATCGGTGAGTCCGCCGCCGAGATCCTCGACCTCCAGCAGGAAATCGGCGCCGAAGACCTGGTGGTCGCGTTTCTACCTCCCGACCGCTTCGCCGATCGCGAGCAGATCTCGGTCACCGCGGATCAGCTGAACCGCGCCTACGAGACCGTGGCGTCCCGAGGCATGCGGCTCGGATATCACAATCACAACTGGGAGTTCTCGACGAAGATCGACGACCAGCCTGCTCACGCGCTGCTCTTCGAGCAACTCGAGCCGGAGATCTTCGCCGAAATCGACGTCTACTGGGCCCAGGTGGGCGGTGCGGATCCCGTGCAGGTGGTCTCCGACCTGGGTAGCCGAGCGCGACTGCTCCACCTGAAGGACGGCCCGGCAGATGGCCCCAAGAGCCCCATGACCGCCGCGGGCGGAGGTGTCGTCGATCTGGCGGGCATCGCTGCGGCGGCCGATCAAGCGGCCTGGCACATCGTCGAGCTCGATCACTGCGCGACGGACATGTTCGAGGCGGTGGAGCAGAGCTACCGCTACCTGGTCGCAGAGGGGATCTCGAAGGGACGGCACACATGACCGCGCAGAGAAGCCGGACAGGCGTCGGCATCATCGGCTGCGGGAACATCAGCAACGTCTACGCCGCGAAGCTCTCGGCCCTGCCGTTCATCGACCTCGTTGCCTGCGCGGACGTACTGCCCGATCCGGCCAAGGAACTCGCCGAAAGGCACGGCATCCCCAAAGTGCTCGAGCCCGACGGGCTGATTGCGGACGACGACGTCGAAGTCGTCGTCAACCTCACGATCCCCGCCGCCCACTATCCGGTGAGCCGTCGCGTGGTGGACTCCGGGAAGTCGGTCTTCTGCGAGAAGCCGCTGGCCCTGACGCTGGACGAAGGCCTCGAACTCGGCCGCGCGGCGAAGGAAATGGGCGTCCGCGTCGGCTGCGCACCGGACACCTTCCTCGGTGGCGGCCTGCAGACCTGCCGCAAGCTGATCGACGACGGCGCCATCGGAGAGCCCGTAGCAGCCAGCGGCTTCATGCTCTCTCCCGGGCCCGAGAGCTGGCATCCGGGCCCGGCGGCTTTCTATCAGCGCGGCGCGGGACCGCTCTTCGACATGGGGCCGTACTACCTGACCGCGCTCGTCCACCTCCTGGGCCCCGTGCGCCGCATCACCGGATCCGCTCGCATCACCCACGCCCAGCGAGAAATCGGCAGCCAGCCGCTGCGCGGCCAGACGATGGATGTCGAAGTGCCCACCCACGTCTCGGCCGTACTCGACTTCGCGAGCGGACCCGTCGCGAACCTCACCACGAGCTTCGACGTGCAGACCACCCGGCTGCGCAACATCGAGATCTACGGCAGCGAGGCCACGCTCTCGGTGCCAGATCCGAACACCTTCGGCGGCCCGGTGACGATCCGCAAGAGCGGCGAGCAGGCATGGACCGAGATGCCCCTCAGCCACGGCAACGCCGAGCAGAGTCGCGGCATCGGCCTGGCGGACATGATCTGCGGCGTGCAGCAGAAGCGTCCGCATCGCGCGTCCCTCGAACTCTCGAGTCACGTCCTCGACCTGATGGAGTCGATCGTGGCGGCCTCGGACGACGGCCGACACGCCCAGCCCCGGACGACCTGCGAACGTCCGGCCCCGCTGCCGGCCGGGCTCCCCGACGACACCTTCGACGCTTGAAGGACGTCGCCGGCAACGTTCCCGTGGATCTCGGGCGGCCGCCAGGCGTGCCTCCCGAATGACGCCCCGCCGCCTTCACGCACTCGCTGCGCTCGCAATGCTGTCACTCGTCCCGCTGGCGTGGCCCGAAGAGCCCGAGCTCCGCAGATACCCGGATTCGGCTTACTACCTGCGCGAGGCCAGGGGCAACGATCTCGACAGTCAGCACCTCTACGCGCGGCGCGCTCCAGCCTATCCGCTGTTCCTACGCATCGTGCCCCCCGGCCCCTTCTTGGTGCAGGCGCAATCCTGGCTCTCTCTCGCGTGTTGGTGTCTTTTCGGGTGGACGCTCCGACGTACAGCCGGCGTGCTGCTCCTCGGACTGTTCGCGTTGTCGCCACTCGTCCGGCCTTGGAATGCCGCGCTGATGACCGAGTCCCTGGCCCTCTCGCTTCTCGCGCTCTTGCTCGCGCTTTCGCTCGCGCTGCGCCGCGCCCTCGACCGTGACGGAGCGAAGCTCCGCGCACCGCGCACCGCGTTGCTGGGCGCTGCGTGGGCAGCAACCGTCCTCGCGTTCGCGACGGTGCGCGATGTTCACCTCCTTGCGCTTCCATTCGCAGCGCTCGTGCTGTTGCCGGCAAGACCGCCTGGTCGGCGGGCGGAATGGGCACGCTTCGCTGCTGGCTCCTGCGTGCTGCTCTTGGTTCTCGTACTCGGCCTTCGGACCAGCGATGCCGCGAGGCGCTCGACGATCCCGGTCTACACCGCGCTCTACCAGAACGTCTTCAGCGACGCGGAGACACTGGCGGCGTTCCGCGCAGCAGGTCTGCCCGATAGCCGATACCCGATGAGTCCCGCCGTCGAGGCATGGATCGAGCAGGGCGGTCGCAGCCGCTACCTCGCGTGGGCGGCGAGCCGCCTCGAGTCGCATCGAACGACCTGGAAGATGCTCGCTCCCCCGAACGCCTCGACCCACCTCGTCCGCCGCTACTTCGACGGCACGGCTCGTGCTCGCTTTCGCTGGATCGAATCGGCGGCCCGGTGGGTCGAGCGAGCGAGCGCTCCACCCAATTGGCTCTGGCTCTTGGCCGCAGTGCTGCTGCCGCCGTTCGCGTGGTGGCGCACGGGGCACGCCACCGGAATCAGCTTTGCGCCGACCGTGCTCGCGGCGATGACCTACCTGTTCGCCTTCATGTCCTGGTGGGGCGCAGGCACCGAGATGCTGCGCCACGGGCTCGTAGCTTGGGTGCTCTACCGGGCGACGTTCGCCGTTGCGCTGGCGGGCTGGCTGAGCCAGTTCGTGACGTCACGGACGAACTCTCGCACTCCACCGCACGCGCACGCCTGACTGCGGGCGGTGAGTTGGCGAGGGCTCAGACCCGCTGCCAACTCCGTGCGCTCGCCGCGCGCTCGATCGCGTCCAGCACCTGCTGGTTGCGCAGGCCGTCCTCGAAGTTCGGCGTCGGGAGCCTGCCCTTCTCGAGCGCCTGGAGCAGATCCAGCACCGTGTGCACGAAGGTGTGCTCGTAGCCGAGGATGTGACCGGGCGGCCACCAGGCTCCCGCGTACGGGTGCTCGGCCTCGGTCGCCAGGACGGTCCGGAAACCGCTGGATGCCCCCTCGGGGGTGTACAGCTCGACCTCGTTCATGCGCTCGAGATCGAACGCGATGCTGCCGAGGCTGCCGTTGATCTCGAAGCGGTTGTAGTTCTTGCGGCCGGGCGCGAAGCGCGAGCCTTCGACGCTGCCGATCGCCCCGTTCTCGAAGCGCAGCAGAGCCAACGCCGCATCGTCGACGTCGACCTTGCCGCGTCCGTTGCCGTCGGGCAGCGGGCGCTCGTCGATGAAAGTTTCGAGCAGACCGCACACTTCAGTGATCTCGCCGACCAGGTAACGAGCGAGATCGATCGAATGCGACGCGATGTCACCGAGTGCGCCCGAGCCCGCCTTCGACTTCTCGAGACGCCAGACTCGCGGAAAGTTCGGATCGACGATCCAATCCTGCAGGTAGGTGCCGCGGTAGTGCCGGATGTCCCCGATCTTGCCCTCTTCGATCCACTGCCTGGCGAGCGCCACCGCCGGGGCCCGGCGGTAGTTGTGACAGATCATGTGAACGACCCCCGCCGTGTTCACGGCGTCGAGCATCTCCTCGGCTTCGCCGACCTGGTTGGCCAACGGCTTCTCGCACAGGATCGCCTTGCCGGCCCGGGCTGCCGCGACTGCAATGTCCTTATGGGAGTCACCGGGCGTGCAGATATCGACGAGATCGATGTCGTCGCGTTCGACCACCTCCTCCCAGGAGGTCGCGTACTCCTCCCAGCCGAGACGCGCCGCAGCCGCCTTTACCTTGTCCTCAGTACGTCCGCAGACCACCTTCATCACCGGCGAAAGTGCCGGATCGAAGAAGGGACCCACTTGCCGCCAGGCATTGCTGTGAGCTCGACCCATGAAGTCGTAGCCGATCATCGCCACGTTCAGCTTGCGCCTCACGAGCGGTATGCCTCGCGACCGACACCCTGCACGGGGATGTCCTGATCCGGCAGCACCTCGTTCTGCAGCGCGTACATGCAGGCCGCCGCCTCGTCGATCTTGCGGGTAAACGCCATCGAGCCCTGCAGGATCGGCTTCAGGAGTTCGCGATCCTGGATGCGCGCCGGCGGGTACTCGTGCTCGACGATTAGCGAGGTGTTCGCGACGTCGAGGTCGAGGAGCTCCCGCGCAGCGAGTTGGTGATCGAGCCAGTCGACGCTGCGGTTCTGCAGGTAAGCGAGCGGATCGTGGCGCGCGGTGCCCGGTAGTTCGTGCTCGCAAAGGACCGTCTGCTTCTTCCAGGCGTTCGCGTGATCGGCCGGATCTTCCGAGGGCGCACCGTTCACCCAGTCCCCCCGCTGCATCGTTTGCCCTCCGTACCCCCAGGCCGAAACCCCTCTGGAATCGACCACCTGGCCCTTCACGTGAAAGCCCTCGATGAGGAACGCGTAGCCCTCGTCGCGCAAGTACTGAAAGATCGAACGGGTGTCCTGTCCCATCAGGATCGCGTGCGAGGGGTCGTAGTGGATGCGGAACTGGTCGGCCACTCCGTGCTGTTCGCAAATTCGATGCAGCGCAATCCAGGCGCCCGGCGTGTAGGCGATGTTGTTGTGCCAGGAGTCGTCGGTCGTCCAGCCAGGCATCGGGCACTGCTCGACCCGATAGGAGAGACCGCGGGCCTTCGCCTCCTCGAGCAGCGGAACGAAGGCCTCTTCGAAGAGCGCGAGATTGGCCTCGACGCTGCGGTCTGCCGCCTTACCGACGAAGCCGCAGACCGCGGGCACGCCGAGGAGCACGGCCGCATCGAAGACCCGCAGCATGAACTGCTTCTTGGCGTCGCGAATCGCGGGATCCGCGTGAAGCATGTTGTCGAAGTAGCCGATATCGGCGATGCCGACGCCGGTGCCCTTCACGGCGGCCAGCACCCGGTCGGCTCGCTTGCGATCGAAGGGGTCGCGCAGGTCGAGGGTGTTCGCGACGGGGTCGAGCATCGCCTCTTCGGGGATATCGGCCACACCGGGGTGGAGCGCGGAGGAGAGCTGGATCTCGTCGGCCGAAAGCTCCCGGGCGAACTCGAGCCAGTCCTCGACGGCGCGATCCGGGTCGGGATCCCGTACCTCGCGCGGCGTCAACTCCTGCAACGCGGCGGTCAGCACGCCCAGCTTCATGAACCGGGGCTCGAAGCTCTTCGCCATCGACGCGCACCTCCGTGTGGATCTCGGATCCTAGTCGAAGTGATAGGATGAGCGCATGGATGCGATCCCGATCCGAACTTCCCGGCGCGCGGCCGAGATCGCGTGGTTCAGCGGGCTCTGCAGCGACGACTACGAGTTCCTGGGCGTTCCCGACGGCGAACTGCGGAGCAGCTTCGCCCACTGCGCCGACATCGTGCGGACCGCCGATCGACTCGGCTACCAGAACATCCTGTTGCCGTCGTCCTATCAGGTGGGCCAGGACACGTTGACGTTCGCGGCCGGCGTCGGCCCGACGACCGAGCAGATCTCTCTGCTGACTGCCGTCCGTTGCGGCGAAGTCCATCCGCCGATGCTGGCCCGGGCGCTGGCCACCCTCGACCACCTGCTCGAGGGCCGCCTGACGGTCAATATCATCAGCTCGGATCTTCCGGGCACCCAGAATCCGGCCCCAGATCGCTACCAGAGGTCCCGCGAGGTGATCGAGATTCTGAAACAGGCCTGGACGCAGGAGCGAATCCACTTCCAGGGCCGGTTTTACGACCTCGACCTGCCCTCGGACCCGGCGCGTCCCTATCAGCAGAACGGCGGGCCGCTCCTCTATTTCGGCGGCACCTCCGAGGGCGCCCGGGAGCTGTGTGCCGAGCACTGCGACGTCTTCCTGATGTGGCCCGAGACCGAAGATCGGATCCGCGAGACGATGGGAGACATGAGCCGGCGGGCGGCGAAGTACGGACGCACGATCGACTTCGGCTACCGGGTCCACGTGATCGTCCGCGAGACTGAAGCCGAGGCACGCGACGCAGCGCGGCGCCTCGTCTCCGAACTCGACGACGAGATCGGGCAGACCATCAAGGATCGAGCCCTCGATTCGAAGAGCGTCGGCGTGAAGCGGCAAGATGCGCTCCGGGAAGGCGCAGACAGCGAGGGGTACATCGAAGAGCAGCTGTGGTCGGGGATCGGCCGCGCGCGTTCTGGCTGCGGCAGCGCGATCGTCGGCGACCCCGCGCAGGTTCTCGCAAAGCTCGAGCGCTACATGGATCTCGGAATCCGGGCGTTCATCCTGTCGGGCTATCCGCTGCGGGACGAGTGCGAGAGCTTCGCAGATCTGGTTCTGCCGAAGCTCGAGACATTCCGCCTCGCCGACGTCCAGGGCCGGCGGCCGGAGGGGACGCCCTCGACTCCACTCACTACGGCAACCCGCATCTGACCCCTTCACACCGGAGCCGTACTCCCGTGCGTCGAAGGCAGCCCCGCGCCGCTAGATCCGCTCGATCACGGTCGCGGTGCCCATCCCGCCGCCCGTGCACATCGCGATCAGGCCCGTCTGGAGGTCGCGTCGTTCGAGTTCGTCGAGGACCGTCTGGATGAGCATCGGACCGGTGCCGCCGATCGGGTGCCCCAGGGCGATGGCGCCTCCGTTCACGTTCACCTTGTCGGGATCGACCTGCGAGTCCTTCAGGAACTTCAGGACCACGGCGGCGAACGCCTCGTTGACCTCGAAGAGATCGATGTCGTCCCAGCTCATCTTCGCCCGATCGAGACACTGCTCCGCTGCCGGACCGGGCGCAGTGAGCATGATGACGGGCTCGGTGCCTGCGGTTGCGGTCATCTTGATGCGGGCTCGCGGCGTGAGTCCGTGGGCCTTTGCGTAGTCCGGAGACGCCAGCAGGATCGCGCTGGCACCATCCACGACGCCCGACGAGTTGCCCGCGTGGTGGACGTGCTCGACCTTGTCGATCTGCGGGTAAACGTCCTTGCAGTGGTCGTCGAAGGTCTTCTCGTAGCCCTTCATCACGGTGGTGCCGAGAGCCTCGAAGGAGGCCGGCAGCCCGCCCAGCATTTCGAGGGTGGTGCCGGGCCGCGGATGCTCGTCCTTGTCGAGAGCGGGCGAGCCATCGTCGTTGTAGATCGGGACGATGCTGCGTTCGAAACGGCCTTCACCAATCGCTTCGGCGGCGCGCTCCTGGCTGCGAACCGCATAGCGGTCGCAGTCCTCGCGCGAGAAACCTTCCAGTGTGGCGATCAGGTCTGCGGAGATGCCCTGCGGCACCATCGGGTGCTTCTCGAACAGGTGCTCGTTGCTGGCGTGGAAGCCATGGGCGTGGATGGGCGCGTAGCGCGACATCGACTCGACGCCGCCCCCCACCACGAGGTCCTGGTGACCCGCCATGATCCCCATGGCCGCGAAGGTCACCGCCTGCTGGCCCGAGCCGCAGAAGCGGTGGAGCGTGACGCCCGATGCGGAGTTCGGCCAACCCGCGTCGAGGGCCGACATGCGCGCGATGTCGTGGGCATGGTCCCCGCTGCCCGCGCCGCAACCGACGACCACGTCATCGACCTCGGCGGCATCGAAGCCAACCCGATCCTGCAAGGCGACGAGTACCTGAGCCAGGTTGCGCTGCGGATGAAGATGGGTGAGGCCGCCCTTGCCGGGCTTGCCGCGGCCACGTGGCGAACGAACTCCATCGATGATCCAAGCTTCGGGCATCTTCTCTACTCCTGCAGTCGTCGTCGAGGTCCAGGATGCTAGCAACGCCGCCAGACGCCAGATAGGCTAGGCATGTGGCCAACTCGAAACCCGTTCCTGCCGGCGACCCGAACCTGCATCTCCCCTTCGAGGTGCTGGATGCGCAACTGCAAGCCTTGCCGCCGGCGCCGAAGGACGAAGGCCGCGTGGTCGCCCTGATCGCGCGACCCGGCTCGAACGAGCGCATTACGCACGAGCGGGCGCGTTTGACTGTGACCGGCGGCATGCCGCAGGATCGCTGGTCCGAGAAGAGAAGCCCCAAGCCGAGCCAGCAGCTTGCCACCATGCGGGGCGCCGTCGCAGCGTTGATCGCGAACGGCCAGGGCCTCTCGATGTTCGGCGACAACCTCTTCCTCGACCTCGATCTCTCCACACCGAACCTGCCCGCCGGCACCCGGTTGCGCGCCGGCAGCGCGCTGCTCGAGGTCACGCCCGAGCCCCACGACGGCTGCCGCAAGTTCAAGGCGCGCTTCGGCTCCGGTGCGCTGCGGCTCGTGTCGCACAAGCAAACCCGAGACCGCAACCTGCGAGGCATCTACCTGAAGGTCATCGAAGACGGCGAGGTCGCCGCCGGCGATCCGGTACAGGTGATCCGAACATGACGATCGACCACGCAGGCGTCTGCCGAGAGGCGATGAGCCCGATCCTCTTGATGGAGCGCAACTTGCGGGTCTTCCCGCAGCGAGTGGGCGTGATCTACCGCGACGAGCGCTGGACCTACGCGCGCCTCGGCGAAGAGATCTCGCTGCTTGCCGGCGCGTTGCAACGAGTTGGAGTTGCGCGCGGCGACCCCGTCGCGGTCTTGTCGCCGAATACTCCATTTCACCTGGCGGCCCACTTCGCCCTGCCGCTCATCCACGCGCCGATCGTCTCGATCAACACCCGCCTGGCCGCCGCCGAAGTCCAGTACATCCTCGAGCACAGCGGCGCGAAGGTGCTGCTCGTCGATCCCGAACTCGCCGTTTCCCTCGACGACATCGTGTCCGGGATCGCAACCCTCGAGAAGATCGTCGAAGTGCCTGATCGCGATTTCCCCGTACGCGACGGCGCTCTCTCGTACGCAGACTTCGTCGCAGGCGCGGAGCCGGTTCCGATTCGATCGACCCTCGAAGAGGCCCCCGAAGGCGAGGACACGATCCTCTCCATCAACTACACCTCGGGCACGACCGGACGACCGAAGGGCGTGATGTACACCCACCGGGGCGCCTACCTAAACGCCCTCGGACAGATCGGCGCCCTGTCGCTCACGAAGGACACGACCTTCCTCTGGACGCTGCCGATGTTCCACTGCAACGGTTGGTGCATGCCGTGGGCCGTTTCTGCGGCGGGCGCGCGACACGTCTGCCTGCGCGGTGTCGACCCGACGGAGATCTTCCGACAGATCGACGCTCACGGTGTAACGAATTTCAACGGCGCGCCGACCGTGCTCCTGACGCTCGCTTCGGATCCCGCCGCCGCGGGGCGCCGCTTCGATCCACCCATCCACGTCTGCACCGGCGGCTCGCCGCCCTCGCCGACCCTGCTCGAGCAGATGGAGAAGCTCGGCATCCGCATCACCCATCTCTACGGGCTCACCGAGACCTACGGCCCGCACGTCCTCTGCGAGATGCAGGACGGTTGGGAGGACCTCGCTGCGGCCGAACGCGCCGTCGTGATGGCGCGCCAGGGTGTCCCCTTCGTGTACGCCACCCACCTGAGGGTCGTCGACGACCACATGAACGATGTCCCGGCCGACGCCGAGACCATGGGTGAGGTCGTCATGCGCGGCAACAACGTCATGCGCGGCTACTACGAGGATTCGGAAGCCACCGCCGAGGCATTCCGCGGCGGCTGGTTCCACTCGGGCGACGTGGGCGTGCTCCACCCCGATGGCTACATCGAACTGCGCGACCGCAGCAAGGACATCATCATCTCGGGCGGCGAGAACATCTCCACCATCGAGGTCGAGAACACCCTCTACCAGCACCCGGATGTCCAGGAAGTCGCCGTCGTCGGCGTGCCTCACGAGAAATGGGGCGAGGTTCCGAAGGCCTTCGTCACGCAGAAACCCGGCACCTCTCCCGACGCCGAAGGCATCATCGCATTTGCGCGCGAAAGGCTGAGCCACTTCAAGTGCCCGAAGTCGGTCGAGTTCATGGAGCTACCCAAGACCGCCACCGGGAAGATCCAGAAGTTCAAGCTGCGCGAGAAGGAGTGG